>NZ_JBHXNB010000017.1:17430-95319 GCF_042720095.1 Rhodococcus sp. NPDC058505
CCTCCGCCGCGACGCCGCGTTGGGGGCCGCGGCGGAGGTGGCCCCGCCGGGGGGGCGCCCGCGGGCAATGGGGGGGGGGCTCCGAGCCATTCGGCTCGGAGCCCCTCCCCGTTCTCGCTGATGCGGTCGGCTAGCCGGCGAGGGCCCGGTCGTGCACCCCGCGGACGGCGCGGCCGGACGGGTCCGCCATCGCCGCGAACTCCGGATCCCATTCCAGCGCCGCGGGTGTCGAGCAGGCGATCGACTTGCCGCCGGGTACCGTCGCCGCGCACGCCTCGCCGGGGAAGTGCTGCTCGAAGATCCGCCGGTAGAGGAACGACTCCTTGGTGGCGGGGGTGTTGTGGGGGAAACGCTCGGCGGCGGTGGCGAACTCGACATCGGTGACGACGATCTCGGCGTGATCCTTGAGTCCGTCGATCCAGCCGTAGCCCACCCCGTCGCTGAACTGTTCCTTCTGGCGCCACAGGATCTGCTCGGGCAGCGCGCCGTCGAAGGCCTCGCGGATCACCGCCTTCTCGATCCGTCCCCCGCCCGCCATCTTGTACCGGGCATCGATACCCATTGCGGTGTCAAGGAACTCGAGGTCGAGGAACGGGACGCGGGCCTCGACTCCCCACGCCATCATCGACTTGTTCGCCCGGAGGCAGTCGTAGTTGTGCAGCGCGTCGATCTTGCGGACCGTCTCGTCGTGGAACGCCGCCGCGGACGGCGCCTTGTGGAAGTACAGGTAGCCGCCGAAGATCTCGTCCGCCCCCTCGCCGGACAGCACCATCTTCACGCCCATCGCCTTGATCCGGCGGGCGAGCAGGAACATCGGTGTGGACGCGCGGATCGTGGTGACGTCGTAGGTCTCGATGTGCCGGATCACCTCCGGCAGCGCGTCGAGGCCCTCCTCGACGGTGTACACGAATCCGTGGTGCTCGGTGCCGAGCATGTCGGCGGCCAGCTGCGCGGCGGCCAGGTCGGGGGAGCCGTCGAGGCCGATCGCGAACGAGTGCAGGTGCGGCCACCACGCCTCGCTGCGGTCGTCGTCCTCGACGCGGTCGCGGGCGAACTTGGCGGCACACGCCGCAACGAGGGAGGAGTCGAGGCCGCCGGACAGCAGCACCCCGTAGGGAACGTCGGTCATCAGCTGCCGCCGCACGGCCTGTTCGAAGGCCGCACGCAGGGCCGCCGGCGCGACCTCGGTGCCCGCGGTGGCCGCGTACTCGCGCCATGGCCTCAGGTAGTAGCGCCGCAGTTCTCCGGTGACGCTGTCGAAGATGTGTCCGGGGGGGAACTGGGCGACGTCGTCGCAGAGGTCGGCGAGGGACTTCATCTCCGACGAGATCAGCAGGTGGCCGTCGCTGTCGTGCCCCCAGTACAGCGGGCAGACGCCGATCGGGTCGCGCGCGATCAGGTACCGACGCCGGTCGGCGTCCCAGAGCGCGAACGCGAAGATCCCGTTGATCCGGCTGACGAAGTCGTCGTCGCCGGTGCGGTAGAGCGCGTTGATGACCTCACTGTCCGAGGCCGTCGTGAAGTCGTAGTCGAGGCCGGCGCGCAGGTCGCGATGGTTGTAGATCTCGCCGTTCACGGCCAGCGCCAGGTAGCCGTCCCGCGAGCGCAGCGGTTGCGCGCCGCTGGCCGGATCGACGATCGCCAGGCGCTCGTGGACGAGGATCACGCCGTCGTCGACGAACACGCCACTCCAGTCGGGCCCGCGGTGGCGTTGCCGCCGGGACGCCTCGACCGCCCTGGCGCGCAGCGCCGCCCGGTCGTCGTCGGGGCGCAGGCCGAACATGCCGAGAATTGAACACACAGCGATTGGCTCCTTCGTCACGGGTCTGCCGTCGCGGTGGCTGTGCGACGGTCCGACGGGTGCGCGTGTGGGCCGTCACGCGCTGCTCGGTCGGTGACAGTACTACCGAGCACGGACCCGTCGGCTCGGTTTCGGGAACATCGACTGGACGTGTGTCCAGTCGCGGTGGCGTCCGCGGACGGGTGAAGGTAAACCTTGCTTTACAGGGCTCTATCGGCCCTGGTCGAATACAGGCATGACCGCAGCCATCGACATCTTCCTGATCCTGCACTTCATCGGACTCGCCGCCATCATCGGCAGCTACATGACCGTGCTCAAGGCACCGCGCGTGATCCCGGGCATGCTGCACGGCGCGATCCTGCAGGTCGTCTCCGGGCTGGCACTGGTCGGCCTGAACGAGGCGAACGACGCGGACATGAACCACATGAAGGTGGGCATCAAGCTCGTCGTCGCGATCGTGATCCTCGTCCTCGCCGTCCTCGGACTGCGCGCGGCGAAGGCGGAGCCCGCGGCCCCGACCGGTGGGGCGGCCGTCGCCACCGCGAACTCCACCGCGACCCTCGCGCACGCGATCGGGATCCTCGCCGTCGTCAACGTGATCATCGCGGTCGTCTGGTAGTCACGTCTTCACGCAGGGCACGCAGGGGCCGCATCCGGAAATCCGGGTGCGGCCCCTGTCGTTGGGCGGCAGCGGGTTTCAGTCCCAGATGCCCGCCTGCTCCAGGTGCGTCAGCAGGCGTTGCGCTCCATCGGCGAAATGCGCGCGGGTCACCGCGCCCGCCTCCTCCGCATCGCCCGCCGCCAGTGCGGCGATCAACCGGCCGTGGCTGGCGACCGCGGCCGCGCCCCACTGCGGGTCCGCGGAATACAGGTGCGCGGGGGTGTAGCGCAGCGCGTTCAGCAGGAACCACGACAGCTTGTGCGCCCCGGCCAGCCGGTTGAGGATCCGGTGGAAGGAGAACTCCAGGTCCTCGATCCGGTCGGTGTCCCCGGCGGCGACGGCCCGGGCCAACAGGTCCCTCGCCTCCCGCATCTCGGCCAGGACCGCGGGCGTCACCTGGGGTGCCGCGCGGATCGTGAGCCGTTCCGCGACCTGACCCTGCAGCCAGAACAGGTCGTGTACGTCGGCCCGGGTCAGCGGGGCCACCACGTAGCCGCGGTGCGGCACCAACTCGACGAGCCCCTCCCCGCGCAGCGTCAGCAGCGCCTCCCGCACCGGCGTGACGCTAACGCCGAGTTCGGCCGCGGTCTCGTCGAGCCGGATGAAGTCCCCGGGCCGCACCCCGCCCGACATGATGACGCCGCGCACGTGCGCCGCGACGTCGTCGGACAGTTGGGGCCTGCGGCGCAGTGCGCGGCCGTCGGCCTTGCGGGTGGTGGTCATGTGCTGCTCCTCGTCACGGCAGTTCAGCATAGGGGCAGCGGTGCGCGCCGCCTCCGAACGCTCAGAGCCCGTATGTCTTGCCGATGATGTCGCGCTGAATCTCGCTGGTGCCGCCGAAGATCGTCGAGACGAGGGTCGCGCGGACGTGCTTCTCCATGTCGAACTCGGTGGCGTAGCCGTAGCCGCCCATCATCTGCATGCCCTCGAGCGCGACCCGCTTCGCGGTCTCGGTGGCCTTCAGTTTGGCCATCGACGCCTCCCGCGCCAGCATCTTGTCCGGATGGGCGTCGGCGGCGCGGGCGACGCTGTAGACGAGCAGCTTGGTGCACTCGATCTCGGTGGCCAGGTCCGCGATCCGGTGCCGCAACGCCTGGAAGGTGCCGATCGGCCGACCGAACTGGGTGCGCTGCGTGACGAACGCGAGGGTGTCCTCGAAGGCGCGCTCCGCGGTGCCGAGGATCATCGCGGACAGGATCAGCCGCTCGAAGTTCAACCCCGTCATCAGCTGCCGCCAGCCGTTGCCGACCTCGCCGACGACGGCGTCCTCCGGGAGCACACAGTCGGTGAAGTAGAGGTCGTTGGTCTCCTTGTGGCCGCCCATCAGTTCGATGCCGCTGATCTTCAGGCCGGGGGTCGTCACCGGCACGTGGAACATCGTCATCCCCTCGTGCTTGCTCTCGCCACGCGAGGTGCGGGCAACGAGCAGGATGTTCTCGGAGATGTGCGCGTTCGAACACCACGTCTTCTGGCCGTTGATCACCCACCCGTCGGAGGTCTTCTCCGCCTTGGTGCTCAGGTTGCCGACATCGGATCCGGCCTCCGGCTCGGACATCGAGATCGACTGCGACACACCGCGAACGATGCCGCGCAGCACGGTCTCCTTCTGCTCGGGGGTGCCGAACTTCGCGTAGGCGCCGCCGGTGATGAGGGTCGGTCCGATCGCACCGATCGGGGCCATTCCGCGCGCGGTCTCCTCCAGCAGGATGCACATGTCGACCATCGTCGCGTCGGATCCGCCGTACTCCTCCGGGACGGTGAGGCCCAGCCAGCCGAGGTCGGCCATCTTCCCGTAGATCTCGGGGCTGTGACTCGCCCTGCCGTGGTCGGTGAGGCGGTCCCGCATCTCCCTGGTGCCCGCCTCCCGCTTGCAGAAGTCGGCGACGGTCTGGGCGAACGCCCGCTGCTCGGTGCTGAAATCGACGCTCATCGGTGATGCTCCGATCGGAAGTGGCGGATCGCGGCGGGAGCATTGCCCGCCGCGGGGGTACGGCCTACTGTGATGCCGACAACAGTACGACAAATCAAATATATGTGATGTGATCTTGGTTCGGAAGGGTCCGGGTAGGCAAGGATCGAATCAGGACCCACCCCGAACGACGCCATGCGACCGATCTGCCGCGCCAACCGACGGAGGAACGCCCCATGTCCCAGCGCACCGACCACACGCCGAGCGACGCGCAGGCGCCCACCACGTCCGGCACCTTCGCCTCGCTCGACCCGCGCACCGGCGCCGTGCTGGCCGAATACCCGGTGCACGACGCCGAGCACGTCGCCGCCGCGGTCGCCCGCGCCCGCGATGCCGCGATCTGGTGGGCCGACCTCGGCTTCGACGGGCGCAAAAAGTGGCTGCAGAAGTGGAAGTCCGCGATCGCCTCGGACGCCCGCTCGCTGGCCGCGGTGATCTCCGCCGAGACCGGCAAGCCGATCGACGACGCGATCCTTGAGATCATGCTGGCCGTCGAGCATCTGGACTGGGCATCGAAGAACGCGGGGAAGGTCCTTAAGCGTCGCAAGGTGCCGTCGGGGATGGTCAGCGCCAATCAGGAATCCACCCTGGGGTACGAACCGTACGGCGTGGTTGGCGTGATCGGCCCGTGGAACTACCCGATCTACACGCCGATGGGGTCGATCTCCTACGCACTCGCGGCGGGCAACGCGATCGTGTTCAAGCCGAGCGAGCTCACCCCCGGCGTCGCCGTGTGGCTGGCCGACAAGTGGAACTCGCTCGTACCGAATCAGCCGGTGCTGCAGGTGGTCACCGGCCTCGGCGCGACCGGGGGCGCGCTCGTCGCGGCCGGCGTCGACAAGGTGGCGTTCACCGGCTCCGGCCCCACCGCGCGCAAGGTGATGGAGGCGTGCGCGAAGACGCTCACCCCGCTCGTCGCGGAGTGCGGCGGCAAGGACGCGATGCTCGTCGCGGCGGACGCCGACCTCGACGCCGCCGTGGACTTCGCGGTCTTCGGCGGGATGGGCAACGCGGGCCAGACCTGCGCCGGGGTGGAACGGATCTTCGTCGCCGACGAGGTGTACGACCCGTTCGTTCGGAAGCTGACCGAGCAGGCATCGCGGCTGCGCACGGGTGGTGGGACCGGCGACTCCTACGGGCCGATGACCCTGGACCGGCAGAATGAGGTGGTGCGCGGGCAGGTCGAGGACGCACTCGACAGGGGAGCGCGGGCCGTGCTCGGCGGCCGGGAGTCGGTGCGCCACCCCTACATCGAGCCGGTGATCCTCGGCGACGTCCCCGAGGACAGCACCGCGATGACCGAGGAGACGTTCGGGCCGATCGTCGCGGTGAACCGGATGCGCGACCTTGACGACGGCGTCGACAAGGCGAACCGGTCGAGCTATGGGCTGGGGGCGTCGATCTTCAGTAAGGACCGGGCGAGGGCCCTCGCCGCCGCGGAGCGGTTGCGGACCGGGATGGTGTCGATCAACTCGGTGCTCGGGTTCGCGGGCGTCCCGTCGCTGCCGTTCGGCGGTGTCGGCGAGTCCGGGTTCGGGCGGATCCACGGCGCGGACGGGCTGCGCGAGTTCTCCCGGCCCAAGGCGGTGACCCGGCAGAAGTTCCGGGCCCCGCTCAACCTGCTGACGATGGAGCGTAAGGGCCGCGACATGAAGATCGCGGAGTGGCTGCTGCGCACCATGCACGGACGGGACTGACGCCATGTTCCTCATCGACGGAGGCAAGGCGCCGCGCGGTCGCCACGGCTGGCTGCGCCGCATCGAGACCCTCGACCCGGTCCGCGACCATCAGCAAATCCACCGGATCACCGCGGGCTTCGAGTTCCCCTGGGACTACACCCGGGCGCTCGAATTTGCGCTGTTCCGCACCTACTGCGTGCCGTCCATCTCCGAACTGCTCAAGCGCACAGGCGAGTTCGAGAACCGGCCGCAGAAGCGGTATGACGACACCTCGCTGCTGATGGCGGAGCTGCTCGAGCACGGCTACGACTCGCCGCGCGGCAAGGAGTCGTTGCGGGTGGTGAACCGGATGCACGGCAAGTACGAGATCTCGAACGACGACATGCGGTATGTGCTGTCCACTTTCGTCTACGAGCCGCTGGACTGGATCGAACGGTACGGCTGGCGGCCGCTGCATCCGCACGAACGGCTCGCCGCGTTCCACTTCTACCGGGAGGTGGGGGTGAGGATGGGGATTCGGGACATCCCCGACGACTTCCAGGAGTTCCACCGGTTCAAGGCGGCGTACGAGCGGCTGCACTTCCGGAACACGCCCGAGGTCCACGCCGTCGGGGTGTACACCCGGGACCTGTTCTGCTCGTGGTTCCCGGCCGCGGTGCGGCCCGCGGTCTCCGTCGGGGTCACCGCGATGCTCGACCCGATGATGCTCTCGGCGTTCGGTTTCCGGGCCGCGCCGTCGTGGATGCGGCCGGTGGCAGATCGGGCGCTCGCGGTGCGTGCCCGAGCGTTGCGGCACTTCCCGCCGCGTCGGACCTCGGTCATCGCCGTCGACCCCGGCAACCGCACCTACCCCGGCTACCCGAGCGGCTACCGACCGAGCGAACTCGGCGCGGAGCCGCTGACCCGCCCGTGAGTCCTTCTGGCCCCGTTGCGGACCAAAAGGACTCACGGGCGGCGGAGCCGCGTGCTCAGCTGTACAGCACCGCCAGCATCAGCGCCTGCATTCGGCCGCGGGCGAGCGGGCCGGTGTCGAACCGCATCAGCCTGCCGATGTCGAGGGTCTGGCCGAGCGCGGCATGGACGAGGAACCGCGCCTCGGCCGCAGGCAGGTCGGGGCGGGCCGCGGCGAGCAGGGTCACCCACTCCTCGATGTGCAGGCGCTGGACGTTGCGGAGGTCGGTGCGCTCGGCGGCGGGCAGATTCCCGATCTCCGCGAAGTACACGGTCAGCACCTCGGGGCGGGCGAACGCGAGGTCGATGTACGCCGCGACCAGGCGCCGCACCGCAGCGGCAGGCTCGGCGGATTCGGCCAGCGCGGCCCGGGTGGCCGTCGCGAGGCGGTCCGCGGCCCGGTAGAACGCGGCGGCGAGCAGGTCGGCCTTGCTGGGAAAGTGCCGGTACACGCTGGACGCGGTGATCCCGGCCGCGGCGCCGATCTCCTCGATGCTCGACTCCGGATAGCCGCGGAGGTTGAAGATCCGCATCGCCTCGGTCAGCAGCAGTTCGCGGGTCGAGGTGACGGGCAATCCGCGGGCGGACGGGTCGTCGAGCGTCGTCGCGGCCGGGGTCGCGCGCGTCAGGTCGGCGCGCAGCACCGCCCACGCGGCGGCGCGCAGCAGCTTCTCGATCCGGCGGGTGGCCAGCGCCGCCCGGTGCGCGGTGATGCTGCCGATCACGCTGAGCGCGGACGCCGCGAGGACCGCGGCGTCCGTCGGGGCGAGCTCGGGGCGCAGGTCCCGCAGCGGCCGGTTGACCTGCTCGTTGAGGGCCGCGAAGTCGTCGCGCATCGCGGCGCGGTCGTCGGGTTGCAGGTAGCGGCCCTCCCAGCGGTACAGGCCGCCGGTGCGCCGGTTCCGGGTGGTGGTGGTCACCAGCGCCCGCACGATCGCATCGAGTCGGCGCTCGGCATCCGCATCCGCGGTGGCGGTCACCGCCTCCTCCGCCGCCGCGCGCAGTGACCCGACGGTGCTCTGCGCGGCCTGCACGAGCAGGGCGTACTTGTTGGGGAAGTGACGGTACAGCGCCGGTCCGGAGATGCCGAGCGCCGCGGCGATGTCGTCGACCCCGACGGCGTGATAGCCCCGATCGCTGAAGGCTTCCGCGGCGACAAGGGCGATCTGGGCCTTGCGGTTCTTCGGTCGCTTGCGGGGTGCCGGCGGCTCCGGAACCGACCGACGGCGGGTCGACTGGGTCATCGGGCCTCCTGAACTGTTCGACGGAAATGGTATCGGAGCGCTGGCCCCGAACCGGAACCCGCGAGGTGGTCCGGTGCCCGGGGTGGCGGCAGCGAGGGGGCGGGCGAAAATTCTGCTCCGATAGTGGATTTGGTCTTGACAGTACGCGAACCGTGCATGAAAGTTAACGCAAATTCGCCACCGCGCCGGTCCGGAGGGGTGGCGAGGATCCGGGTCTTGTCGAAGGCGGGGAGCCGATGACGCACATGATCAGTCGTGCCAACACAATCACGGAACAGGCTGTCGCCTTGCTGGATTCGCAGATCTCGGCGGTCCGGCGATGACCGACGTCGAAGCGGAGCGGGTCGAGGGACTGCTGGTCGACCTCGCGGACGGGATCCTGCGCGTCACGATCGCGCGTCCCGACCGGATGAACGCCCTCGACATCGACTCGATGCGCGCCCTCGGCGACCTGCTGGAGGGCCGCGCGCGCGAGCGTGACGTGCGGGTGGTGGTGCTGGCGGGCGAGGGCGGCGCGTTCTGCACCGGCGCCGACCTGATCGCCGCCTCGTCCGGGCCCGGCACCGACCCGCGGGTGGTGATGGACACCGCGAACCGGGTGATCCGGGCGATCCTCACGCTGCCGTCGCCGGTGCTCGCGCGGGTCGACGGCGCGGCGGCCGGGGTCGGGGCCTCCCTCGCGTTGGCCGCCGACCTGACCTACGCCGCGCCGTCCGCCTACTTTCTGCTCGCGTTCGTCAACGTCGGCCTGATGCCGGACGGTGGATCCAGCCTGCTGGTGCCCGCCGCGGTCGGACGCGCACGGGCGGCGGAGATGGCGCTGCTCGGCGAGCGACTCGGCGCGGTCGACGCGCACGCCGCCGGGCTGATCACCCGGGTGCTGCCGCCCGACGACCTTGCCGCGCACGTCGATGCGGTCGCGGCGACGCTGGCCGCCGGTCCCCGCAGGGCGATCGAGCTGACCAAGCGGTCGCTGACCGCGGCCACCCTCGACCGAGTCGAGGAGGCCCTCGTGCGCGAGACCGAGGGGCAGGTCGAGTTGCTCGGATCCGCGGACTTCCGGGAGGGGGCCGCCGCGATGCTGGCCCGCCGACGCCCCCGGTTTGGTTCGTGAGTCGCGCGGCGTGTCGCGGTGGACACCCTGTCCGATTCTGCGAATAGTAGTTAACAAAATGGCCCACAGGGGGCCGCTGGCTTGCCATAATCAACCGCAACCGGAGAGGCGCGTACACCGTGCCACACAGTCTCCGTGACAGGGAAGGGCTTGTCGAACGATGTCACCCGATCTCCTCACTCAGCCCCTGCGGTCCCGCAGGAACCACTGGAACAACCAGGTCGCCACGCACGCGATGATGCGGCCCGACGCGGTAGCGCTGCGCTTTCAGGGCGCCGACACCACCTGGGCGGGTCTGCACCGCCGATCCGAGTCGTTCGCGGATGCGCTGGCCCGCCGCGGCGTCGGGTTCGGCGACCGGGTGCTGATCGTCATGCTCAACCGCCCCGAATTTCTTGAGGTGGTGCTCGCGGTCAACGCGCTCGGTGCGATCGCGGTTCCGGTCAACTTTCGGCTCACCCCGCCGGAGATGGCGTACCTCGTCACCGACAGCGGCGCCACCGTCGTCGTCACCGACACCCCGCTCGCCCCACTGGTTTCCGCGGTCCGGCAACAGGTTCCGGAGCTGGCCACCTGCGTCGTCGTCGGGGAGGAGGCACCCGACGCGGCGGAGGGATACGAGCGGCTCGTCGCCGAGGACGGCGCCCCGCACCCGGCGGTCGACCTGCCGGAGGACATTCCGGCGCTGATCATGTACACCTCCGGCACGACCGGCAGCCCAAAGGGTGCGGTCCTGTCCCACACCAACATGCAGGCCCAGGCGCAGACCTGCATCCGCGCGCTGCGCATGCACGGCGCGGGCGACGTCGGGTTCTGTGCGTCGCCGATGTTCCACATCGCCGCGCTCGGCAGCATGGCGCCGAGCCTGCAGCTCGGCATCCCCACCGTCATCCATCCGCTCGGCGCCTTCAACCCGACCGAGCTGCTCGACGTGTGGGAGGCGGAGCGGGTCACCACCGCGTTCCTGGTTCCGGTGCAGTGGCAGGCGGTGTGCGCGGAACCGACCGTGCGGCAACGTGATCTGGCGCTACGAGTGATCAGCTGGGGTGCCGCGCCCGCGTCGGACGTGGTGCTGCGGGCGATGTCCGAGACCTTCCCGGACGCGCTCAACGTCGCGGTGTTCGGGCAGACCGAGATGTCCCCGATCACCTGCGTCCTCGACGGCGAGGATGCGCTGCGCAAGCTCGGCTCGGTGGGCACCGTGATCCCGACCATTCAGGCCAGGATCGTCGACGACGAGATGAACGACGTGCCCGTCGGTGCGGTCGGCGAGATCGTCTACCGCGGACCGACGATGATGAGCGGCTACTGGAACAAGCAGGCGGAGACCGCCGACGCCTTCGCGGGCGGGTGGTTCCACTCCGGGGACCTGGTGCGCCAGGACGAGGAGGGATTCGTCTACGTCGTCGACCGCAAGAAGGACATGATCATTTCCGGCGGCGAGAACATCTACTGCGCCGAGGTGGAGAACGCCCTCTTCGGACACCCGAAGGTATTGGAGGCGGCGGTGATCGGTCGCTCCGATGCCCGGTGGGGGGAGGTGCCGGTCGCGGTGGTCGCGCTCAAGGATCCCGCGGCGGCCGAGCTCACCCTCGACGAACTCGCCGGCTACCTCGACGACGTGCTCGCCAGGTACAAGCATCCCAAGGAACTCGTGATCGTGGAGGCGTTGCCGCGCAATGCGAGCGGGAAGGTCGTCAAGGGCGAGCTCCGCAAGGAACACGGCTCGCTGACCGTGCGCGCCGGCTGAGCCGGGCGCACGGATCGGTGCCGCGGTGATCAGGGGCCGCGGCACCGACGGGGGTCTCGATCAGGCGGGTGACGGGAGAACAGGCATGGGGGGAGTGCTCGGGTGACATACGAGTTGCCGACGGCCAAGGGCCCGGTGCGCGACGTCGCCAGCCAGGGCGGCTACCTGATCGGATTCGCGGTCCTCTCGATCGTCGCGCTGTTCCGGGCGATCCTGGCCCGCAGGCTGTCCCTGCAGGAGACGGTCACCCAGACGCTGTTCATCGGCCGGGTCAGCACCGGGCCGTCGCTGCTGCTGATGATCCCGATCGGGGTGTTCATCGCGGTGTCCGTCGGGGAACTGGCGGGCCGGATTGGCGCGGGCGGCTACTCCGGCGCGGTCGTCGCGTTCATCATCGTCGGGCAGGCCGCCGCCCTCGTGTGCGCGCTGATGATGGCGGGCGTCGCCGGGTCCGCGATCTGCACCGACCTCGGGTCGCGGAAGATCCGGGAGGAAATCGACGCGCTGGAGGTCATGGGCATCGACGCGGTCGAGCGACTCGTCGCTCCGCGTCTGGTCGCCGCGGTCGTCGTCTCGCTTGCCCTGTGCGCGATGGTCACCTTCGGCGGCGTCCTCGCCTGCTACCTGTATCACATTTACGTGCAACACCTTCCGGCCGGAACGTTCATGTCGACGTTCAGCCAGTACGGCCGGATGTCGGACTTCGTGATGGCCCTCGTCAAGGCCGCCGTCTTCGGTCTCACCTCCACCCTGGTCGCCACCTTCAAAGGCCTGCACACCAAGGGCGGACCGCGGGGCGTCGCGGACGCCGTCAACGAGGCCGTCGTCATCGCGTTCGCCCTGGTGTTCATCGTCAACACCGCGCTGTCCGCGCTGTACACCGTGATCGTGCCCGCGGTCGGGGCGTACTGATGGTCGGCATCGACGTCCGGCACCGCATCTCCAGGGCCGGGGCGCCCGCCCGCGCCGTGTACGGCGGCCTCGCCGACGTCGGACGACACGTCACCTTCTACGGCCGGGCGCTCGCCTCGATGCCGTTCGCGCTGATCCGCTACCGCAAACACGTGCTCGCCCAGATCAGCGAGGTCAGCTTCGGCACCAACTCGCTGCTGTCCGGCGGCGGCACCATCGGCATCGTGTTCGCGATGTCGCTGGCCGCGGCGATGATGCTCGGCGTCGAAACCCAGCGCGGCCTCGAACTCGTCGGCATGACCACGATGTCGGGGATGCTGTCGGCGATCGCGAACACCCGCGAACTCGCGCCGGTCGTCGTCGCGATCGCGCTCGCCGCCAAGGTCGGGACCGGCTTCACCGCCCAGATCGGCGCGATGCGGATCTCCGACGAGATCGACGCGCTCGACGCGATGGCGATCCGGTCCATCCCGTTCCTCGCGGGCACCCGGGTGCTCGCCGCGATGGTGTGCGTGCTCCCGATCTTCATGATCGGCCTGCTCGCCAGCTACCTGTCGACCCGGCTGGTGATCGTGTTCTTCGGCGGTGCGTCGGCGGGCACCTACGACTACTTCTTCCACCTCGCGCTGTCCCCGCAGGACCTGCTCTACGCGGCGCTGAAGGCGATCGTGTTCGCTGCGGTGGTCTCCCTGGTGCACTGCGCATACGGCTACTACGCCGCGGGCGGGCCCGCCGGGGTCGGGCAGGCCGCCGGCCGGGCCCTGCGCACCGCGATCCTCGCGATCGGCGTCCTCGACGTGCTGCTCACGTTCGCCCTGTGGGGTCTGGTCCCCGAGATCCCCGGGCTGGGGATCTGAGATGGACCAGTACACCGGACGCTCCCGGGCCAGGCTCGCGCTACGCGGGCTGATCGCTGTCCTCGTCGGGGTCGCCGTCGCGGTCCTGATGGTGATGCGCGGATCCGGTGGCCTGCAGCGCAACCCGGAGGTGACCGTCGCGATCCCGGCATCCGCCGGGCTGATCACCGGCGAGGCACCGGTCCGCTACAGCGGCGTGAACGTCGGCCGCATCTCCGGCATCGACTCCGGCACCGAGTCGTCGGTGGTGAGCCTGCAGATCGACGCGACCGCGATCGACCAGATTCCGGCCACCGTTGCGGTCCGGGTGGTGCCGCGCACCTTCTTCGGGGACATCTTCATTGACCTCGTCGACCCCCCGGACGCCGCGGCAGCGCCGCCGCTCGCGGACGGTGCCCGGCTGACCATCGACCAGGGGCCCGACGCGGTCGCGCTGTACGGGGTGTACACCAAGATGGTGGCCGTCCTCGACCACATGCAGCCGCA
Source organism: Rhodococcus sp. NPDC058505 (assembly GCF_042720095.1). Lineage (NCBI taxonomy): Bacteria > Bacillati > Actinomycetota > Actinomycetes > Mycobacteriales > Nocardiaceae > Rhodococcus > Rhodococcus sp. NPDC058505. The sequence goes on from NZ_JBHXNB010000017.1 coordinate 30,855, forward strand.
GAAGCTGCAGACCGCGCTCACCGCGCTCGGCCACGCCCTCGACGGCCGGGGCGAGCAGATCGGCGGGATCGTCGACCGCCTCGCCGCGGTGTCCCCGACCCTCACCCCGGCGGCGCAGCAGTTCCTCGACGCGACACCGGAGTTCCGGACGGTGGTCGGGGCCCTCGATGCGGCGACCCCGGACGTGCTCGCCACGCTGACGGCCGCGACCGCGGTGTCCCGGACCCTGGTCGACCACGCCCCCGCGGTGGGGTCGATGTTCGGTGCGGCAGCGGGCTTCGCCGCCGTCGCCGCGGGCTTCCTCGGCGGGCAGCAGCAGGCGATCACGACGGTGGTGGACTCGGCGGGCACCATCCTCGCGACGACCGCCGCGCGGTCCGACGGCCTGCGCGAGACGCTCGCCCGCGCCAACACCTTCGGTGCGGCCGGTGCCCGGGTGTTCGCGTCCGGCAAGTTCGACATCACCGCGGTCCCCACCTTCGCCGGCCCGATGCCGTACACCGGCGCCGACTGCCCGACCTACGGCGACATGAGCGGCGCGTACTGCAGCGGTGCCCCCGCACCGCAGGCCCCGGTCGCGGCGGCCTCGCCCGCCGCGCCGACCCCCACCGCGGCTGGTGTCGCGGGCACCGCCAGGGAGAACCCGGTGCTGGGCCTGCTCGAATCCGAACTCCGTGAGGCGCGGCCCGGGGGCCTCCCCGGAATGCCTGGCGCCCAGCCGAACCCGGCGACCGTGATGATGCTGGGCCCGCTGGTACGGGGGAACGAGGTGAGTGTCCGATGAGGCTCGGCTGGGTCCCGGTCGTGAAGGTGACCGGCTTCTGCGCCACCGGAATCGCCTGCGGGCTGCTCGTCGCGAACACCCTGCAGGTGCCGGTCCGCGGCGACTCCGAGCGCTACACCGTCGAGTTCACCGACGTCGAGGGCCTCACCCCGGGCAATCCGGTCACGATGGCCGGGGTGCGCATCGGGCGGGTCGAGGACATCGCGTTCGCCGACGCGGGCGGGGGCACCAGCAAGGCGGTGGTGCGGATCGAGGTGCAGGCCGACCATCCGCTGACCACCGACGTCACCGCCGCCGTCCGCTACGGCGACATGCTCGGCGCCCGCTATGTGGCGCTGTCGAACCCGAGGGGCCCCGCGCAGGTCGCCGCGTCGGGGTCCGGGACGCGGACCCTCGACCCGGGGTCGACGATTCCGGTGCAGCGGACCACCCCGCCGATCGACCTCACCGCGATGATGAACGGGTTCCGCCCGCTGTTCGACGCGTTGGCACCGGACCAGGTCAACGAGCTCACCCGCGGCTTCGTCGAGACGTTCGGCGGTCAGGGACGGACGGTGGCGACGCTGCTCACCCAGATCGGCGACCTGAGCACCGGCCTCGCGGACCGGCGGGACGTGATGGAACAGTTGGCGCACAACATGACCGCCCTGCTCGGTGCCGTCGACGCCCGCGCACCCCAGCTCGAGCAGCTGGTCACCGGCCTCGACGCCCTCAGTGGCGCCGTCGTCGGCAACAACGACCAGCTGGTCACCCTGCTCGGGGACGGCAACCGTGCGGTCGCCCAGCTGGCGGAGGCGATGGCCCGGTCGAACGGGGCGTTCGGCAGGTCGGTGATGGACCTGAAGACGTTGACGGACACCTGGATCGGGTCCACCGCCGAGTTCGACGCGTTCGTCGCGAAGATGCCGGAGTTCGCGGACACGGTGAACCGGATCGGGAGCTACGGCGGCTTCGTCAATCTGTATCTGTGCAACTTCACGTTGGAGGCGGGGGACGTGGACGCCAACATTTTCGGGACCGCACACTCGGAAGTCTGCCAATGATGTTCCTGGTCAAGGTGATCGACACCGTCGTCGGTGTGGCACTGTTCCTGTTCAAGGGCGATCGCCGCAACAGCGCGACCCCGATGGCGCTCGGCGTCCTCGGCATCGTCGTGCTCGTCGCCGGACTGTTCGTCGCGGTCGGCGCCCCACGGGTGTGGTACCAGCACCGGACCCAGCCGTACGTCGCCGAACTCGCCAACGCGAGCGGACTGTCCGGCGGGGACCCGGTGTACGTGGCCGGGGTGCCCGCGGGCCGGGTCGAGGCCATCGAGCTGGCCGACGATCACGTGCGGGTCGACTTTCGGCTCGACAGCGGGCAGCCGGTCGGCAACCAGTCCACCGCGACCGTGCGGCTCAAGACCGTCCTCGGCAAGCGGTACCTGGAGGTGGTGCCCGCCGGCGTCGACGACGGCCGGAACCTCATCCCGCTGGCCCGGACGACGGTGCCGTACAGCCTCGACGACGTCAGCCGGGACGCCACCGCCGCGGCCGACGGGCTGGACCTCGACGCGATGCGGGCGATGCTGACCACCCTGTCGCAGGTGCTGCCCGAGGACTCCGACCAGGTCGGCCGGGCGTTGACCGGGATCAGCGCCGCCTCCGCCGCGTTCGCCGACAATGGCGAGCAGATCGACCAGCTGCTGACGATGTCGCGGTCCCTGTCGGATCTGCTGGTGCGGCAGAGTGATTCGGTCGCGAACACCGCCGCGAACGCACAGACGATTGCGTCGATCCTCGCCGTGCGCAAGCAGGCGCTGACCGACCTGGTCGACAACCTCGGCGCGATCCTCGCGACCCTGTCCGCGACGATGACCGAGCACGAGGACGAGTTCGGCCCGATGGTCGCGAACCTCGTCGCGGTCACCGACACGCTGAAGGCCAACGCGGCCAACATCGACCAGATGCTGGTGAAGCTGCCGACCGCGCTGCGCGGCGCCACCGACGCGACCGGCAACGGTGCCTGGACGGACGTCAACGCCCCGGCAGCGGTGCTCCCGGACAACCTGCTGTGCGCGATCGGCGTCATGCAGGGGTGCCGATGAGCGGCCCGCCGACCACCCGACCGCGCCGCGGGCGGTGGGCGAGCGCCGCGACCGCGCTGGTCCTTGTCGTCGCGGTGTCCGTCGCCGGCTGGTTCGTCTTCGCGGGCACCGACCGGTCGATGACGGTGACCGCCCACTTCGCGTACGCGGGCGGCATCTACCCGGGCAGCACGGTGACCGTGCTCGGCGTCCCGGTCGGCACGGTCACCGAGGTGACCCCCGACGGGGCGACGGTGCGGGTGACGATGACGATGCCCGACGACGTCGTCCTGCCCGCCGACGCGGGCGCCTACGTGCTCAACCCGTCGGTGATCAGCGACCGGCACATCGAACTCGGCCCCACCTACCGGGGCGGCCCGACCCTCGCGGACGGGGCCGACATTCCGCCCGAACGCAGCCACGCCCCGATCGACTTCGACGGGCTGATGGGCAGCCTGAGCACGCTGACCGAGGCGCTCGCCGCGGACGGGACCACCGGCGACCTGCTCACCCGGGCCGCCGACGGCTGGCGCGGCCGCGGCGAGCAGTTCAACGCGGCGATCCGCAACCTGAGCTCCGCGACCGGGGTGGTCGGCGCCAGCGCCGAGGACGTCACCGCGCTGGTGTCGAACCTGAACGCGCTGATCGGTGCGCTCGACGCCAGGCAGGTGAGCATCGACACGCTGGTGTCCGATCTCGGCGCGGTCGGCGACGAGTGGGCCGCGCACGGGATCGACCTGACCGGGCCGCTGCAGGACCTGCGGGTGGTGCTCGACCAGGTGAACACCTTCATGACCGAGCACGGCGACGACGTCGGCACGGTCGCCGAGAACGTCCGCGTCCTCGGCGACGCCCTGGCCACGAACACCGCCGGCCTCGCCGAGTTCATGGACCTGGTTCCGCTGCTGATGCAGAACCTGTCGCGGGGCGTCGACGAGAACAACCGCGGCCGGATCCGGTTGAACGTCTCCACCTCCCTCACCCAGTTCGCGGTCGCGAAACCCCTGTGCGAGGCCTACCCGCTGCCGCTGTGCACGGGTGCCGGGTTCACCAACCCGATCTCGTTCCCGATCAGCGCCTCCGACCCGCTCGGCATCGTGTCCGCGGTCACCGGTGGCGCCCAGCCGAAGGGGAACTGATGCGCGGCACCACGATTCGACTTGCCCTGCTGTCCCCCGCGGTCGCGCTCACCGTGACCGGGTGCGCGGTCGGGATGCAGGATCTGCCGCTCGGCCGCACCGCCGACGGACCCGACTACGCGGTGACGCTGCAGCTGGCCACCGCGGAGGGGTTGCTGCCCGGCGCCGACGTGCGGACCGGGCAGCGGGTGATCGGGCGGGTGCAGCGGCTCGCCACCGACAGCGTCGGGGCCACCGCGCGGCTCAGCCTCGAACAGCAGACGCAACTCCCGGACAACGTGCTCGCGGCGGTGGAACTGCCGTCGGCGCTCGGCAGCCCGTTCATCCGGCTGACCCCGCCGCCCGACCCGTCGCCGCGGCAGCTGCAGGGCGGCGACGTGATCGCCGAATCCGCAACGACGATCGGACCGCAGGTGGAGAGCGCGCTCGCCACGCTCGGCACGATCGTGACGGGCAGCGGCCTCGGCCAGCTGCAGACCGTCGTCGACGAACTGAACACCGCGTTCGCCGGACGATCCGGCGAGGTGCGCGGGCTGATGGACACGATGACCACGCTGATGGCCACCGCCACCGCCAACCGCGACGACTTCGACACCGCGATCGACACGGCGGCGCGGATCTCCCGGCAGCTGGCCGGGCAGCAGGCCACCGTCGACGGCTTCCTCGACACGATGCCCGAGGCGGTCCGCGTCCTGACCGCGCAACGCGACAGCATCGCCTCGCTGATGGAGTCGACGACCCGGCTGGCGGCGACCGCGGGCACCGTCAGCTCCGGCGCCGACCTCGGCGGCATGCTCACCGACGCGTCAACGGTGATCGCGACGCTCACCTCGTTCAACGCCGAGATCGGGCAGACCCTCGGCAACATGAACGCCTTCCTCGACAACTTCACCCGGTCGGTGCACGGCGACTACCTCAACTTCGACGGCGCCCTGCTGATCCCGGAGGGCATCGAGACGCTGCTGACCGGGGGCACGCCGCCCGGCGCTGCGACGGCGCCGCCGGTCGACCTGGCCACGCTGTTGGGCGGGGGTGCCCGATGAGACGGCTGGTCCTGGTGCAGCTGATCCTGTTCGCGGTGGTGTCCGCGATCGTGATCCCGTTCGGCATCAACTACGTGATCGGGCCGCAGGCGTTCGGCACTCCGGTCCGGGTGTACTCCGAGATGACCGATGCGCGGGGGCTGACCGCCGGGACCGCGGTCACCTACCGCGGCGTCGCGGTCGGCCGGGTGTCCGGGGTGCGGCTGGACCCCGACGTCCGCGGCGCCCGCGTCGACTTCGAACTCGACCCGGGCACCCGGATCCCGGTCGACAGCGTCGCCCGGGTCGGGATGGGCACCGCGGCGGGCATCCAGAACGTCGACATCTTCCCGTCCACCGCGGACGGCCCGTACCTGCGCGACGGTGACCGGCTGGCGGCGCCCGAGGACGAGCAGCCGGTGCAGATGGGGGAGCTGATGACCCAGGCCTCCCACCTGCTCACCGGCATCGACCCGCAAGCCGTCAGCGACATCGGGACCGAGCTCGGCGCCTCGTTCGACGGGTTGGGGCCCGCGATGGCGAGCCTGATCGACACCGGCGACACCCTGACCGCCGCGCTGCACGAGCAGGCGCCGATGCTGACGTCGCTGCTGACCCGGACCACGGAGCTGGTGACGACGATGGCGGAGCGGCCCGACTCGTTCGTGCGGGGGATGGGCGCCGCCCGCACCTTCACCGAGCAACTCGACAGCAACGCGCCGGTGCTGGTGTATCTCGCGGACACCTCCCCGGCCGCGCTCACCCGCGCGCGGGAGCTGTTCGACCGATACCACGACACGTTCGGTGCGGTCCTGGCGAATCTGGTGACGGTCGCGCCGGTGATCTCCGACCGGGACGCCGCCCTCGCGGCAGGCCTGACCGACATCCCGCGGGGGCTGGGCAAGCTTGAGTCGATCGTCGTCGGCGACCGCGCCAACTTCGCGTTGGTCGGCACGCAGGGGCAGGTGTGCAACTACGACACGGTGCGGCGGGCGGTCGGGGACGTCGCCCCGACCCAGCCGAACCTGACGTACTACTGCCCGCCCGGGCAGAACATCGCGCAGCGCGGATCCCGCAACGCGCCGCGCCCGAACGACCTCGGCCTGCAGAATGCGACGACGCCGGGAACACCGATCGGGCCGCCCGTTGTCGCGGACCCGATCCTGATCCCGACCGGAACGCAGGCACTCGACTACTGGACAGCACTGTTGGAGGATCTCGGCGATGGCGAACGATGACAGCTCGGTTCTGACCGTGGACGGCGTCGACACCGAGACGCGGCCCGCCCCGCCGCGGCCGGAGCGGGCCGCGCGGTGGCGCAGGCCCGGGGTCGCCGTTGCCGCGCTGCTCGTCGCCGCGCTGCTCGCCGTCGCCACGACCCTGCTGATCCAGGTGCTCCGGGACCGCAACCTGGACGTGTTGCGCACCGAGGCCATCGACACCGCCCGCGACTACTCCGTCGCGCTGTCGTCGTTCGACTTCGAGAACCTCGACGCCAACCGGGACGCGATCACCGCGCAGTCGACGCAGGCGTTCGCGGACAAGTACGCGGACATGGTCGACGCGTTGCGGCAGATCGTCACCGACGGCAAGGGCAAGGCGACCGCCACCGCCGCCCACGTCGGCGTCGAGTCGCTGGACGCGGACCGCGCGGTGGTCCTGGTGTTCGTCGACCAGCACGCAACCAACGTCGTCGCCCCGGACGGCAACACCCAGCAGTACCGGATGGTGGTGACCCTGGTCCGGGACGGCGACCGCTGGATCGTCGACAACGTCGACACCAACTGACCCGGCTTCCCGGCCGTCGTTCGGACGATCGAACCGGCCCGGGAATCGGCGACACGGGTCTCTCGGTGTTTGCGGCCCCGTCGAGCGGTCTGATACCAATGCACGTCCGGCACCTGCCGGGTGTCCCGGGTTGGGGTGGGTACCGTCGGCGGTGAACATTTCCCCAGGACACGGGCGTGTCGGTGGGCATTGTATCGGACGTGTCGGACCCCGGACCCAAAGTAACGGGCGCACATCCGCAAGAGATAATGGAATGGACCCCTGCTGTTTCGTCGTGCCGATTCGACGCGGCGGACGCGGGGGCGCGAGAGTTTGATTCGCGAGGGACCTGCGGAGTCGGGGGACATTGGGGTCCTCGGTTCCCATGTTCGGGTCCTTCACGAACGAGGCCGCGGCGACGGCAACGAGGAGGACACGAGTGGACGAGGCGACGACGAACGTGGGAGCACGGGCGGGGGAGACGGTGGGTGTCCCCGCCGGCGCGTTCCCCCTCTCGGCCGCCCAGTTCGGACTGTGGCTCTCGCAGCAGCTGAATCCCGACGTGCCGATCAACATGGCGCAGTACGTCGAGCTTCGCGGTGCACTCGACGTCGACCTGCTCGAGCGCGCCCTCGTCGTCGTCGGCAAGGAACTGGGATCCGGCTACCTCCGCATCCTCGACGTCGACGGACGCCCCTACCAGATGGTCGACCGCACGATCGACCAGTCGCTGATTCGCCTGGACTTCTCCGCCGAGGCCGACCCGGTCGCCGCCGCGCAGGCCTGGATGCGGTTCGAGTACACCGCGCCGCTGGACCTGCTCGCCGACCCGCTGATCCGCTGCGCCCTGATCACCGTCGGCCCCGATCACCACTACTGGTATGCCCGCTGCCACCACGTCGCCCTCGACGGCCTCGGCGCGATCACCCTGATGACCAGGACGGCCGAGCTGTACACCGAGGCGCTCGCCGGCGCCGAGCTGCCCGCCGAACGCAACGACGGGCTGTTCGAGCTGTACCAGGCCGAGGACAAGTACCGGCAGTCGACGCGCTTCGACACCGACCGCAGCTACTGGGGCGAGATCGCGCGGGGCCTGCCCGAACCGGTCACCTTCGCGCCGCGGCAGGCGCCGCCGCAGGCGCTGAGCCGGGTCGCCAGCGCACCGCTCGCCGCAGGCACCGTCGACCGGATGACCGAGGGCGGCCCGTCGCTGGCCCCCGCCACGATCGCCGCGTTCGCCGCCTACTTCGGCCGGATGACCGGCACCGAGGACGTCCTGCTGTCGCTGCCGGTGTCCGCCCGCACCACCGCGGCGATGCGCCGCGCGGGCGGCATGGTGTCGAACGTGGTGCCGTTGCGCGTCACGGTCGCCGCCGACACCTCGATCGCGAGCCTCGTCGAGTCCGTGCAGGTGCAGATCGTCGGTGCCCTGCGGCACCAGCGGTACCGCGCCGAGGACATCCGCCGCGACCTGGGCGTTCATGGCGCGGAGCGGGCCTACTTCGGTCCCGTCGTCAACATCATGATGGGCCTCGGCGACCTGCGCCTCGGCGAGATGACCTCGCACCTGCACGTGCTGTCGTCCGGCCCGGTCGACGACCTGATGCTGAACCTGTACGAGACCGGCACCGGCAGCACCCACATCGACTTCATCGGCAACCCGGCCCGCTACACCGGCGAGGAGATCGAGCGGCACCACGAGCGGTTCTTCGACTTCCTCGCCCGGTTCGTCGCCGCCGACCCGGACGCGACCGTCGCCGACCTCGAGTACGTCGGGGAAGCGGAGGTCGTCTGGCTCTCCGATCGCCGCGGCGAGGCGGCCACCGAGCCGCGGGTCCTCGCCGACATCCTCACCGAGACCGCGCGGCAGCACGCCGACCGGGTCGCGGTCACCCTCGACGGCACCGAGTGGACGTACCGGGAGCTCGACGACCGCGCGAACCGGCTGGCCCGCGTCCTCGTCGACCGCGGCGTCGGGCCGGAGAGCTTCGTCGCGCTCGCCGCGCCCCGGTCCCTCGAATCGGTGCTCGCGGTGTGGGCCATCGCCAAGGCGGGCGGCGCGTACCTGCCGATCGACCCGAACTACCCGGCCGACCGCATCGCGCACATGGTCACCGACTCGCAGATCGTCGAGGGCGTGACCCTCGCCGCGCACCGCGCCGACCTGCCCGACTCGGTGGACTGGCTGGTCCTGGATTCCGACGACCTGCACGCGCTGTGCGCGGCGCAGTCCGGCGACGGCGTCACCGACGCCGACCGGCTGGCCCCGATCCGGCCCGCGAACCCCGCCTACGTCATCTACACGTCCGGCTCCACCGGCAGGCCGAAGGGCGTCGTCGTCCCGCACCTCGGCCTGTCCACACTGGCCGCGGACCTGCGGGTCACCTACTCGGTCACCCCCGACGCCCGCGTCGCGCACTTCGCGTCGCCGAGCTTCGACGCCGCGTTCGGCGAGATGCTCGCCGCGTTCGCGCACGGCGCGACCCTCGTCGTCACCCCGCCGACGGTGCTCGGCGGCGACGACCTCGCCGCGGTGCTCGCCGCCGAGCACGTCACCACCCTGGTCTCGACCCCGCCCGCGGTGCAGACGCTGAACCCGGAGGGCCTCGACGAACTGGTCCGCGTCGTCACCGGCGGCGACGTGCTTCCGCCGGAGCTGGCGGCCCGCTGGGACGGCAGGCTGCGCAACGCCTACGGCCCCACCGAGACCACCGTCATCGTCACGATCACCGACCCGCTGACCCCGGACATGCCGGTCACGATCGGCGCCCCGATGCGGGGCGTGCACGCCCTCGTTCTCGACGCGCAGCTGCGCCCGACCCCGATCGGGGTGGCGGGCGAGCTGTACATCGCCAACCCCGGCCTGGCCCGCGGCTACCACGGCCGCGCCGCGCTGAGCTCGGAGCGGTTCGTTGCGAACCCGTACGGCGCGGCCGGGCAGCGGATGTACCGCACCGGCGACGTGGTCCGGTGGACCGCCGACGGCGACCTCGACTACGTCGGCCGCTCCGACTTCCAGGTGAAGGTCCGCGGCTTCCGCATCGAGCTCGGCGAGATCGACGACGTCCTCGCGGGTCACCCGTCGGTGGACTTCGCGACCACGCAGGTCCGCACCGGGGCGGCCGGGCAGAGCCTGCTCGTCGCCTACGTGCTGCCGGTGGAGGGCGAGCACATCGACACCGCAGCGCTGCTCGCGCACGCGGGCGGGCAGCTGCCCGAGTACATGGTGCCGAGCACCGTCGTCGTCCTCGACGAGATCCCGCTGACCGTGAACGGCAAGCTCGACCGGGCCGCGCTGCCGGAACCGCAGCTGGTCACCGCGACGGCCGAGCACCGGGACCCGAGCACCCCCCTCGAGCACCGGATCGCCGCGATCGTCGCGCAGGTCCTCGGCCTGGACCGGGTCAGCGTCGACGCCAGCTTCTTCGAACTCGGCGGCGACAGCATCGTGTCGATGCAGCTCGTCTCCCGGGCGAAGGCCGCTGGCCTGTCGTTCACCGCGCGGGACGTGTTCGAACGCCGCACCGTTGCGGGGCTGGCCGAGGTCGCGCGGATCGCCGACGACGGTGCCGACGCCCCGGCCCGGCTGGAGGAGCTGCCCGGCGGCGGCGTCGGCGACCTGCCGCTGACCCCGGTCGTCCGGTCGATGCTGGACCTGGGCAACTACGCCGGCTTCGCGCAGGCGCTGGTCCTGGTGCTGCCGGAGGACGCCGCCCAGGATCGGGTCGTCGCGACCGTGCAGGCGGTGCTGGACCGGCACGACCTGCTGCGCGCGCAGCTGACCGGCGCCGGGCCGGACGCCGCGTTCGTTGCCCGGCCGGTCGGCAGCGTGTCGGCCGCCGACCTGATTGCCGAGGTCGCCGCGGTCGCCGCGCCCGGCACCGCCGACTTCACCGCCCAGGTCGGGGCGGAGACGGCGGCAGCGGCGGGCCTGCTGGACCCGGCCGCCGGGGTGATGGCCCGGTTCGTCCGGCTGACCGGCGCGCCCGGTGCCGCCGGCGGCGACCGACTGCTCGCGGTGATTCACCACCTCGCCGTCGACGGGGTGTCCTGGCGTGCGCTGGTGCCGGACTTCGCGATGGCGTGGCTGCAGATCGCGTCCGGCGCGGCCCCCGTGCTGCCCGAGGTCGGGACGTCGATGCGCCGCTGGGCGCACGGCCTGATCGAGGCGGCGCAGGCCCCGGACCGGATCGCCGAACTCGACAGCTGGCGGGGCATCGTCGACGGACCGGACCCGCTGCTCGGCGCCCGGGCCCTCGACCCGGCCGTCGACGTCGCGGGCACCGAGCAGCGGGTTGAGGTGGAGCTGTCCGCCGCAACCACCGAGGCGCTGCTGACGACGCTGCCCGCCCAGTTCCGCGGCGGCGTCAACGACGCCCTGCTCGCCGGTCTCGCGATCGCGGTCGCCGCGTGGCGTCGCGACCGCGGCCAGGACGCCGCGTCCACGCTGATCGACCTCGAGGGGCACGGCCGCGAGGAGGCCGTCGTCCCCGGCGCCGACCTGTCCCGGACGGTCGGCTGGTTCACCAGCGTCTTCCCGATGCGGCTCGATCTCGGCGACGTCGACGTCGACGACGCCCTCACCGGCGGCCCCGCCGCCGCGGCCGCGATCAAGCGGGTCAAGGAGCAGTTGCGCTCGGTGCCGGACCACGGCATCGGGTACGGCCTGCTGCGCTACCTGAACGAGGACACCGCCGGGCAGATGCGCGGCTGGGCACGCCCGCAGATCGCGTTCAACTACCTGGGCAGGCTGTCCGCGGGCGACATCCCCGCCGAACTGCGCAGCGTCGGCTGGATGCCGGACGGCGATTCGCTCGGCACCGGCGCGCACCGGGACGCGGACATGCCGCTGTCCGCGGCGCTGGCGATCGACGCGATCGCCGCCGACGCCGCCGACGGGGTCCGGCTCACCGCGACGTTCGCGTACGCGGCCGGGCTGCTCGACGAGCGGTCGGTCGCCGAACTGGCCGGGCTGTGGCAGCGGGCCCTCGACGGCCTCGCAGCCCTCGCCGCGTCCGACCACACCGGCGGGCGCACCCCGTCGGACCTGCCGCTGGTGTCGGTGACGCAGGAGCAGATCGACGGCTGGGAGCTGCGCTACCCGTCGCTGTCCGACGTCTGGTCGCTGTCACCGCTGCAGTCCGGTCTGCTGTTCCACGCGACGCTGACCGACCAGTCCGTCGACGTGTACACCGCGCAGATCGTCCTCGACCTCGGCGGCGTCGTCGACGCCGACCGGATGCGGGTCGCCGGGCAGGCGCTGGTCGACCAGCATCCGAGCCTGCGGGCCGCGTTCGTCTACGACGACTCCGGCGTCCCGGCGCAGGTCGTCGTCGACGACGCGACGGTGCCGTTCACGCTCGTCGACCTGGCCGGGCACCCCGACGCAGACGCGGAGGCCGCCAGGCTGATCGACGCGGACCGGGTGGCCCGGTTCGACGTCGCCGCGCCGCCGCTGGTGCGGATGCTGCTGGTGCGCACCGCATCAGACCGCTACCGGCTGGCGATCACGAACCATCACCTGCTGCTCGACGGCTGGTCGCTGCCGCTGATCCTGCAGGACCTGCTCGCGCTGTACGCGGTGGCCGGGGACCGGTCGGTGCTGACCCGCGGTCGGTCCTACCGGGAGTTCCTGGAGTGGCTGGACCGGCAGGACCCGCAGGTGTCGCGGGACGCGTGGGCGCGGGCCCTGTCCGGGCTGGAGGAGCCGACGCTGCTCGCGTCCGGGCATCCGGTCGCGGCGCTGCCGGTGCCGGAGGAGGTCGAGGTCACCCTCGACGCCGCCGTGGAGGCCGGGGTCGTCGCGTTGGCGCGGGACCTCGGGGTCACCGCGAACACGATTGTGCAGGCCGCCTGGGGCGTGCTGCTGGCGCGGCTGACCGGGCGCACCGACGTGGTGTTCGGTGCCACCGTGTCCGGGCGTCCCCCGCAGCTGCCCGGCATCGAGACGATGGTCGGCCTGTTCATCAACACGCTGCCGGTGCGGGTGCACCTGGACGAGGCCGAGCCGATCACCGAACTGGTGCGGCGGCTGCAGGTCGAGCAGGCGGACCTGCTCGACCACCATCACATGGGCCTGACGGACATCCAGCGGACCGCCGGTCTCGGCGCCCTGTTCGACACCCTCGCCGTGTTCGAGTCGTACCCGGTGGACCGGGACGCGCTGTCCGCGGCCACCGACATCGCGGGCATGCGGGTGCGGGACATCGGCGTCAACGACGCCACCCACTACCCGCTGACGCTGGTGGCGCTGCAGGACCCGGCGCTGCGCTTCACCGTCAAGTTCCTGCCGACCGTCTTCGGTCGCGACGAGGTGCTGCGGATGATGGCGCGGTTCACCCGGATCCTCGCCGCCGTGGTCGCGGACCCGTCGGCGCCGGTCGGCGGCATCGAGATCCTCGACGGCGCGGAGCGGGCGCGGCTCGCGCCGGTCCGCGGGCTGCCCGCGACGCCGGTGCACCGCGGCTTCGAACTGTTCGCGCAGGCGTGTGCCGACAACGCCGAGGGGACAGCTGTCTCCTTCGCCGGGCAGGAACTGACCTACCGGGAGCTCGACGAGCGGTCCAACCGGATGGCCCGGATCCTCGTGGACCGCGGCGTCGGGCCGGAAACCTTTGTTGCACTGGGGATGACCCGGTCGCTGCAGTCGATCGTCGCGATGTGGGCGGTGCTCAAGTCCGGTGGCGCGTTCGTCCCGGTCGACCCGAACTATCCGCTCGACCGGATCGAGCACATGCTCACCGACTCCGGCGCCCGGATCGGTCTCACCGTCGCCGCCGAACGGGCGCTGCTGCCCGGCGGTGGCACCGAGTGGCTGGTCGTCGACACCGACGAGTTCGCGACGGAGGCCGCGGCCCGGTCCGCCGCGCCGCTGACCGACGCGGACCGGCTCGGGGCCGGGCGCCTCGAGCAGCCCGCGTACATGATCTACACGTCGGGGTCGACGGGCCTGCCGAAGGGTGTCGTCGTCACCCGCACCGGCCTGGCGAACTTCGCCGTCGAGCAGCGGGAACGCTACGGCGTCACCGCCGCGTCCAAGGTGCTGCACGTCGCGTCCCCGAGCTTCGACGCGTCGGTGCTCGAGTACACGATGGCGTTCGGTTCCGGTGCCACCCTGGTGGTGTCCCCGCCGACCGTGTTCGGTGGCGCCGAACTGCACGACCTGATCGTCGCCGAGCAGGTCACCCACGCCTTCATCACCCCGTCCGCGCTGGCGTCGGTGGACCCGGCCGGGCTCGACAGCCTGCAGCACCTGGTCGCGGGCGGCGAGGCGGTGCCCGCCGAGATCGTCGCCAGGTGGGCGCCGGGCAGGCGGCTGTACAACGGCTACGGCCCGACCGAGACCACGATCATGGCCGCGATCAGCGACCCGATGGCGCCGGGGCAGACGATCACGATCGGCGGCCCGATCCGCGGTGCCCAGCTGCTGGTGCTCGACGAGCGGCTGCGGGTGGTTCCGGTCGGCGCGACCGGTGAGCTGTACATCGCCGGTGTCGGCCTGGCCCGCGGCTACCATGCCCGGCCCGCGCTGAACGCCGAACGGTTCGTCGCGAACCCGGCGGCGCCGGGCGAGCGCATGTACCGCACCGGCGACCTGGTGCGCTGGATCCCGGCGGCGCCGGGGGATGAGACGGCTCTCACGGTCGAGTACCTCGGCCGCTCCGACTTCCAGGTGAAGGTCCGCGGTTTCCGGATCGAGCTCGGCGAGATCGACGCCGCGCTCACCGCGCACCCGGCGGTGGACTTCGCGGCCACCCTCGGCGTCGACAACGAGCACGGGCAGACGCAGCTCGTCGCCTATGTGCGCCCGGCGCCCGGGGCGACGATCGACACCGCCGAGCTCACCGAGTTCGTCGGCCGGTCCCTGACCGCCTACATGGTGCCGTCGGCGATCGTGGTCCTCGACGTGGTGCCGCTGACCCCGGTCGGCAAGCTCGACCGCCGCGCGCTGCCCGCGCCGGTATTCGCCTCGACGACAACGGAGTACGTCGCGCCCACCTCCCCGGTGGAGGAGCTCGTCGCCGACGTGTTCGCGGAGGTCCTCGGGGTCGCGCGCGCGGGCCTGACCGACGACTTCTTCGACCTCGGCGGCAACTCGCTGATCGCCACCAAGGTCACCGCACGGGTGAACGCCGCCCTCGGCACCACGATCGGTGTCCGGGACCTGTTCGAGGCGCCGACCGTCGGCGCGCTCGCGCTGCGCGCCGAGCACGCCGCGACCGGAACCGCGGACCGGCTGCCGCTGGTCGCGGCGGATCGCCCGGCCCGGATCCCGCTGTCGCTGGCGCAGCAGCGGATGTGGTTCCTCAACCGCCTCGACCCGGCGGCGGGCACCTACAACGTGCCGCTCGCGATCCGGTTGTCCGGGCATCTCGACACCGCCGCGATGGCGGAGGCGCTGCGGGATGTGCTCGGCCGCCACGAGGCGCTGCGCACCGTGTTCTCGGAGACCGTGGACGGGCCCGAGCAGGTGGTGCTTCCGCTGTCGCAGGTGCATCTCGACCTCACCCCGATCGCGGTCACCGAGGCCGAACTGCATTCCCGTGCACTCGAACTCGGCTCCGCCGGCTTCGATGTGACCCGCGAGATCCCGGTCCGCGGTTTCCTGTTCGAGCTCGATGCCGATCAGCACGTGCTGACCCTGGTGATGCACCACATCGCCACCGACGGCTGGTCGCTGGCGCCGCTGGCGCGGGACCTGGTGCTGGCCTACACCTCCCGCACCCAGTCGGTGCCGCCGGTGTGGGCGCCGCTGCCGGTGCAGTACCCGGACTTCGCGATCTGGCAGCGCGAGCTGCTCGGCGACGAGCGGGACCCGGAGTCGCTGGCCGCGCGGCAGATCGGCTTCTGGACCGGCGAGCTTGCCGGGCTGCCCGATGTTCTCGACCTGCCCTCGGACCGCCCGCGCCCGGCGGAGCAGTCCGGAATCGGTGCTCGCGTGCAGTTCCCGCTGGACGCGCAGACCCGCCGCGCGATCGACGACCTCGCGCACGCGCATCGCTCGACGCCGTTCATGGTGCTGCAGTCGGTGCTCGCGGCGCTGCTCGCCCGGATCTCCGGCGAGTCCGACATCGCCCTCGGCACCCCCGTCGCCGGCCGCGGCGAGAAGGCGCTCGACGAGCTCGTCGGCATGTTCGTCAACACCCTGGTGCTGCGGACCACGGTCGACGGCGCGGCGTCGTTCACGGATCTGCTCGCGCAGGTCCGCGGCCGCGACCTGGCCGCGTTCGAGCACACCGACGTGCCGTTCGAGCGGCTCGTCGAGGTGCTCAACCCGGTGCGCTCGACGGCGCATTCGCCGCTGTTCCAGGTGCAGTTCGCGCTCGAGAACTTCACCGACCCCAGCATCGACCTGCCCGGCCTGACCGTCGCGGCGGAGGGCATCAAGACCGCGGTGTCGAAGTTCGACCTCGAGGTCACCGTCGGCGAGCAGGCCGGCGGCGGCTACGACGTCACGTTCCTGTACGCGACGGACCTGTTCGACGAGTCGACGGTCCAGCGGTTCGCCCGCTGGTACACGACCCTGCTCGCAGGCGTACTTGCCGATCCCACTTCCGCGATCGGCGATGTCGCGCTGCTGGACGAGGCCGCAGCACAGCGGGTGTTGGCCTGGTCCCGCGGGCCGGCGGCGGAGCAGGCAGCGGAGTCGTTGTCGGCGAGTATCGCGGGACAGGTCCGGGCTTACCCCGACGCCGCAGCGGTGGTCGTCGGCGACGCGAGCTGCACCTACGGCGAGCTCGACGCCAGCGCGGAGTCGCTGGCGGCCCGCCTCGTCGCCCAGGGCGTCGGCCCGGACACGGTGGTTGCGCTGGTGCTGCCGCGCTCCCTGGACTGGGTCGTCGGCATGGTCGCGGCGTGGAAGGCCGGTGCGGCCTACGTACCCGTCGACCCGAGTTGGCCGCTGGACCGTGTCGAGTCGCTGCTGACCGACATCGGCGCCCGCGCACTCGTCGCGCGGGGCGACTGGGCCGCCCAGCACGACGTCGGCGTGCCGGTCGTGGTCATCGATCAGCTCGGTGCCACCGGCACCGCGGCTCTGCCCGACCGCTGGCGGGAACCCGCAGCGGGTGCGCGGGCCGGGTACGTCATTTCGACCTCCGGGTCGACCGGTCGGCCGAAGCCGACGATCGTCGCGATGGCCGGTATCGAGAACACCGTCCGTTGGTACGCCGGTGAGCTGAGCCTCGCGGTCGGCGACGGGGTGCTGATCGCGTCGTCGCCGAGCTTCGACCTGACCCAGAAGAACGTGTGGGCCACGCTGGCGTCCGGCGGCACCGTGCATCTGGCAACCGAGCAGTTCGATCCGCGGGAGATCCTGGCCGCGGTGACCGCCGGTGTCCGGGTGGCGAACATGTCGCCGAGCGCCTTCGAGGCCGTAGTCGACGCGGACACAGCGGATGTCCTCGCATCGCTCGACGTGGTGTTCCTCGGTGGCGAGGCGCTGCGTCCGGCGGCGTTCTCCGAGCTGACCGCGGCGGGCGTGCGGATCGTCAATAGCTACGGACCGACCGAGGCATCCGACGTCGTGTCCTTCCAGGCCGTGTCGGCCACGGACGGTGCCACCACGCCGATCGGCCGGCCGGTCCCGGGCATCGACCTGTTTGTGCTCGATGAGCGGCTGCGACCGGCACCCGCGGGGATCACGGGTGAGCTTTACGTCGCGGGCATCGGCGTGGGCCGCGGCTACGGTGCGATGGTCGACCAGACCGCCGCACGGTTCGTCGCGAACCCGTTCGGAGACAACGGCTCCCGGATGTACCGCACCGGCGACCTGGTGCGCTGGAACAGCGTCGGTGAGCTCGTGTACGTGGGCCGCTCCGACTTCCAGGTCAAGCTCCGCGGCCAGCGGATCGAGCTCGGCGAGATCGAGTCCGCGCTCCTGGCCCTTGACGGCGTCGACCAGTGCGTCGTCGCGTTGCACAGTGATGCCCACGCAGGCGACCAGCTGGTCGCCTACCTCGTCGGCACCGGGCTCGACACGGCCGACGTCAAGCGGGAGCTCGGCCGACGTCTGCCCACCTACATGGTCCCGGCGGCGTTCGTCGCGCTCGATGCCTTGCCGCTCAATGCGAGCGGCAAGGTCGATCGTCGCGCGCTCCCCGCCCCGGACCTGGACCTGCTGCACTCGGACCAGTACGTGGCGCCGAGCACTCCGGTCGAGGAGATCGTCGCCGGGATCGTCGCCGAGGTGCTCGGTATTGAGCGGGTCGGCGCCACCGCGAGCTTCTTCGACATCGGCGGCAACTCGCTCGCCGGAATCCGGGTGATCTCCCGGATCAACGAGGCATTCGGCGTGCAGCTCGCCGTCGCCGCGCTGTTCGAGGCCCAGACCGTCGCCGAACTCGCCGGTCGTGTCGAACACGCCGAGCGTCGCACGGATCGTCCGGCGCTGACCGCCCGCGTCCACGACGCCGAGGTGCCGCTGTCGCTGGCGCAGCAGCGGATGTGGTTCCTGAACCGGTTCGACGCCGAATCGGCCGCCTACAACATGCCGTTCGCGATCCGGCTCACCGGCGACCTGGACGTGCCGTCGCTGCGCGCGGCGATGCGCGACGTCCTGGACCGGCACGAGACCCTGCGCACCGTGTACCCGGACGCGGACACCGGTCCGCTGCAGGTGGTGCTGCCCGCCGAGCAGGTGGCGGCGGCCGCGGACCTCGAGGTCACCGTGGTCGCCGAGCAGGACCTCGAACGGGAAGTGGTCGCGTTGGCGACCGCCCCGTTCGACGTGACCGCCGCGCCGCCGCTGCGGGTCCGCCTGCTGCAGACCGGCAGTGCGCACACGGACGGCGTCGACACCCACGTCCTGGTCTTCGTCCTGCACCACATCGCCTTCGACGGCTGGTCGTCGGCGCCGCTGGCCCGCGACCTGATGGTCGCCTACACCGCCCGCACTGCCGGGGAGGCGCCGGCGTGGGCGCCGCTGCCCGTGCAGTACGGCGACTTCGCGATCTGGCAGCGCGAGCTGCTCGGCGACGAGACCGATCCGCAGTCCCTCGCGGCCCGGCAGCTGGAATTCTGGCGCGGCGCGCTCGCGGACCTGCCCGACCTGCTGGAGCTGCCCACCGACCGGCCGCGCCCGGCGCAGCAGTCGTACCGCGGCGGCGACGTCGCGTTCACCCTCGACGCCGACCTGCACGCCCGCCTGCTCGGCGTTGCGCGGCAGACGAACTCGACGCTGTTCATGGTCGTGCACGCGGCCCTGTCGGTGCTGCTGGCCCGGCTGTCCGGCAGCGAGGACATCGCCGTCGGCACCCCGATCGCCGGCCGCGGCGAGGCCGCCCTCGACGACATCGTCGGCATGTTCGTCGGCACCCTGGTGCTGCGCACCGAGGTCGACGAGAACGCGTCCTTCGCGGACCTGCTCGGCCGGGTACGGGAACGCGACCTCGCCGCGTTCACGCACACCGACGTGCCGTTCGAGCGGCTCGTCGAGGCGCTGAACCCGACCCGATCCGCGGCGTACCACCCGCTGTTCCAGGTGTCGCTGTGGTTCCAGAACGTCACCCGCGCCGCACTGGAACTGCCCGGACTGACGGTGGCGCCCGCCGAGTTCGAGACCGGGCTGTCCCGGTTCGACCTGCAGCTCACCGTCACCGACACCACCGACGCGCAGGGTGCTCCCGGCGACATCGACGTCGTCCTCACCTACGCGAGCGACCTGTTCGACCGGTCCACCGCGGAGGCGTTCGCGGCCCGGCTGACCGCCGTTCTCGCCGCCGTCGCCGCCGACCCGGCGGTCGCGGTCGGCGACATCGCGCTCGTGTCCGCCGACGAGCGCGCCCTGGTGCTCGACACCTGGAACGACACCGCGCACGTGGTGCCGGAGGTGGCGGCGGGCGAGGACACCCTCGCCGCGCTGTTCGACGCGCAGGTGGCCCGCACCCCGGACGCGGTCGCCCTCGCCTTCGAGGGCGAGGAGCTGACGTACGCGGAGTTCGACGCCCGCGCCAACCGGCTCGCCCGGCACCTCATCGGTCTGGGTGTCGGCCCGGAATCGTTGGTGGGCCTGTCGATTCGCCGGTCCATCGACCTGCTCGTCGGCATGTACGCGATCCTCAAGGCGGGCGGCGCGTACGTGCCGCTGGACCCGGATCACCCGGCCGAACGCAACGGCTACGTGCTCGACTCCGCGGCACCGGTCTGCGTGCTGACCACCTCCCGGGACGCCGACGCCCTGCCCGCCGACGCGCCCGCGCTGCAGATCGACGAGATCGACACCGCAGGCTACGCCGACACCCCGGTCACCGACGCGGACCGGATCGCCCCGCTGCGCCCGCAGCATCCGGCGAACCTGATCTACACCTCCGGCTCCACCGGCAGGCCGAAGGGCATCTCGGTGCCGCACGCCGGCCTGGTCAACCAGCTGCGCTGGATGCAGGACGAGTACGCGTTGACCACCGACGACGCGGTGATGCTCAAGACCCCGATGACGTTCGACGTGTCGGTGTGGGAGTTCTTCTGGACCCTGCAGACCGGCGCCCGGCTGGTCATCGCCCGCGCCGACGGGCACCGCGACCCCGAGTACCTGTCGCAGTTGATGGTCGACCAGCGCGTCACCGTCGTGCAGTTCGTGCCGTCGATGCTCGCGATGTTCGTGTCCAATTCGTCTGCGCGCATTCCGGATTCGGTGCGTGCCGTGATCGCGATTGGTGAGGCACTGCCGATCGAGACGGCGGAACGGTTCCGGGCCCTGTCGTCCGCGCCGCTGGACAACCTGTACGGCCCGGCCGAGGCGTCCCTCGCCGTCACCTACTGGCGGCACACCGCCGCCGACCAGGGCGTCGTCCCGATCGGTGTGCCGATGTGGAACACCCGCCTCTACGTGCTCGATTCGCGCCTGCAGCCGGTCCCGGTCGGCGTCGCGGGTGAGCTCTATCTGTCGGGCGTCCAGCTGGCGCGCGGCTATCAGGGCCGCGTCGACCTCACCTCGGACCGCTTCGTCGCCGACCCCTACGGCGCGGCCGGGGAGCGGATGTACCGCACCGGTGACCTCGTGCGTCACCGGCCCGATGGTGTCCTGGAGTACATCGGCCGCACCGATTTCCAGGTCAAGGTGCGCGGCAACCGGATCGAGCTCGGCGAGATCGAGGCCGCGCTGCTGTCCGCGCCGGGGGTCAGCCAGTCGGTTGTTGTGGTCCGCAGCGACGCGCACACCGGCGATCAGCTGGTCGGCTACGTGGTGCCCACCGGGGACGTCACCCTGGTCGGCGACGAGGTGGCCGCGCACGCCGCGCAGGCGCTGCCGTCGTACATGGTGCCCGCCGCGGTGATGGTGCTGGACGAGTTCCCGCTCAACGGCAGCGGCAAGCTGGACCGGAAGGCGCTGCCGGAGCCGGTGTTCGACCTCGCGGCCGCCGAATACGTCGCGCCGCGCGACCCGGTCGAGGAGGTCGTCGCGGGCGTGTTCGCCGACGTGCTCGGCGTGCCGCGGATCAGCGCGCTGGAGAGCTTCTTCGACGCGGGCGGCAACTCGCTGATCGCGACCCGGGTCGTCTCCCAGGTGAGCGCGGCGCTCGGTGTCCGCGTCGGCGTGCGGGACCTGTTCGAGGCGCCGACCGTCGCGCAGCTCGCCGCGCGGCTGGAGCTGTCCGACCGCAGGGACCGTCCGGCCCTTACCCGTCAGGACCGCGGCGCGACGGTGCCGCTGTCGCTGGCGCAGCAGCGGATGTGGTTCCTCAACCGCTACGACCCGACCTCACCGGCCTACAACCTGCCGCTGCCGGTCCGCCTCGTCGGCGACCTCGACGTCGCGGCGATGACGGCCGCGGTCGCCGACGTCATCGAGCGGCACGAGTCGCTGCGCACGATGTTCCCGGATTCGGAGTCCGGCCCGCACCAGGTGATCGTGCCCGCGGCGGGCGTGGTTCCCGACCTCACCGCGGTGGACGTGGACACGGCGGGCCTGCCCGCCGCCGTCGCCGAGGCCGCGACCCGCGGCTTCGACGTGACCGTCGAGGTGCCGCTGCATGCGCGGCTGCTTCGCGTCACCGATGGGGACGCCCGCGGCGAGCACGTGCTCGTCCTTGTCCTGCACCACATCTCGGGTGATGCGCTGTCGATGGGACCGCTGGCCCGGGACGTGATGATTGCCTACGGCGCCCGCACCGCCGGCGAGGCGCCCGGGTGGGCGCCGCTCGACGTGCAGTACGCGGACTACGCCCTCTGGCAGCGCACCGTGCTCGGCGACGCCGCCGACACCCGGTCCGTCGCTGCCGCCCAGATCGGGTACTGGCGGCAGACCCTGGCGGGGCTGCCGGACCGCCTCGACCTGCCCACCGACCGCCCCCGCCCGCACGCCCAGTCCACCCGCGGCGCCGACCTCCGGGTCGCGCTCGGGGCGGAGCTGTATGCACAGGTCACCGGCTACGCGCGCCGCACCGGCGCGACACCGTTCATGGTGCTGCACGCCGCGTACACGACGCTGCTCGCGCAGCTGTCCGGCACCGACGACATCGCCGTCGGCACCCCGGTCGGCGGCCGCGGCGAGCGTGCCCTCGACGATCTGGTCGGCATGTTCGTCAACACCCTCGTGCTGCGCACCGTGGTGGACCGCGGCGAGAGCTTCGACGCGCTCGTCGCCCGAACCCGGACCGCGGATCTCGCGGCCTTCGAGCACGCCGAGATCCCGTTCGAGCAGCTCGTCGAGGTCCTCGACGTGCCCCGGTCGACGGCGTACTCGCCGCTGTTCCAGGTGGCGTTGGCCTTCGCGCCCGCCGCGCCGGCCCGGTTCGAGCTCGCCGGACTCGACGTCGACGCGCTGGACGTGCCGACCGGCTCGGCGAAGTACGACCTGATGCTCACCGTCGTCGAGACCGGCGAGTCGGGCGCCGACGCGGTGTTCACCTACGCCACCGACCTGTTCGACGAGTCCAGCGTCGCCCGGATCGGGGAGCAGTTGCGTCGCCTGCTCGCCGAGGCCCTCGCCGCGCCGACCACCCCGGTCGGCGACCTCGCGGTGCTGGACGCGGCGGGGACGGCCGCGCTCGTCGACCGCCGCGGCCCCGCCGCCGAGGCGCCCACGACGCTCGCCGCGATCCTCGCGGACAGCGCGGTCAGGAACGCCGACCGGACCGCGATCGAAGCCGACGGTGAGCACGTCACCTACGCGGAGCTGGCCGCGCGCGCGAACCGGCTGGCGCGGCACCTGATCCGCCTCGGCGTCGGACCGGACACCGTGGTTGCGCTGGCGCTGCCGCGGTCGATCGACGCGATGGTCGCGATCTGGGCGGTCGCCGCTGCCGGCGGCGGGTACGTCCCGATCGACCCGAAGCTGCCTACCGACCGGATCGCCCACATGGTGACCGATTCCGGTGCGGTCGTCGGATTGACCACCGCGGCAGCGGGTTCCGAGCTGCCGGCGGACGCCCGCCCGGACGCGGGCTGGCTGGCGCTCGACTCGGAGGAGCTGGCGACCGCGGTCGCCGCCGAGTCGGCGGCGCCGCTGACCGACGCCGACCGGGCCGCCGCGCTGTCGGTGGACCACCTCGCCTACCTGATCTACACCTCCGGCACCACCGGTCTGCCCAAGGGTGTCGCGGTGCCGCACCGCGGCCTCGCATCGTTGACCGCCGACCTCGTCGAGTTCTACGGGACCACGTCCGCGTCGCGGGTGCTGCAGTTCGCGGCGATCAGCTTCGACGCGGCGGTCGGTGAGCTGCTCTCCACGTTCGGGGCGGGCGCCACGATGGTCATCGCCCCCACCGACCTGTACGGCGGCACCGAGCTGGCCGCGTTCATCCGGGACCAGCGGATCACCCTGTTCGTCGGCGCGCCGACGGCCGTGCAGACGATCGACGCCACCGGTCTCGATCTGATCGAGCGGATCGTCGTCGGTGGCGACGTCTGCCCGCCGGAGCTCGCCGCCCGCTGGGGTGGCCGACTGCGGAACGCGTACGGCCCCACCGAGGCCACGGTGATCGTCACGATCACCGACCCGCTCGGCGCGGGCGCACCGATCACGATCGGCGCGCCGATGCGCGGCGTGCACGCGCTGGTGCTCGACGCCCGGATGCGTCCGGTGCCGGTCGGCACCCCCGGCGAGCTGTACATCACCAACGCCGGCCTGGCCCGCGGCTACCACGCGCGCCGCGGCCTGACCGCGGAGCGGTTCGTCGCGAACCCGTACGGCGGGCCGGGGGAGCGGATGTACCGCACCGGTGACGTGGTGCGCTGGGATGCCGGGGCGAGCGAAGCGACGGGGAATGTCACTGTCGGCGACCTGGTGTACGTCGGCCGCTCCGACTTCCAGCTGCAGGTCCGCGGATTCCGGGTCGAGCTCGGGGAGATCGACGCCGCCCTGTCCGCGCACGAATCGGTCGCGTTCGCCGTCACCGTCGGCAGACCCGGCCCCGCAGGGGACCTGGCGCTGGTCGGCTATGTGCAGCCGGTCGCCGGGGCCCGCCTGGACGTCGACGCGCTCACCGCGTCGGTCGCGGCGACGCTGCCGCCGTACATGGTGCCGTCGGTGATCATGGTCCTCGACGAGGTGCCGCTCACCGCGCTCGGCAAGGTGGACCGGGCGGCGCTGCCCGCCCCCGAGTTCGCCGGTGCGGCCGTGTACGTCGCGCCCGCCGGGGACGTCGAGGTCGGTGTCGCCGAGGTGTTCGCGCGGATCCTGGACGCGGAGCGAGTCGGTGCGACCGACGACTTCTTCGACCTCGGCGGTAACTCGCTGATCGCGACCCGCGTTGTCGCCCAGATCAATCAGGCGTTCGGAACCGGGATCGGGGTCCGGGACCTGTTCGAGGCGCGGACCGTTGCCGAGCTCGCGGCCCGGGTGGTCCGCGGCGGCGACAGCAGCAGGCCCGCGCTGGTGCCGCAGCAGCGAAACGGTCAGCTGCCGCTCTCGCTCGCGCAGCAGCGGATGTGGTTCCTCAACCGGCTCGATCCCGCGTCCGCCGCCTACAACATCCCGCTGGCGGTGCGGTTGTCCGGCGACCTGGACGTGGCGGCGCTGCACGCCGCGCTGCGCGACGTGGTCGGCAGGCAGCAGACGCTGCGCACCTCGTACCCGGACAGCGGCGACGGTGGGCACCAGCTGGTGCACGCCCTCGACGCCGTCGACCTCAACCTCGCCGTCGAGTCGGTGTCCGCCGACCGGGTGGTCGAGCGGATCACGGCCCTCGCCACCGACGGCTTCGACGTCACCACCGCGGTGCCGGTGCGGGCCGCGCTGCTCGAACTCTCGTCCGCGGAGCACGTTTTCGTGCTCGTTATGCATCACATCGCCGCCGACGGCGTCTCCCTGACGCCGCTGGTGACCGACCTGATGACCGCGTACGCGGCCCGCATCGGCGGGCAGGAGCCGCAGTGGACGCCGCTGCCGGTGCAGTACGCGGACTACGCGATCTGGCAGCGGGAGCTGCTCGGCGACACTGAGGATCCCCGGTCCAGGGCGGCCGCGCAGCTCGGCTACTGGACGTCGGCCCTTGCCGGGCTGCCGGATCAGCTGGACCTGCCGACCGATCGGCCGCGGCCCGCCCGCGCGTCGATGCGCGGCGGCCGCATCGAGTTCACGATCGACGCCGAGGTGCACCGCGCGGTCGCCGAGATCGCCCGCGCGCAGGGCGCGACCGTGTTCATGGTCATGCACGCCACCCTCGCGGTGCTGCTGGCTCGGCTGAGCACCAGCACCGACATCGCGATCGGCACCGCTATCGCCGGCCGCGGCGAGCCGGAGCTGGACGGGCTCGTCGGCATGTTCGTCAACACCCTGGTGCTGCGCACCCGGGTCGAGCCGGAAACCGACTTCGCGACCCTGCTCGAGCACACCCGCACCGCCGACCTCGGGGCGTTCGCGCACACCGAGCTGCCGTTCGAACGGCTCGTCGATGCAATCAGCCCGTCCCGGTCCCAGTCGCACCACCCGCTGTTCCAGGTGGCGATCGACTTCCAGGATGCGGGCGAGGCGCGGCTGGAGCTGCCCGGTCTGACGATCACCCCGGAGCCGATTACCGCCGGTGTCGCCAAGTTCGACCTGCAGCTGTCCCTTGCGGAGCAGGTGGACGCCGACGGCCGCCCGGACGGCATGCGCGCCGGCTTCGACTACGCCACCGATCTGTTCGACGCCGCGACGGTCCGCACCTTCGCGGACCGGTTGGTGCGGATCCTGTCCACCGTCGTCGTCGACCCGACCATCCCGGTCGGGGACGTGCCGATCCTCGACCCCAGTGAGGAGGATCGCCTCGCCGGGGTCGCGGGGCCTGCGGGGCTGCCGCACCGCACCCTGCCGCAGATCCTCGCCGACGCCGTCGCCGCCGACCCGGCCCTGGTCGCCGTCGACGCGGGCGCGCTCCGGATCGACTACCGTGAGCTCGACGCCCGCTCCAACCGTCTCGCCCGCGTCCTGATGGACCGGGGCGTGCGCGCTGGCTCGTTCGTCGCGGTCGCGATGCCGCGCTCGGTCGACACCGTCACCGCGGTCTGGGCGATCGCCAAGACGGGCGCCGCGTTCCTGCCCGTCGACCCGAACTACCCGGCCGACCGCATCGCGCACATGCTCACCGATTCCGGTGTCGCCGTTGGTATCACGACGTCCCCGCACCGGGACGCGCTGTCCGGACAGGTGGACTGGCTGGTCCTCGACGAGGCCGCCGACACGATCGCGGCCGCCGCCGACGACACGGTGGAGCCGGCCCGCCCGGTGCTGGTGGACGACGCCGCGTACGTCATCTACACCTCCGGATCGACCGGCCTGCCGAAGGGCGTCGTGGTCACCCACCGCGGCCTCGCCGACCTGGTCGCCGAGCAGCGATCACACATGCTGATCGAACCGGGTTCGCGGACACTGCAGTTCGCGTCGCCGAGCTTCGACGCGTCGGTGTTCGAAATGATGATGGCGTTCGGCAGCGGATCGACGCTGGTGATCGCCCCCGCCGACCTGTTCGGCGGCGTCGAGCTGTCCGAGTTCCTCCGCGGCCGTGGGGTGACCCATGCCTGCATCACCCCGGCCGCGCTCGCCGCGGCGGACCCGACGGGCCTCGACACGCTGCGGGTGCTCGCGGTCGCCGGCGACGCGTGCCCGCCCGAGCTGGTGGCCCGCTGGGCACCGGGCCGGACGATGCTCAACCTGTACGGACCCACCGAGGCCACCGTGTGGTCGACCGTGTCGGCGCCGCTGCAGGCGGGCGAGCCGATCACGATCGGCGCCCCCACCCGCGGGGTCCGCGTCGCCGTCCTCGACGGCAGGCTGCGGCCCGCCCCGGTCGGTGTCGCGGGTGAGCTGTACCTGTCGGGCCCCGCGCTGGCCCGCGGCTACCACGCCCGCGGTCCGCTCACCGCGGAACGCTTCGTGGCCAACCCGTTCGGTGCCCCCGGCTCGCGGATGTACCGCACCGGCGACGTGGTCCGCTGGACCTCCGGCGGCACCCTCGAGTACGTCGGCCGCTCCGACTTCCAGGTGAAGGTGCGCGGTTTCCGCATCGAACTCGGCGAGATCAGCGGCGCCCTGGCGTGCCACGACAGCGTCGGTTTCGTCACCACCGAGGGCGTCACCGCGCCCGACGGCGGCACCGTGCTGGTGAGCTATGTGCTCCCGGCCGCGGGCCGCGTCGTCGAGGAGGAGACGCTGCGCGCGTTCGCGGCGGAGTTCCTGCCCGCCTACATGGTTCCGTCGCACGTCGTCGCCCTCGACGAGGTGCCGCTGACGCCCGCGGGCAAGCTGGACCGGCGGGCGCTGCCGAAGCCCGAGTTCGTCACCCCGGCCGCCGACTACGTGGCGCCGCGGTCGCTGACCGAGGAGCTTATCGCGGGGATCTACGCCGAGGTGCTCGGCGCGGAACGGGTCGGCGTGCTGGACAGCTTCTTCGACCTCGGCGGCAACTCGCTGTCCGCGACCAAGGTGACCGCCCGGGTCAGCGCCGCGCTCGGTGTGCGGGTCGGCGTCCGGGAGCTGTTCGACGCCCCGTCCGTCGCGGAACTCGCTGCCCGGGTGGAGCATTCATCTGCAGATACCGCGCGGGCCCTGGTCGCCGGGCCGCGGCCGGAGCGGATCCCGCTCTCCCTCGCGCAGCGTCGGATGTGGTTCCTCAACCAGTTCGACACCGACTCGGCCGCGTACAACGTGCCGATGGCCGTTCGCCTGTCCGGCGACCTCGACGTCGCCGCACTCGAGCACGCCGTCGCCGACGTTCTTGCCCGGCACGAGGTGCTCCGGACCGTGTACCCGGACTCGGCGGACGGGCCGCACCAGCAGATCCTGCCGGTCGCCGACCTCGAGGTGAGCCTGGACCGGATCGCGGTCACCGAGGCCGAGGTCGTCGACCGTGCGGTCGAGCTGATCGCCCGCGGCTTCGACGTCACCGCGGCGACGCCGCCGGTGCGCCTCGCCCTGCTGGAGATCTCGCCGACCGAGCGGGTGCTGGTCGTGGTCATGCACCACATCGCGGCGGACGGCGCCTCGGTGGCGCCGCTGGCCCGCGACATCATGGTCGCCTACGGCGCCCGGTCGTACGGTGCGGCGCCGCAGTGGGCTCCGCTGCCGGTGCAGTACGCCGACTACGCGATCTGGCAGCACGACACCCTCGGGTCGCTCGACGACCCGGACTCCCTCGTCAGCACGCAGAGCGCGTACTGGCGTGCGCAGCTGGCCGGTCTGCCCGAGGTGCTGGACCTGCCGATGGACCGGCCGCGTCCCGCGGTGCAGTCCACGGCGGGCGCGAACGTCGAGTTCGTCATCGACGCCGCCACCCACGCCCGCCTGCTGGAACTTGCCCGCACCCGCGGCGCGAGCCTGTTCATGGTGCTGCACTCCGCGTTCGCGGTGCTGCTCTCGCGCCTGGGCCGGGAGACCGACATCGCGATCGGCACCCCGGTCGCCGGGCGCGGCGAGCAGTCCCTCGACGACCTGGTCGGCATGTTCGTCAACACCCTGGTGCTGCGCGCCGAGGTCACCCCGGACACCACGTTCGCGGCCCTCGTCGACGCCGCCCGGGAGAGCGACCTGTCTGCGTTCACGCACGCGGACATGCCGTTCGAGCAGCTGGTCGATGTGCTCGCGCCCGCCAGGTCCACGGCGTACTCGCCGCTGTTCCAGGCGATGTTCACGATGCAGAACAACGCGCAGGCGAACTTCGAGTTGCCCGGCCTGACGGTGAGCGGACTGACCTCCGACTTCGATGTCGCGAAGTTCGACCTGCAGCTGACCGTCACCGACGCCCGCGGCGAGTCCGGCGAGCCCGAGGACCTGGTGTCGTCGCTGAGCTACGCGACCGCGCTGTTCGACGAGTCGACCATCCGCGGATTCGCCGATGCGTACCTGCGCATCCTGGTTGCCGTCGCCGCCGATCCGGACATCGCGGTCGGTGACGTGCAGATCGCCGGTGCCGAGGATCTGGCCGCGATCGGCGACGTCAACACGACCGCCCAGCCGGTGGCCGGGTCGACCCTCGTCGACCTGTTCGACGCACAGGTCACCCGGACCCCCGATGCGGTCGCGCTGGTCTTCGAGGACGAGCGCCTGACCTTCGCCGAGTTCGATGCACGCGCGAACCGTCTGGCGCGCAAGCTGATCGACGCCGGGGTGGGGCCCGACGTGCTCGTCGCGCTGGCGGTCCGCCGGTCGCTGGACCTGCTGACCGGTATGTACGCGGTGGTCAAGGCTGGCGGCGCCTACGTTCCGGTCGATCCCGACCATCCGGCCGAGCGCACCCGGTACGTGCTCGAGTCGTCCGCGCCCGCGGTCGTGCTGACCGGATCGGACACGATCCTGGACGTACCGCCCGGTGTCCCGGTCTGGCCACTGGACTCCCTGGACACTTCGGAGTACCCCGCTGCGCCGGTCACCGATGTGGATCGCACAGCGCCGCTACGTGATTCGAACATCGCGTACGTGATCTACACGTCCGGTTCCACGGGACGTCCGAAGGGCGTCGCGGTACCGCATTCGGGCATCGTGAACCGCCTCGAATGGATGCAGGCGCAGTACCCGATGGGTCCGCAGGACACCGTGGTCCAGAAGACACCGTCGACCTTCGATGTCTCGGTGTGGGAGTTCTTCTGGCCGCTGCAGGTCGGTGCCCGCCTCGTGATCGCGCGGCCCGACGGACACCGGGATCCGTTGTACCTGGCGGACCTGATCGAGATGCACACTGTCACCACCGCCCACTTCGTCCCGTCGATGCTGTCCGCGTTCACGTCGCTGGTCGACGCGGGTCGGGTGCCGTCGCTACGACAGGTCTTCTGTTCCGGTGAGGCGCTGACCCCGCAGGCCGCGCAGTCGTTTGCCGCGCTGAGTTCGGCAGCGCTGCACAACCTCTACGGTCCGACCGAGGCATCCGTCGACGTCACGTTCCACGAGTACACTGCGGCCGACACCACGACGGTGCCGATCGGTGCCCCGGTGTGGAACACCGAACTGCACGTGCTGGACGACCGACTGCGCCCGGTTCCGATCGGTGTCGCAGGTGAGCTGTACCTGGCGGGCGCGCAACTCGCCCGCGGCTACGTCGGCCGCCCCGATCTCTCCGCGGACCGGTTCGTCGCCAACCCGATGGGCGGCGGGGCGAGCGCAGCGACGGGAGGTGTCACAGGCGAGCGGATGTACCGCACCGGTGACCTCGTCAAGTGGGTCGACAACGGTTCCGGACTGGAACTGGTGTACCTCGGCCGCACCGACTTCCAGGTCAAGCTGCGAGGTCTGCGTATCGAGCTCGGCGAGATCGAGGCCGTGCTCCTCGAACAGGAAGAGATCGCGCAGGCGGCGGTTCTGGTGCGTGAGGACGTCCCGGGGGCGCAGCAGCTGGTGGCGTACGTGACGGCATCGGCGGGCTCCGCTCCGCGGGTCGACTCGCTGACCTCGGTTCTGTCGACGCGTCTGCCCGAGTACATGGTGCCCTCGGTACTGATGGTTCTGGAGGCGTTGCCGCTCAACGCCTCCGGCAAACTCGACCGCAAGGCGCTGCCTGCACCGGATCTCACGGACCGCTCGGAGACCTACCGGGCTCCGAGCACCCCCACCGAAGCAGTGCTCGCGCGGCTCGTCGCGGAACTGCTCGGCCTGGACCGTGTCGGAGCCGACGACTCGTTTTTCGCGCTCGGTGGCGACTCCATCATGGCCATCCAGCTGGTGTCTCGCGCCAAGCGCGAAGGCATCGCGCTTAAGCCTGCACTCGTGTTCGAGCACAAGACCGTCGCGGCCCTCGCCCGGGTGGCGGGGGTCGGCGATGAAGGCGTCGTGCTCGACGAGCTGCCCGGCGGCGGGGTCGGCGAGATGCCGCTCACCCCGATCATGCGGTGGATGATCGAGCACCTGCGCGAGTTCGACGAGTTCTCGCAGGCCGTCCTGCTCACCCTCCCGGTCGACGTTGCCGAGGCCGACCTGCACGCCACCGTGCAGACCGTCCTCGACCATCACGACATGCTGCGGTCGCGCCTGCTGCGCGCCGACGGCAGGCTCGTGGTGTCGGCTGCCGGTTCGGTGTCCGCGGACACCGTCGTCACCCGCACCCCGGTCACCGACCTGCCCGGCTCCGACGCCTTCGCGTCCCTCGCCGAGGCCGAGATGCGCCGCGCGGCAACCCGACTCGACCCCGACGCCGGGTCGATGATCCAGTTCGTCTGGCTCGATCCCACCGCGGGCGAACCCGGCAGGCTGCTGGTTGTCGCCCACCACCTGGTGGTGGACGGCGTGTCCTGGCGTGCCCTGGTCCCGGATCTCGCACTCGCCTGGTACCGGACCACGCAGGGCCAGGGCGCGGAGCTGTCCGCGGTCGGCACCTCGTTCCGCCGCTGGGCGCACGGGCTCGTCGACGAGGCCCCGGCGCGGCTGCCGGAGCTGCCGCTGTGGCAGACGATGCTGGGCGGCGACGACCCGCTGCTCGGCTCCCGCGCGCTCGACCCGGCCGTCGACACGGTGTCGACCATCGAGGACCTGCGCATCGAACTCGACCCCGAGGTCGCCGAGGCCGTGCTCGGCCGGGTGCCCGCGATGGTGCACGGCACCACCAACGACGGTCTGCTCACCGCGCTGGCACTGGCCGTCGCCAAGTGGCGGCGCGGCCGGGGCATCGACGCACCGGGCGCCCTCGTCACCCTCGAGGGCCACGGCCGCGAGGAACAGGCCGTACCCGGCGCCGACCTCGCCAACACGGTCGGCTGGTTCACCAGCGCCTTCCCGGTCCGCCTCGACCTGGCGGGCATCGATCTCGACGACGCGTTCGCCGGCGGCCCCGCCGCGGGAGACGCGCTCAAGCGGATCAAGGAACAGCTGCTCACCATCCCGGACAACGGCATCGGGTACGGCATGCTCCGTCATCTCGACGCCGACGGCGGTGCCGCGCTGCGGGATCTGCCCGCACCGCAGATCGGTTTCAACTACCTGGGCAGGGTCGCGGCCACCGCGGCCGGCACCGACGCCCCGTGGGTGCCGGACTCCGAATCGGCCGCCGTCGGCGGTGTGCGGGACGCGGGGATGACCGCGCCGGTCGTGCTCGACATCAACGCCTCCGCCGTCGACACCGCTGACGGCACCCGGCTCGGCGCCACCTTCTCCTACGCCACCGGTGTGCTCGACGCCGGGCAGGCGCGGGAGGTCGCCGACCTGTGGGTGTCCGCGCTGACAGCGCTCGTCACCCACACCGACACCCCCGGAGCGGGCGGGTTCACCCCGTCCGATCTGCCGCTGGTCGCGCTCGACCAGGCCGGGGTCGACGCCCTCGAGGCGGGCCACCCGGACCTCGCGGACGTGTGGTCGCTCTCGCCGCTGCAGGAGGGCCTGCTCTTCCACGCCCAGTTCGCGGGCGAGCACCTCGACGCCTACATGGTGCAGACGGTCCTCGACCTCGACGGCACCGTCGACGCCGACCGGCTGCGGGCCGCCGGTCAGGCATTGCTGCGTCGGCACGCGAACCTGCGGGTCGCGTTCGACACCGCGTCCGGTGAGCCGGTCCAGATCGTCCCGTCGGATGTCGAACTGCCGTGGGAGACGGTCGACCTCCGCGCCGAGGCCGACGCCGACGCCGCGTTTGCCGACCTGCTCCGGCGGGACCGCGCCCGCGGGTTCGACATGGCGACGCCGCCGCTGATCCGGTTCACCCTCGCCGACCTCGGCGGCGGACGGTACCGGATGCTCTCGACCAACCATCACGTCCTGCTCGACGGCTGGTCGACGCCGCTGCTGCTCAAGGACCTGCTGTACCTGTACGCCACCGGCGGCGATGCGTCCACGCTCCCGCCGGTCGGTGAGTACCGGGACTTCCTGGTGTGGCTGTCCGACCGCGACCGCCCCGCCTCGACCGCGGCCTGGCGGGACGCGTTCGCCGGCGTCGACGAACCGTCCCTGCTCGCGGTCGGTGCCGGCGACGGCTCGGTCGACTCCGCCGACCTGTCGACGCTCGCGTCGGTGGACCTCACCGCGAACCTCACCGCGCTGGCCCGCGCGCACGGCGTCACTCTGAACACCGTCGTGCAGGCCGCGTGGGGTGTTGTGCTGTCGGCACTGACCTCGCGCACCGACGTGGTGTTCGGCTCGACCGTGTCCGGTCGTCCCGCGGACCTGCCCGGCGTCGAGTCGATGATCGGCCTGTTCATCAACACCCTGCCGGTGCGGGTCACCCTCGACCCGGCGGAGACGCTGACCGACCTGCTCGCCCGCGTGCAGGTCGAGCAGGCCGCGCTCCTCGACCACCACTACCTCGGCCTGTCCGAGATTCAGCAGGCGGTCGGGGCGGGCGCCGGCTTCGACACGCTGACCGTGTTCGAGTCCTACCCGGTGGATCAGGACGCGCTCGCCGCCGCCGCCGACATCGACGGCATGCGGGTCACCGGCCTGCGCGGCATGGACTCCACGCACTACCCGCTGACCCTGGTCGCGAGCGTCGCGGACCGGTTGAACCTGCAGATGAAGTACCTGACCGGCATCTACGACGCCGACCAGGTGCGGGCCCTGCTGGACCGGGTGCTGCGGGTGCTCACCGCGTTCGCCGAGACCCCCGAGCTGCGGGTCGCCGCCGTGGACGTGCTCGACGAGCCGGAGCGTGCTCTGGTGCTCAGTGGGTGGGTCGATCCCGGCGTCGCCGCGCCCGCGGGAACCCTCGCCGACGCGTTTGCCGCCCAGGCGGTGACGCATGCGGACCGGACCGCGGTGGTCGCCGAGGGTGGTCGGCTCGCGTACGGCGAGTTGGCAGAGCGGGTGAACCGACTTGCCCGGGTGCTGATCGCCGAGGGTGTCGGCCCGGAGTCGATGGTGGCGGTCGCGATGCCGCGGACCACCGACCTGGTCGTCGCGCTGCTCGCGGTGATCACCGCGGGCGGCGGGTACGTGCCGGTGGACGTCACCTACCCGCAGGACCGTCTCGCATACATGCTGGCCGACGCGAAGCCCGTCGTCCTGCTGTCGACGGCGGCCGACGTGGAATCGTTGCCGGACAACGATGTTCCGCAGCTGCTGCTCGATTCGCCGGAGCTGGCGGAGCGGCTGGCCACGGTATCCGCGGCGCCGGTCACCGACGCAGACCGCGCGGCAGCGCTGTCGCCGCAGCACCCCGCCTACGTGATCTACACGTCCGGGTCCACCGGCCGCCCCAAGGGTGTCGTGGTGCCGCACGTGGACGTGCTGACCCTGATGGCGAACACGCAGACCAAGTTCGGGTTCGACGAGACCGACGTGTGGACGATGTTCCACAGCTACGCCTTCGACTTCTCGGTGTGGGAGCTGTGGGGTCCGCTGCTGTTCGGTGGCGAACTCGTGATCGTCGACTACCTGACGTCGCGGTCGCCGGAGGAGTTCCTCGACCTGCTGCGGCGTGAGCGGGTGACGGTGCTGAACCAGACGCCGTCCGCGTTCTACCAGCTCGCGGAGGCCGACCGAACCTCCGTCGATGTCTCAGGGGACAGCTCTGTCTCCGATCTGGCGTTGCGGTACGTGATCTTCGGCGGCGAGGCCCTCGACCTCGGCCAGCTGGAACGCTGGTACGAGCGGCACGACGACGGGGCGAGCGAAGCGACGGGGGATGTCGCTGCCGGTCCGCGTCTGGTGAACATGTACGGCATCACCGAGACGACGGTGCACGTGTCGTTCCTGTCTTTGGACCGGGCGTTCGCCGCGGAGTCCAAGGCCTCCGTCATCGGCCGCGGCCTGCCCGGCATGGGTGTGTACGTCCTCGATACCCGTCTGCAGCCGGCGCCGGTCGGCGTGGTCGGTGAGATGTATGTGCACGGTGGGCAGTTGGCTCGCGGGTACCTGGGGCGGCCGGATCTGACGTCGGATCGGTTCGTGGCCAACCCCTTCGGAGCAGCCGGCGAGCGCATGTATCGCTCGGGTGACCTGGCGCGCTGGAATGCCGACGGTCAGCTGGAGTACCTGGGGCGCAGCGACTTCCAGGTGCAGCTGCGTGGCTTCCGGATCGAGCTCGGCGAGATCGAGTCGGCGCTGCTGCGCTTCGAGGGTGTCGCCGCGTCGGCGGTGCTGGTGCGCTCGGATGAGCACACCGGTGACCGGCTGGTCGGGTACGTGGTGCCCGAGGCGGGTACCACCGTCGACACCGACGCGGCGCTCGCCTTCATCGGCGAATTCCTTGCCGCGTACATGGTGCCGTCCGCGCTGATGGTCCTCGACGAGTTCCCGCTCACCGCGAACGGCAAGCTGGACCGCCGGGCCCTGCCCGCGCCGGACTTCCTCGCGGCGGCAACCGAATACGTCGCCCCGCGGGACGCCGTCGAGGAGGCGATCGCCGCGGTCTACGCCGAGGTGCTCGGCGCCGACCGGGTCGGCATCCACGACTCCTTCTTCGACCTCGGCGGCAACTCGCTGGTCGCGACCCGCGTCGTCGCCCGCGTCAACGCGGCCCTCGACGCCCGCATTGGTGTGCGGGACCTGTTCGAGGCACCCACCGTCGCCGAGTTGGCGCAGCGGTTCGAGCACGCCGGTGCGGCCGGTGCGGCGCGCCCCGCCCTGACCGCGGCGCCGCGACCGGAGCTGGTGCCGCTGTCGCTGGCGCAGCAGCGGATGTGGTTCCTGAGCCGGTTCGACCCGG
Source organism: Rhodococcus sp. NPDC058505 (assembly GCF_042720095.1). NCBI lineage: Bacteria > Bacillati > Actinomycetota > Actinomycetes > Mycobacteriales > Nocardiaceae > Rhodococcus > Rhodococcus sp. NPDC058505. Next base: position 66,605 of record NZ_JBHXNB010000017.1, read on the forward strand.
ACTCCGCGGCCTACAACATTCCGATGGCGATCCGGCTGTCCGGTGACCTCGACACCGCGGCCCTCGCGGCGGCGGTCGCGGACGTCCTGGCCCGGCACGAGTCACTGCGGACCGTGTTCCCCGACTCCGTCGACGGCCCGCGCCAGGTGGTCCTCCCTGCCGCCGACGTCGAGTTCGACCTGACGCCGACCCCGGTTGGCCAGGACGAGCTGCTGCCGACCGTCGCTGGCCTGCTGTCCACCGGTTTCGACGTCACCGCGGCCCCGCCGGTGCGGGCCCGTCTGCTGGCGGTTCAGCGGGCAGGAGTGGAGCCTGCGGAACGACCCGGAAGCGCAGGAGTGGAGCCTGCGGAACGACCCGACAGTGCCGAACACGTCCTGGTGATGGTGGTGCACCACATCAGTGCCGACGGCATGTCGATGGCGCCGCTCGCCCGCGACGTCATGATCGCCTACACCGCGCGAGCGAACGGGGAAGCACCGCAGTGGCTTCCGCTGCCGGTTCAGTACGCCGACTTCGCGATCTGGCAGCGCGCCCTGCTCGGCGACGAGGCCGATCCGCAGTCCCTCGCCGCCGGACAGATCGACTACTGGACCACCACGCTCGCTGGCCTGCCGGACGCGCTGGACCTGCCGACCGACCGACCCCGCCCGGCGGAGCAGTCGATGCGCGGCGGCCGGCACCTGTTCGCGATCGGCGAGGACACCCGACAGTCCGTGCACCGGCTCGCCGCCGCGCACGGGGCGACCCCGTTCATGGTGCTGCATGCCGCGCTCGCGGTGCTGCTCGCGCGGCTGACCCGCGAGTCCGACATCGCGATCGGCACCCCGATCGGCGGCCGCGGCGATGCGGCCCTCGACGACCTGGTCGGCATGTTCGTGAACACGATCGTGCTGCGCACCCAGATCGACGGCGACGAGACCTTCGCGGACCTGCTCGGCCGGGTCCGGCACTCGGACCTCGGTGCGTTCGGCAACACCGACATTCCGTTCGAGCGTCTTGTCGACGTACTCAACCCGGTTCGGTCGACGGCTCATTCGCCGCTGTTCCAGGTGTCGCTGTCGCTGCAGAACCAGCAGCGGGCCGAGTTCGAACTGCCCGGCCTGACCGTCAGCGCCCTCGACCCGGGCACCGAGGTCACCCAGTTCGATCTGGGGCTGACCCTCGGCGATGCGGTCACCGACACCGGCGACCCGGACGGCATGTACGCGTACTTCACCTACGCGGCCGACCTGTTCGACGAGGCCACGGTCGCGAGGTTCGCGCAGTGGTACACCCGCGTGTTGAGCACCCTGACCACCGAGCCGGGGACCGCCGTCGGCGACGTCTCGATGATGGAATCGGCCGAAGCGGACCGGGTGTCCGCGTTGGCGCGGGCCGCCGCGGCCGCGCGCCCGGCCGAGTCGCTCCCCGCCGCCGTCCTTCGCCGCATCGGCGAGCATCCGGGCGTCCCCGCCGTCGTGGCAGGCGACTCGGTGCTCACCTACGCCGAACTCGGTGCCCGTGCCGCCGCCCTCGCGTCCGACCTGGTCGACAACGGCGTCGGTGCCGATGACGTGGTCGCGCTCGCGCTGCCGCGCTCGACGGACTGGGTGATCGGCATGGTTGCCGCCTGGTCGGTTGGCGCGGCCTACGTGCCCGTCGATCCGGCGTGGCCGCTCGACCGGGTTGCTGGCCTGCTGACCGATATCGGTGCGGCGGCCGTGGTCGCCGCTGACGACTGGGCACCCGGCCTGTCGCTCGACCGTCCGGTCCTGACACCGGCATCGCGCGCTACCGCCACCCCGGCTCCGTTGTCGGATCCCTGGCGGGGCGCCGAGGCCGGTGCCCGCGTCGGCTACGTGATCTCGACGTCCGGGTCGACCGGACGCCCGAAGCCGACCGTGGTGCCGATGGCGGGCATCGAGAACACGGTCCGCTGGTACGCCGACGAGCTCGCACTGACGGTGGGCGAGGGAGTCCTGATCGCGTCGGCACCGACCTTCGACCTCACCCAGAAGAACGTGTGGGCGACGCTCGCCTCGGCGGGCACCGTTCACCTGGTGTCGGATCGCTTCGACCCGCAGGAGATCCTCGCGGCGGTGGCGTCCGGTGCGCGTGTCGCGAACATGTCGCCGTCCGCATTTGAGGCGGTCGTGGATGCCGACGTCAACGGGGTGCTGTCGTCGCTGCGGGTCGTGTTCCTCGGCGGTGAGGCGCTGCGCCCCGCCCCGTTCGCCGCGCTCACCGCGGCGGGTGTGCGGATCGTCAACAGCTACGGCCCGACCGAGGCGTCCGACGTCGTGTCGTACCGCGCGGTGTCGGCGTCCGACGGCGTGACCACGCCGATCGGCGCGCCGATCCCGGGCATCGAGCTCCGTGTCCTCGACGACCGACTGCGGCCGGTCCCGATGGGGATCACGGGTGAGCTCTACGTGGCGGGCGTCGGTGTTGGTCGCGGCTACGGCGCCATGCTCGGCCAGACCGCGGCGAGTTTCGTCGCGAACCCGTTCTCGGACGGTGGTTCTCGGATGTACCGCACCGGCGACCTGGTGCGGTATAACGCGGCCGGGGAACTCGTCTACGTCGGCCGCTCCGACTTCCAGGTCAAGCTGCGCGGCCAGCGGATCGAGCTCGGCGAGATCGAGGCGGCGCTGCTGGCGCATCCGGCGGTCGAACAGACCGTCGTCGTGCTGCACAGCGACCCGCACACCGGCGACCAGCTGGTGGCGTACATGGTCGGCGCGGCAGCGGCCGCCGAGCTGAAGGCGTTCCTCGCGGAGCGGCTGCCGAGTTACATGGTCCCGGCCGCCTTCGTCGCCCTCGACGAGATGCCGCTCAACGCGAGCGGCAAGCTGGACCGCCGCGCCCTGCCCGCTCCGCACATCGAGGTGGATCAGGCCGCGTACGTCGCGCCCCGCGGGCCCGTCGAGGAGATCGTCGCCGCGGTGTTCGCGGAGGTCGTCGGCCTCGACCGGGTCGGCGCCACCGACAGCTTCTTCGAGCTCGGCGGCAACTCGCTGGTCGCGACCCGGGTGATCGCCCGCGTCAACGCCGCCCTCGGCAGCAGCCTCGTGGTGCGGGCCCTGTTCGACGCGCCGACCGTCGCCGGTCTCGCGCAGCAGGTCGAACGCGCGGGCACCGGACGCACCCGGCCTGCCCTCGCGCCGCGGCCGCGCCCGGAGCGCATCCCGCTCTCGCTCGCGCAGCAGCGGATGTGGTTCCTCAACCGGTTCGACACCGACTCCGCCGCGTACAACATCCCGTTGGCGGTCCGGATGTCCGGCGAGCTCGACACGGCGGCGATGGCCGCCGCGGTCCGCGACGTCGTTGCCCGGCACGAGTCGATCCGCACCGTGTTCCCGGACTCCGCGGACGGCCCGCATCAGGTGATCCTCGCTGTCGACGAGGTGCTCGGCGACCTGACCCCGGTCGACGTCACCGCCGACGAGATCGCCGCCGCGGTCAGCGCATTCGCGCTCACCCCGTTCGACGTGACCGCGCAGCCGCCGGTCCGGGTCGCCCTGTACCGGGTGGCCGCCGACGAGCACATCCTCGCGTTCGTGGTGCACCACATCTCCGGTGACGGCTCGTCGACGGCGCCGCTGGCCCGCGACATCATGGTCGCCTACCTGGCCCGCACCGCGGGCGAGGCGCCCGGCTGGGCGCCACTCGAGGTGCAGTACGCCGACTACACCCTGTGGCAGCGCGACCTCCTCGGAGCCGAGGACGATCCGGCCTCCCTCGCCGCCGAGCAGGTCGGCTACTGGACCGGCGTCCTCGCCGACCTGCCCGAGGTGCTGGCCCTGCCGACCGACCGGCCCCGCCCGGCCGACCGCACCCAGCAGGGCGCGCGCGTCGAGTTCCCGATCGCCGCCGCCACCCACGAGCGGCTGCGGGCGATCGCCACCGCGGGCGGCGCGACGCTGTTCATGGTCGTGCACTCCGCCCTCGCGGTGCTGCTGGCCCGGCTGTCCGGGACCTCCGACATCGCGGTCGGCACCCCGATCGCCGGCCGCGGCGAACGCGCCCTCGACGACCTCGTCGGCATGTTCGTCAACACCCTGGTGCTGCGCACCGAGGTGGACGCCGCGCAGGACTTCACCGCCCTGCTCGAGCAGGCCCGCGAGGTCGACCTCGGCGCGTTCGGGCACGCCGATCTGCCGTTCGAGCGGCTCGTCGACATCCTCGACCCGGCCCGCTCCACCTCCCACTCGCCGCTGTTCCAGGTGGTGCTGTCCACCGACGACGTCGGCGAGGAGCGGTTCGAGCTGCCCGGCCTGACCGTCAGCGGCGTCGCCGACGACACCCACGTCGAGAAGTTCGACCTGGAACTGTCGTACGCGGAGCGGCTCGACGCGCAGGGCCGCGCCGAGGGCATGTCTCTCACGTTCGGCTACGCCACCGACATCTTCGACGCAGCAACGGTGGAGCGGTTCGCGGCCCGGATGACCCGGATCCTCGACGCGATCGCCGCCGACCCGGCGGCGCCGATCGGGGACATCGAGATCCTCGACGACGCCGAGACCGCGGCCCTGGCCCCGGTCCGCGGCGGCGCCGGTGCCGCGCCCCGCACCCTGCCGGAGCTGCTTGCGGCGGCCGCCGCGCTCGACCCGGCCGCCACCGCCCTGGTCTCCGGCGAGGTCGCGGTGAGCTACCGGGACCTCGACGAGCGGTCCACCCGGCTCGCCCGGATCCTCGTCGACCGCGGGGTCGGGCCGGAGAGCTTCGTCGCCCTCGGCCTGTCCCGGTCCGTCGAGTCGGTCACCGCGATGTGGGCGGTCGCCAAGTCCGGTGCCGCCTTCCTGCCGGTCGACCCGGAGTACCCGGCCGACCGGATCGCGCACATGCTCGGCGACTCCGGCGCCCCGATCGGCATCACCGTGCGCGCGCACCGCGACGCGTTCGGTGACTCCATCGACTGGCTCGTCCTCGACGACGCGGACCTCACCGCCGGCTGGGACCGCGCCTCGTCCGCGCCGATCACCGACGCGGACCGGACCGCGCCGCTGCACCCCACGCACCCGGCGTACCTGATCTACACCTCCGGGTCGACGGGTCTGCCGAAGGGCGTCGCCGTCACCCACACCGGACTCGACAATTTCGCGGCCGAGATGCGGGACCGGTGCGCGGTCACGCCGTCGTCGCGGGTGGCGCACGTGATCACCCCGAGCTTCGACGCGTCGGTGCTCGAGTACCTGATGGTGTTCGGCTCGGCTGCCACGTTCGTGATCGCGCCGCCGACCGTGTTCGGTGGTGCCGAACTCGCGCAGCTGCTGCGGGACGAGCAGGTCACCCACATGTTCATCACCCCGGCGGCCCTCGCCTCGGTGGACGAGCAGGGCCTCGACCGGCTCGAGTGGGTCGGTGTCGGCGGCGACGCCTGCCCGCCCGAACTGGCCGACCGCTGGGCACCCGGCCGGGTGATGTTCAACATGTACGGCCCCACCGAGGCCACGATCTGCGTGACCATCGACGGTCCGCTGGCCGCGGGCGAGCCGATCACGATCGGCGGACCCAACCGGGGCGTTGCCGCCCTCGTCCTCGACGGCAGGCTGCGTCCGGTGCCCGCCGGTGTCCCCGGCGAGCTGTACGTCGCCGGTGCCGCGCTGGCCCGCGGCTACCACGCGCGGGCCGGGCAGACGTCGGACCGCTTCGTGGCCAACCCGTTCGGGGAGCCCGGCGACCGGATGTACCGGACCGGTGACGTGGTGCGCTGGGTCGGGCAGCCGTCCGACCCGAAGCTGGAGTACCTGGGCCGCTCCGACCACCAGGTCAAGATCCGCGGCTACCGCATCGAACTCGGCGAGATCAACGCGGCACTCGTCTCGCACCGGGGCATCGACTTCGCGCACACCGTCGGTCACGTCGGCGAGTCCGGCGACACCCACCTGGTGTCGTACGTGCTCGCCGCGGCCAACACCGCGGTGCGCGCCGAGGACCTCACCGCGCACGCGGGCGCGACGCTGCCCGCGTACATGGTGCCGTCGGCGATCGTGGTGCTCGACGCGCTGCCGCTGACCCCGGCGGGCAAGCTCGACACCCGCGCGCTGCCCGCACCCGAGATCGTCACCGTCACCGGCGGATACGTGCCGCCGCGGACCGCGACCGAGGAGATCGTCGCGGGGGTGTTCGCCGAGGTGCTCGGCGTCGCCCGCGTCGGGTCCACGGACAGCTTCTTCGACCTCGGCGGCAACTCGTTGTCGGCGACGCGGGTCACCGCCCGGGTCGGTGCGGTCCTCGGTGCCACCCTCGGTGTCCGGCAGGTGTTCGACGCGCCCACCGTCGCTGCCCTCGCCGCGCACGTGGATTCGGTGCGCGCGCAGGGCATCTCGCGCCCCGCGCTGGTGCCCGCGACGCGACCGCAGCGGATTCCGCTGTCGCTCGCGCAGCGGCGGATGTGGTTCCTCAACCAGTTCGACACCGACTCCGCCGCCTACAACATTCCGCTGGCGGTGCGGCTGTCCGGCGACCTCGACGTCGACGCGCTCGCCGTTGCCGTCGCCGACGTCGTCGAGCGGCACGAGACGCTGCGGACCGTGTACCCGGCGGTCGGCAGGGAACCGCACCAGGTGGTGCTGCCCGCCGACGAGGTGATGCCGGTGCTGGCGCCGCGCCCGGTCGCCGAGGCGGACCTGCTCGCCGCGGTCGTGGGCTTCGCGTCCGGCGGGTTCGACGTCACCGTCGCGCCGCCGCTGCGGATCGCGCTGTTCGAGACCTCGCCGACCGAGCGGGTGCTGGTCGTTGTCGTCCACCACATCGCCGGTGACGGCTCGTCGATGGCGCCGCTGGCCCGCGACGTGATGGTCGCGTACGGGTCGCGCACCGCGGGACTCGAGCCGCAGTGGACCGAACTACCGGTGCAGTACGCCGATTTCGCGATCTGGCAGCGGGAGGTCCTCGGCGACGAGGCCGACCCGCAGTCGCTCGCGGCCCGGCAGCTCGCCCACTGGCGGGAGGCGCTCGCCGACCTGCCGACGCAGCTGGAACTGCCCACCGACCGGCCGCGGCCACCGGTGCAGTCCCTCGCCGGCGACACCGTCGAGTTCACCATCGACGCCGACACCCACCGGGCGCTCGTCGATGTGGCCCGCGCCGGCGGCGCCAGCGTGTTCATGGTCATGCACGCCGCACTGTCCGTGCTGCTTGCCGGCCTGTCCGGGAGCACCGACATCCCGGTCGGTACCCCGTCCGCGGGCCGCGGCGACGCCGCACTCGACGACCTGGTCGGCATGTTCGTCGGCACCCTGGTGCTGCGGGCGCAGGTCGACCCGGACATCACCTTCACCGAGCTGCTTGCCGCGGTCCGGGAGAGCGACCTCGGGGCGTTCGGCAACACCGACATCCCGTTCGAGCGGCTCGTCGAGGTGCTCGACCCGGAGCGGTCGACGTCGCACTCGCCGCTCTTCCAGGTGATGCTCACGTTCCAGAACCTGGAGCAGGCGACGTTCGAGCTGCCCGGCCTCACCGTCGGCGCGGTCGACGCGGGCCCCGAGCCGGCGAAGTTCGACCTGACCCTCGGGCTGCAGGAGACCTACCGCGAGGACGGGGCGCCGGCGGACATCGCGGCGTCGCTGAGCTACGCCACCGACCTGTTCGACGCGTCCACCGTCCGCGGCTTCGCGGACCGGTTCCTGCGGGTGCTCGCGCAGGTATCGGCGGACCCGACGACCCGTCTCGGCGCCGTGGACCTGCTCGGCGCCGACGAGCGCGCGACGATCGCCGGGTTCGGCCGCGGCGCCGACCCCGCGGTTGGCGCGGACACCCTGCTCGGCCTCGTCGCCGCGCGGGTGACCGCCGCACCGGACGCGGTGGCCGTCGTCGACGCCGCCGGCGCGGTGACCTACCGCGACCTGGACGGGCGCGCGAATGCGCTTGCGGCGCAGCTGGCCTCGGCCGGTGCGGGTCGGGACGGCGTCGTCGCCCTCGCCCTCGGCCGGTCCGTCGACTGGGTCGTCGGCATGCTCGCGGCGTGGAAGGTCGGTGCGGCGTACGCGCCGATCGACCCGGCGCACCCGGTGGACCGGATCGCGGCCCTGCTCACCGACACCGGCGCCCGCGCCCTGGTATCGACGCCGGCGTGGATCGCGGCAACCGGCCTCGGCGGCACCCTCGCCGACGCCGCGGTGATCGCGGTGGACGCGTCGTCGGACGCCGGCACGGTCCCCGCCGACCCGTGGACCGAGCCGGGTGCCGATGCGCGCCTGGGCTACGTGATCTCCACCTCCGGTTCCACCGGCAGGCCGAAGCCGACGCTGGTGCCGATGGCGGGCATCGCGAACACCGTCGACTGGTACCGGCGGGAGTTGGACCTGGCCGCCGGGGACGGCGTGCTGATCGCGTCGTCGCCGAGCTTCGACCTGACGCAGAAGAACGTGTGGGCCGCGCTCACCTCCGGTGCCACCGTGCACCTGGCGGGGGAGACGTTCGACCCGGAGGCCATCCTCGGGATCGTCGAGGCGAACCCCGTTGCGGTGGCGAACATGTCGCCGACTGCGTTCGAGGCGATCGTCGACGCGGACGCCGACGGCGCGCTGGCCCGGCTGCGGATGCTGTTCCTCGGCGGTGAGGCCGTGCGGCTCACGCCGCTGCGGTCGCTGATCGACGGCGGGCTGCGGGTGTTCAACAGCTACGGCCCGACCGAGGCGTCGGACGTCGTGTCGTTCCACGAGGTCTCGCGCGAGGAGCGCGGCGCCGTCCCGATCGGTGCCCCGATCCCGGGCGTGCAGCTGCACGTCCTGGACGACCGGCTGCGGCCCACCCCGATCGGTGTCGCCGGTGAGCTGTACGTCGGCGGCATCGCCGTCGGCCGCGGCTACGGCGCGATGGTCGGGCAGACCGCGGACCGGTTCGTCGCGAACCCGTTCGGGGACACCGGAACCCGGATGTACCGGACCGGTGACCTCGCCCGTTGGACCGCGGCCGGTGAGCTGGACTACCTGGGCCGCACCGACTTCCAGGTGAAGCTGCGTGGCCTGCGGATCGAGCTCGGCGAGATCGAGGCCGTGCTGCACGAGCAGGACACGGTCGCGCAGGCCGCGGTCCTGGTGCGCGAGGACACCCCAGGGCAGCAGCTGCTGGTCGGCTACGTGGTGCCCGCGCCCGGTGTCGCGGTCGACGAGGCCGCGCTGATCGCCGCGCTCGGGCGTCGACTGCCCGAGTACATGGTGCCGGCGGTGTTCGTCACCCTCGACGAGTTCCCGCTCAACCGCAGCGGCAAGCTGGACCGCACCGCGCTGCCCGCACCGGATCTCGCGTCCCGTGTCGGCGAGTCCCGGGCGCCGCGGACCGACACCGAGCGGGTTCTGTGCGAGCTGTTCGCGCAGCTGCTCGGCCTCGACTCGGTCGGTGTCGACGACTCGTTCTTCGCGCTCGGCGGCGACAGCATCCTGTCCATCCAGCTGGTCGCGCGGGCCAAGGCGGCGGGCATCGTCCTGACCCCGAAGCTGGTGTTCGAGCACCGGACCGTCGCCGCGCTGGCCGCGGCCGCGTCCAGCGTCGCGCTGGAGGTGCTCGAGGAGCTGCCCGGCGGCGGCATCGGCGAGATCCCGCTGTCCCCGATCGGGCAGTGGATGATCGAGCACGGCCGCAGCTACGACCGCTTCTCGCAGGCCGAGATCCTGACCCTGCCGCGGGACCTGGTCGTCGCCGACCTGGTCGGCGCCGTGCAGGCCGTGATCGACCACCACGACCTGCTCCGCGGCAGGCTCACCGTCACCGACGGCGTCCCCGCGTTCGAGGTCGTCGAATTCGGGGCGATCGACGCGGGCGACCTCGTCCACACCGTCGCCTACTCGGGTGACTTCGTGGACACCGCCGCCGTCGAACTCGACGCCGCCGCGGACCGGCTCGACCCGGCGGATGCCGTGATGCTGCAGGCCGTCTGGTTCGTGCCCGACGCCGAGGACGCGCCCGGCCAGCTGATGCTGGTCGTGCACCACCTCGCCGTCGACGGCGTGTCCTGGCCGATCATCAGCGGCGACCTCGTCACCGCGTGGGGTCAGCTTTCGCACGGCCAGGCCGTCGACCTCGCGCCGGTCGGGACGTCGGTGCGGCGCTGGGCGCACGGCCTCGTCGACGAGGCCCGTTCCGAGCGTCGCGTCGCCGAACTCGACCTGTGGCGCGGCATCCTCGACGGCCCCGACCCGGACCTCGGGTCACGGCCGGTCGACCCGGAACGGGACGTCGTCGGCACCGTGGCGGACCTGCACGTCGAGGTTCCCGCCGCGATCGCCGAGACCGTGCTCACCGTGCTGCCCGGCAAGTTCCACGGCACCGCCAACGACGGGCTGCTCACCGCACTCGCGCTGGCGCTCGTCGCGTGGCGCGCCGAGCGGGGCATCGACGAGCCGACCGCGCTGGTCAACCTCGAGGGCCACGGCCGCGAGGAGCAGGTGCTGCCCGGCGCGGACCTGTCCCGCACCGTCGGCTGGTTCACCACCCAGGTCCCGGTCCGCCTCGACCTGTCCGGGCTGGACCTGACCGCCGCCTTCGCGGGCGGGGGCGACCTCGGTGCCGCGGTGAAGACCGTCAAGGAGCAGCTGCTCGCGGTCCCCGACCACGGCATCGGCTACGGACTGCTCAGCAGGCTCAACCCGGACACCGCCGAGGCCCTCCGCGGGTTCGCGCCGCCGCAGATCGGGTTCAACTACCTCGGTCGGCGCGGCGCCGCGACCGACGAGCCGCAGCCCGCGCCGACCGGCGGGGCGCAGCCGGTCAACCTGGCGGGCACCAGGAACGCGGACATGGCTCTGCCCGCGGTCGTTGACATCAACGCGATCGCGGTGAACTCCACCGAGGGCGCGAAGCTGGTCGCCACCTGGTCGTACGCGACCGGGCTGCTCGGCCGCGACGAGGTGCAGCGGTTCGCCGACCTGTGGGTGGCCGCGCTGACCGCGCTCGCCAGCTACGCCGACCGTCCCGACGCGGGCGGCCGCACCCCGTCCGACTTCGACCTGGTCACCGTCGACCAGCGGCAGATCGACCGCTGGGAGGCGCAGTACCCGGAGCTGTCCGACGTGTGGTCCCTCTCGCCGCTGCAGGAGGGGCTGCTGTACCAGTCGCAGCTGGCGTCCGGCGACACGGACTTCTACCAGGTCCAGATGATGCTGACGCTGACCGGCACCGTCGACGCCGACCGGATGCGGGCCGCCGGGCAGGCCCTGCTCGACCGGTACCCGAACCTGCGGGTGGCGTTCAGCTACGAGAGCGGGGTCGGCGCGCAGATCGTGCAGCGGACCGTCACCCTGCCGTGGCGGACCGTCGACCTGACGTCGGTGCCGGTCGCCGACCGGGACGCGGCGCTGACCGCGCTGCTGGACGCGGACCGGGAGGAGGGCTTCGACCTGCTGTCGGCGCCGCTGATCCGGTTCACCCTGGTCACCCTCGCCGACGGCGAGTACCGGCTGATGCTGCTCAACCATCACGCCCTGCTCGACGGCTGGTCCACGCCGTTGCTGCTGCGGGAACTGCTGACCCTGTACGCCACCCACGGCGACGTCACGCACCTGCCGCAGCCCCGCCGGTACCGGGACTTCCTGTCCTGGCTGTCCCGGCAGGACCGTGGACATTCGCTGCAGGCGTGGCGGACCGCGTTCGAGGGCAGCGACGAGCCGACGATCGTGATCGGTGATGCGGGCGACGAGCTCGGCGACTCGCACGAGCTGGCCGCGCACCTCGACGGTGACGTGTCCGACGCGTTGGTGGCGCTGGGCCGTGAGCACGGGTTCACGATGAACACCGTCGTGCAGGCGGCGTGGGCGCTGGTCGTCGCCACCCTGACCGGGCGTGACGACATCACGTTCGGTGCCACCGTCTCCGGCCGCCCGCCGCAGATCGACGGCATCGAAGAGATGATCGGCCTGTTCATCAACACGCTGCCGGTGCGGGTGCGGCTCGACTCGGCCGAGACGATCACCGACCTGCTGACCCGGGTGCAGGGCGAGCAGGCCGACCTGCTCGATCACCACTACGTCGGGATGCCGGAGATCCAGGCGGCCGCGGGCCAGGGCACCGTGTTCGACACCCTCGCGGTGTTCGAGTCGTACCCGGTCGAGGCCGGGACCGGCGGCGGCGACATCGACGGCATGACCGTCGCGGGCATGACCGGCAGCGACTCGGTGCACTACCCGCTCGCGCTGGTCGCCGAGTTCAGTGGCACGCTCGCGCTGCGGCTGAAGTTCCTCGACGGCGTCGTCGACCAGGACCGGGCTGGCGAGATCCTCGGGTTCGTCACCCGCGCGGTCGAGGCGTTCGCGCGGACCCCGCACGCCGCGCTGGGGGCGACCAGCCTGCTCGACCCGGCGCAGCGCGCCGAACTGGTGCCCGCCCGCGGCCCGCAGGCGCCCGGCGTCCGCGGCCTGCCGGACCTGCTCGCCGCGGCCGTCGCGGTGGATCCGGCGGGGCTCGCCCTGATCGAGGGTGACGAGTGCCTGACCTACCGGGAGCTCGACGAGCGGTCCAACCGGTTGGCCAGGAAGCTGCTCGCCGCCGGTGCCAGCACCGAGAGCGTCGTCGCGATCGCGGTGTCCCGGTCCATCGAATCGGTGACCGCGATCTGGGCGGCGGCGAAGACGGGTGCGGCGTTCCTGCCGATCGACCCGAGCTACCCGCCGGACCGGATCGAGCACATGCTCACCGACTCCGGTGCCGTGCTCGGGGTGACCCTCGCCGCGCACCGGGACGGCCCGCGCGCCGGGGTGCCGTGGATCGTCCTCGACGACCCGGCCGTCGCCGCGGAACTCGCGGAGCTGCCGTCGGCGGCCATCACCGACGCCGACCGCACCCACCCGGTGCGGCCCGGGTCGGCGGCCTACATGATCTACACCTCCGGCTCCACCGGCCTGCCGAAGGGCGTTGTGGTCACCCACCGGGACCTGTTCACCACCGCGGAAGAGGCGCGCGCGCACTTCCGGATTGCGGCGGGTGACCGGGTGCTGCACGTGATCTCGCCGAGCTTCGACGCGTCCGTCCTCGAATACCTGATGACGTTCGGGGCGGCCGCGACGATGGTCATCGCGCCCGCGACCGTGTTCGGCGGCGCGGACCTGGCGGACCTGATGCGCAAGCAGCACGTCACGCACACCTTCATGACGCCCGGCTCGCTGGCGTCCGTCGACCCCGACGGGCTCGACGAACTGCGGGTCGTCGCGGTCGGTGGCGAGGCGTGCCCCGCGGATCTCGTCGCCCGGTGGGCGCCGGGCCGCCGGTTCGTCAACGCGTACGGGCCGACGGAGACCACCATCTGGGTCACCGCGACCGGCGCGCTGCGGCCGGGCGAACACGTCACCATCGGTGGCCTGCTCGCCGGGGTTGGCGCGGTGATCCTGGATCGGCGGCTGCGGCCGGTGCCCGCGGGCGTCCCCGGCGAGCTGTACGTGTTCGGGCAGTCGCTGGCCCGCGGCTATCACCGCCGCACCGGGCTGACCGCCGAGCGGTTCGTCGCGAACCCGTTCGGGGAGCCCGGCGAGCGGATGTACCGCACCGGCGACGTCGCGCAGTGGATCCGGGACGCGGACGGGGAGTGGATCATCGACTACCTCGGCCGCTCCGACTTCCAGGTGAAGGTCCGCGGCTTCCGGATCGAGCTCGGCGAGATCGAGTCGGCGCTGGCCGCGCATCCGAGCGTCGAATTCGCGCACGTGATCGGCGTTCCCGGACCGGGCGGCGCGACCGCGCTCGCCGCGTACGTGCTGCCCGCACCGGGCGGCGTGGTCGACCCGGCGACGCTGGCCTTGTTCGTCGGGGAGACCCTGCCCGCGTACATGGTTCCGGCGGCGATCGTCCCGATCGACGAGATCCCGCTGACCGGGGCCGGCAAGATCGACCGCCGCGCCCTGCCCGAGCCGCAGTTCGCGGAGCGGGCGCCGTACGTGGCACCGGAAACCCCGGTCGAACAGATCGTCGTCGACGCATTCGAGGAGGTCCTCGGCGCCGACGGCATCGGCATCGACGACGGGTTCTTCGACCTCGGTGGCCACTCGCTGCTCGCGACCCGGCTGGTCGCGCTGATCGGCGACCGCACCGAGGTGCGGGTGCCGCTGCAGTGGATGTTCACCGACCCGACACCGCGTCGGATCGCCGCCCGCGTCGACGCCGCCCACCGCGGCGTCAGCGAGGGCGAGGCCGCGCTGCAGGTGATGCTGCCGCTGCGCAGCGCGGGCACCCAGCCGCCGCTGTTCTGCGTGCACCCGTTCGTCGGCCTGTCCTGGTCGTACGGCGGGCTCGCGCAGCACCTGTCCGCGGACCGCCCGGTGTACGGCATCCAGTCGCCCGCGCTGTCCGGCGGCGCGCTGCCGGACACGATCGAGGAGATCGCGGCGCTGTACATCGAGCAGATCCGGGAGGTGCAGCCGGAGGGCCCGTACCACCTGCTCGGCTGGTCGTTCGGTGGTGTCGTCGCGCACGCGATGGCCGTGCAGCTGCGGGCGGCGGGGGAGCGGGTGGAGTCGGTCGTCATGCTCGACAGCTTCCGCGACCTGGTCGAGGTCGGGTCCGTCGCGGCAGCCGACAACATGGGCGAGGTGGTTGCCGGGCTCGGGTTCGGCATCGACCTCGGCCCCGACCTGGCGTCGCTGACCTCGGAACGGCTGCTGGAGCTGCTTGCGGCGGTTCCCGGCTTCCCGACGTCGCTGTCGGTGGCGGATCTCGAGCGGATCCTCGCCAGCGCTGGCCGAACCGGGGACCTCGTCGAGGCGTACCGGCCGCAGCGCTACGACGGTCGGGTCGATTTCTTCGCCGCCCGCCGCGGCGAGCTCGGCCACCTGGACGGCGCCGCGCAGTGGGCCAACGTGGTCGGGTCGGTGGTCACGCACGATGTGGACTCGGACCACAACGGGATGACGACACCGAAGGCACTGGCCCAGATCGGCCCGGTGCTGGACGGGATCCTGCGCGCGGGGCAGTGACCCAGGATGAGGAAGTGACCCCCGAATGAGTGAGGGCCCCACCGCGGTTGCGGTGGGGCCCTCACTCGTTGTGGTTGTCCGTGACCAGTGGGTGGTCGGGAGCAGGCGGTGCGCCCGTCAGATCGGGGTGCCCGCCGCCCTGCGGTAGCCGCGGATCGCGGGCCACGCGAACACGACGATCATGCCGACCGACCACAGGATGGTCTTGATCAGCGGCTCGGCGATCGGACCGCCGAGGGCCAGTGCCTTCATCGAGTCGATCGCCGTCGACATCGGCTGGTTCTCGACGAAACCCTGCAGCCAGGTCGGGTAGGCCGCGGTCGGCACGAACCCGGAGTTGAAGAACATCAGCAGCGAACAGATCAGCGACAGGAGCTCGACCAGCGGGGCCTTGGTCGCGCTCACCGACAGGGCCGTCACCATCGTCGCGAAGCCGATGCCCATCAGCAGCGGCACCAGGATTAGGGCGACCGCGGCGAGCGGACCCTGGTTGAAGCGGAAGCCGAGCATCACCCCGACGATCAGGATCAGCACCGTCGTCAGCAGGATCCGGACGGCCTCGGCCAGCAGCCTGCTGATCAGCCCGGACGCCCGGTGCACCGGCAGGATCCAGAAGCGGGAGAGCAGGCCGTTGCGCCACTCCTCCTTCAACTGCATGCCGCTGGCGATGGAACCGAACATGGAGCCGACGAGCGCGATCATCGGGGCGTAGCCGTAGACCGCGTTGATGCCGGTGGCCCTGGTGACCGAGATGCCCAGTACCGCGTTGAACATGATCAGCATCAGCGCCGGATAGCCGATCGCCTGCAGCATCGTGAACGGGTCACGCACCCAGCGGGTCAGCAGCCGCTGCGTCTGCAGGAGGCTGTGCGTGAGGAGGGCCTGCCGCGAATTCTCCGGGTACGCCTCGGTGGTCTCGTGGAAGGTGATCTCGGTGATCGGGGATTCTTCGCGGCGTTCGTGGGTCGGGGTGGCGGTCATCTACTTGCGCCTCACGTTCGCCCACACCGTCAGCGGTGCGATCACCACGAACAGTCCGATGCTCCACCAGATCGCCGGTGCGATCAGATCCATCGTGGCGTTGCCCTCCGCGATCGCGCGCATCGCGATCGCGAACTGGGAGACCGGCTGATTACGCACGAAGGCCTGCGACCAGGACGGGAACTGTTCCACCGGGATGAAGCCTGCCGAGAACATGCCGAGGATCAGCTGCGGGATGGTCAGCGCCTGGCTGGTGATCACCGGGCTCTTGCTGAGCGTGCCGATCAGGTCGCCTGCCAGCGAGAGCGTCATCGCGAATGTGAGTGACAGCCCGATGAACGCGACGGTGTTCGCGGGCCCGCCCTGGAAGCGGAAGCCGATGATGTGCCCGTAGGCCAGCGCCGCGATCAGCGAGATGGTGCAGTGCACGAACGACGCCGACATGCGGGAGGCAAGCGGAACCCCGGCGAAGATCGGCATCGTCTTGAACCGGGCGTCCATGCCGTTGACGGCCTCAAGGGCGGCCTTGCCCGCGGCGGAGATGGCGGTGAACGCCATCGCCTGCAGCACGATGATCGCCATCACGAACTGGGCGTAGTCGATGCCCTGGAACCGCATCACCAGGCGCAGCGGAAGGTAGAAGCCGATCGTGAAGATGGCGGGGGCGAGGACCGCGATGAGCAGCTGCCCGCTGGTCCACATGCCGCGGATGTTGCGGCCGGTGAGCGCGAGCCACTGCCCGACCGGTGACAGTTCCGGCCTGCGATGCCTGCCGACCCGGGCCACGACCTTCGACTGCGGTTCGGGTGGCGGGTTGTCGGACTGTGCTGCTCGCGCAGCGACTGCGGTCATGAAGCTTCGCTCTCTTCTTCGGCCGGCTGGCCCGTCAGCGCGAGGAAGACGTCGTCGAGGGAGGGCCTGCGCAGCGCGATGTCGGCCAGCGGGATCCGCGAGATGTCGAGCCGGCGCAGCACCTCGGCGAGGGTCTGCGCGCCATACTGGGCGGGGATCGACAGACGGTCGTGCCCGGTGGCGGTGACGTACTCCGGCGGCACCAGGCTGGTCAGCACGGCGTGCACCCGCGGCAGGTCGGACACGCGCAGCGGAACCACCTCGCAGTAGCTGCCGCCGGTGCGTTCCTTCAGTTGGTCCGCGGTGCCCTCGGCGATGACGGTGCCCTTGTCGATGACGACGATGTTGTCGCTGAGGACGTCGGCCTCTTCGAGGTACTGGGTGGTGAGCAGGACGGTGATGCCCTGTTCCTTGAGGGTGGAGACGAGCGACCACACGCCCTGCCTGCTGCGCGGGTCGAGCCCGGTGGTGGGTTCGTCGAGGAACACCACCTCGGGCCTGGTGACGAGGCCGCAGGCGATGTCGACGCGGCGGCGCATGCCGCCGGAGTAGCCGGCGACCTTCCGCTCGGCGGCGTACTCGAGGTCGAACTGGCGCAGGAGTTCGGCGGCGCGGGCCTTCGCGGACTCGCGGTTGAGGCCCATCAGGCGCCCGAACAGCACCATGTTCTCCCGGGCCGTCAGCGACCCGTCGAGGGCGGCGTACTGGCCGGTCATCATGATCGACCGCCGCACCGCCGGTGCCTGGGTGACGACGTCGTGTCCGGCGATCATCGCGCGCCCGGAGTCCGGGCGCAGCAACGTGGACAGCACATTGACCGTCGTCGTCTTGCCGGCGCCGTTGGGGCCGAGGATGCCGAGCACGGTGCCGCGCGGCACCTCGAAGTTGACCCCCCTGAGCGCATGCACGTCACCGAAGGACTTGCGGATTCCCTCGACCAGGACCGCAGAGTGGGGCGTAGGCATGCCTGCGAGTATGTCATGCATCGATGAACGCCGAGGCTGACCGGGGTAAGCCCGGCTGGCGCGGATCTGATGCGTGACCGGCCGGTGACGCGGGGTGCGTCCGGCTCGATCCGAGGATCCGGTATTGACGGATATGGCCTGCGTACCGGCCGTGTTCGCCAGCGCGGGTCGGCGCGATGAGATGCGTCACACCCCGGGCGGGTCGGGTGCGCGGCCGGGTCGCGTATCGCCCTCGCTGCGTGAGCGGGCGCCACCCGACGCGACGTTGATCTACGGTGCGGACTGGTCGACCGCCACCTGCTCGCCGTCCGCCCACGCGTCCTCCCGTTGTGGATGAACGAGGTCCTCGAAGGACGCACGGAGGAGTGCGGCGTATCGACCGGGGTCGGGCATCATCGCGCTGTCCGCGGTGAAGGTGACGGTGAGCGCGTCGTCCACCGAGGCCACCATGTGCGCCAGCCCGATGTTGTCGTCCACAAGGGGAACGCAGCGAATCTCGACCACCGGGTGTCCGGCAAGAGCGAGCGGTCCGGTCTCGCGCATGTAGTTCGACACGACGGTGTTAGCCCGGTGAACGGGCGCGCCAGGTGACGGCGCTCCCCGCTTCTCCCGCCACGCGTTGATTCTCGCGACGACCGGTGGGGTTGCCGCGACGCAGTGGACGGACTCCATGATGACCGGGTGTTCCCTCCTGGTCCGTTCCCGGCGAACCGACTCATGAATGGCAGCGAGCCGTAGTTGCGGTTCCCCGACGGCGCTGTGCAGGTCAACGATCATTGGCAGCGCCTGGTTGATCGCGTCGAGTTCGCCGAGGTCGCGGACGTCCTTGGGAACCAGGGTCGCGAGCGCGGCGGGGACGCCACCGTCATCGAGATACGCGGTGAGCGCGCCCGAGACCGCAGCGAGGATGACATCGTTGACGGTTGCCGCTGGCATCCGCGACCGCACACTCCGCGCCTGTGCGAGGGAGAAGCGCACGCTACCGACGGTCCGATGTCGCCCCACCCTCGCATTGAAGCGGGTTCGTGGACGGAGCTGTTCGGGCATGACGATCCGGCCCTCGGCTGTTTCGCGGGCAAGCTCGTGCTGCAGCACACGGAGCCGGCGCAGGGCGGCGACATACCGACTCAGCTGGCCGGGGAGGGTGCAGGCCGCGTGCATGAACGAGCGGTGCCGTGCCGTTCCGTCCTGCGGTGCGGCGCTGGGAACCCCCTCGGTCAACAGCATCCGGCCCAGGTTCGCGCTGGCGATGCCGTCCGCCGCGCTGTGGTGGACCTTGATCACAACGACATCGCAGATGGTGCCCCGGTCAGCCACGCCGCGCAGGAGGCGCACCTCCCACAGCGGGCGGTCCGGGTTCATTCGCTGCTCGGCAACGCGCGCCAACGCGTCGTTGAGATCGGCTTCGCCCGAGAAGTCCTGGACGAAGACATGGTTGGAGATGTCGAAGGAGCTGTCCGGGGACCAGCGCGGCGGTGCGATATCACCCGGTGCCCGCACAACGCGGGTCGTGAACATCGGAGAGCTCGAGATGCGGGCTGCCACCCAGGCTGTCACGTCCTCGCTGGTGATCTCCGGGTGGCCGGGGGCTGCGCGGCCAAGGAGGTACGCATTGACGATGGCCTGCGGCGTTCGGTCGGAGTCGGCATACAGGTAGGCGAAGTCCAGGAATGGCAACTCGCCGCGGTAGCTCGTCGGATCGTCGGTCACGATATCGGTCGATTCCCCTCGAATGGTGGACGGGCGACGGCGGTCAGGTGGTGGACGGCGCCGGAACCCGGCCGCCGATCCGGTCCTGCTCCGGCGCCAGGACCCGTCTCAGCGAGTAGCGGCCGGTGGCGGGGTCGTAGGCCCGGGTGGGAAGCCAGGTGACCAGGTGGACGAGGCGGTTGTTCCATACTTCGAGCCGCGTTGCCCGAGCCTCCCTGGCCATATCGTGCGCCTTGTAGGTGTGGGTCAGTAGATTTGTGTATCGCCAGTAGGCGGCGGGATTGGTGCGAAACCTTCGCGCCGAGGTTTCCGCCTGCATTCCGAGAACAAACGCGATATCGAACTTACTCTTCCGCAGGCACAGCGAAAGATCGAGATCATCGTGGATATCCGTTCGATCCGAAATGGCCTGCCTAATCGCGAGCCAGGCCGACTTGCGCAGGGCCATGTTTCCGCCGGGAGCCATCGTGAGGCCCGTGACCGCCAGGCCGTCCTCGGCGGCAGCGCGGGTCTTCGCGATCAGACGTTCATTCGACGCGGCGAAGGCATTGCGGAACGGTGAGTCGAACGGAAGGAGCGGGCCGGTCGCCGCGGCAACCGAGTCCGGGGCCGTGGCGAAGTAGGTGCGTACCGCGCGCGCCCAGCCCGGCTGCGCGAGCGTGTCGGCGTCGAGGCGGGCAATGATCTCGGATGTCGCCGCATCGAGTCCGGAATTGCGCGCGAAGGTGACGCCCGGACGCTCCTCGCGGATCAGCTGGAGTGCGGGTTGGCCGGACTGCAGTCCGCGCACGAGATCCGCGGTGCGGTCGGTCGAGTTGTTGTCGATGACAATGATTTCGGTGACGTCGTCGGCCTGAGCGAACACGTGCGCGAGGGTCGCCTCAATGGTGTCTTCCTCATTGAATGCCGGAATGACAACGGTCAGCGAAGGGAGTGACATGACGGTGAAGCTATCGACGTGCCGACGCCGACGAGAAATTGAGCTGGCAATTTACTCCGAATGGGTGACCTCGGAACAATTGACATCATCAGTGGGGTCGCAACGCCGCTGTCGTTCGAGGGAATTACACGCCCCGAGGGAGTTCATCCGGGTGGTGAAGGTGGCGCTGCGGCGCTGCGGCCGCAGGCTATTTCGGCGTCACCCAGATCGTGATGTCCGCGTGCACCACCTCGGCGCCCGCCCGGTCCCGGATCGTGACCGGGACGACGAGGTCGGTGCCGTCGGTGATCGCGGCGAAGTCGGGGAGCGCGGGCAGCTGCGCGACGGCGTGCAGTCCCGTCGTCGCCTTCCCCAGGTATTGCGTGTGCATCGCCTTCGGGATCCAGCGGTGCGTGGTCGGGACCGTCGCCTCGGCGAGCATCCCCATCGCGGCCTCGGCGAGGTTGCACGCCGCGATCGCGTGGAAGGTGCCGATGTGGTTGTGCACCCCCCACCACTTCGGGGACCGCACCTCGCAGCGGCCCGGCTCCAGCGCGGTGACGCGGGGGAGCACCGTCGCGAAGTACGGCACCCGCGCGCACATGCCGAGGGAGAACAGCACCGAACCGACGCCGTTCTTAGGCAGACGCTGCCAGCTGCGGTAGGTCGGGGACTCGATGGCCATGCCCCAAACCTTACTTAAAAGTAAGTTCTGGGCCAAGGGGGTCGGCCGCCCGGAGTTGAAGTCCGCGCCGCGCTACGGCATACTGTTCAGGTTGCCTGGGCCAGGGACGTGCACGCGCACGGCCTCCGCCCGGCGGTTGAGGGTCGAGGATCAGCACGTTCCGGTGGACGTTTCACCGGACTGCCGGTCGGGCCGAAGCAGAACAAGTCGTCGCAAGACGGAAGCAGTGACCACCTGCGCTCCACCCGGAGCGCAGCCCGGGACACATTTTCCGCCGCCGATTCGTGTGTAAACGCGGGTCGGGGACGGAGCGGGAGGGCGACACGCCCGACCGCGTGGACCGGGGACAGTTCCATGACAGATGAACAGCGGCAGCGGATCGGAATCCCGATCGGCATCGGACAACGAGTCCCAGGACCCTGCGTCCCGATCGCCAACGTTCTTCTTCGCCCGGAAGTGGGTGGGAACTGTGCAGACGAGGTAGCCCCTGACGGGTCTACGTGCAAACGAGCAGCATCCCCGGATGCTGCGAAGGCCTAATCACATCGGGCAAGGAAGAGGACACAAGCGTGGCGGGACAGAAGATCCGCATCAGGCTCAAGGCCTACGACCATGAGGCGATCGACGCGTCTGCGCGCAAGATCGTCGAGACGGTGACCCGTACCGGGGCCCGTGTGGTCGGACCGGTGCCGTTGCCGACCGAAAAGAACGTGTACTGCGTTATCCGTTCGCCGCACAAGTACAAGGATTCGCGCGAGCACTTCGAGATGCGCACCCACAAGCGGCTCATTGACATCCTCGACCCGACGCCCAAGACGGTCGACGCGCTCATGCGCATCGACCTGCCGGCCAGCGTCGATGTCAACATCCAGTGAGCGCGGCGGAGACAACAACAATGACTGAGAACAAGATCACGGGCATCCTGGGCACCAAGCTCGGCATGACCCAGGTCTTCGACGAGAACAACCGGGTCGTTCCGGTCACCGTCGTCAAGGCCGGACCGAACGTCGTCACCCAGATCCGCACCGAGGAGCGCGACGGCTACAGCGCCGTCCAGCTCGCGTACGGCGCGATCGACCCCCGCAAGGTGAACAAGCCGACCACCGGCCAGTTCGCCAAGGCCGGTGTCACCCCCCGCCGCCACATCGTGGAGCTGCGCGTCGCCGACGCCGGCGAGTACGAGGTCGGCCAGGAGCTCACCGCCGCTGTGTTCGAGGACGGCGCCTACGTCGACGTCACCGGCACCTCCAAGGGCAAGGGCTTCGCCGGCACCATGAAGCGTCACGGCTTCGCCGGCCAGGGCGCCTCCCACGGTGCGCAGGCCGTGCACCGTCGCCCGGGCTCGATCGGTGGCTGCGCCACCCCCGGCCGCGTGTTCAAGGGCATGCGCATGTCGGGCCGCATGGGTAACGACCGCGTCACCACGCAGAACCTCTCGGTCCACAAGGTGGACGCCGAGAACGGTCTGCTTCTGATCAAGGGTGCGATCCCCGGCCGCAAGGGCGGCCTCGTGATCGTCAAGACCGCAGTGAAGGGTGGTGCGTCCGCATGACCGAGACCGCAACCAAGCTCACCCTCGACGTCCGCAACGCCGACGGCGGCACCAACGGCACCGTCGACCTGCCCGCCGAGATCTTCGACGCCCAGGCCAACATCGCGCTGATGCACCAGGTCGTCGTCGCTCAGCTGGCCGCGGCACGTCAGGGCACGCACTCCACCAAGACCCGCGGCGAGGTCCGCGGCGGTGGCAAGAAGCCGTACCGGCAGAAGGGCACCGGCCGCGCCCGTCAGGGCTCGACCCGCGCGCCGCAGTTCGCCGGTGGTGGCATCGTCCACGGCCCGAAGCCGCGCGACTACAGCCAGCGGACCCCGAAGAAGATGAAGGCCGCCGCCCTCCGCGGTGCCCTCTCCGATCGGGCCCGCAACGAGCGCATCCACGTGATCACCGAACTGGTGGCGGGTCAGACCCCGTCCACCAAGTCCGCCAAGAAGTTCCTCGGCGAGATCTCGGATCGCAAGAAGGTCCTGCTCGTCGTCGGACGCGAGGACATCGCGGCCTGGAAGAGCGTGCAGAACCTCGAGGGTGTGCACCCCATCGCCCCCGACCAGCTGAACACCTACGACGTGCTCAACAGCGACGACGTCGTGTTCAGCGTCGAGGCGCTCAACACGTTCGTCCACGGCCCGGCCGAGTCGGCGCAGAAGGAGGAGAGCAAGTGAGCACCATCGCCGATCCCCGCGACATCCTGCTCGCGCCGGTCATCTCCGAGAAGTCCTACGGACTGATCGAGGAAGGCACCTACACCTTCCTGGTGCACCCGGACTCGAACAAGACGCAGATCAAGATTGCCGTGGAGAAGGTCTTCGGCGTCACCGTGACCAGCGTCAACACCGCCAACCGTCAGGGCAAGCGCAAGCGGACCCGGTTCGGCTACGGCAAGCGCAAGAACACCAAGCGCGCGCTCGTGACCCTCTCGGCCGACAGCAAGCCCATCGAGATCTTCGGAGGCCCGGTCGCGTAAGCGGGCGGGACTTGACGAGATATAGAGGACGAGAAGACTCATGGCAATCCGTAAGTACAAGCCGACTACCCCGGGCCGTCGCGGCTCGAGCGTCTCGGACTTCGCCGAGATCACTCGGTCGACGCCCGAAAAGTCGCTCATCCGCCCGCTGCACGGGCGCGGTGGTCGTAACGCGCACGGTCGCATCACGACCCGGCACAAGGGTGGCGGACACAAGCGCGCCTACCGGCTGATCGATTTCCGTCGCAACGACAAGGACGGCGTGCCGGCCAAGGTCGCGCACATCGAGTACGACCCCAACCGCACCGCGAACATCGCGCTGCTGCACTACGCCGACGGCGAGAAGCGCTACATCATCGCGCCGAAGGACCTCAAGCAGGGTGCACGGGTCGAGTCCGGTGTCGGCGCCGACATCAAGCCCGGCAATAACCTGCCGCTGCGCAACATCCCGACCGGTACCACCATCCACGCGGTGGAACTGCGTCCGGGCGGCGGCGCCAAGATGGCCCGCTCCGCCGGTGCCAGCATCCAGCTCCTCGGCAAGGAGGGTCCGTACGCGACCCTGCGCATGCCGTCGGGCGAGATCCGCCGCGTCGACGTGCGCTGCCGCGCCACCGTCGGCGAGGTCGGCAACGCCGAGCAGTCGAACATCAACTGGGGCAAGGCCGGCCGCATGCGCTGGAAGGGCAAGCGCCCGACCGTCCGCGGTGTCGTGATGAACCCGGTCGACCACCCGCACGGTGGTGGTGAGGGTAAGACCTCCGGTGGTCGCCACCCGGTCAGCCCGTGGGGTAAGCCGGAAGGCCGCACCCGCAAGCCCAACAAGCCGAGCGACAAGCTCATCGTCCGCCGCCGGCGTACCGGCAAGAAGCGCTAGGAGGGAGTGAAGAATGCCCCGCAGTCTTAAGAAGGGTCCGTTCGTCGACGACCACCTCCTCGCGAAGGTGGACGTGCAGAACGAGAAGGGCACCAAGCAGGTCATCAAGACCTGGTCCCGTCGTTCGACCATCATCCCGGACTTCATCGGTCACACGTTCGCCGTCCACGACGGTCGCAAGCATGTGCCGGTGTTCGTGTCCGATTCGATGGTCGGTCACAAGCTCGGTGAGTTCGCACCGACCCGCACGTTCAAGGGTCACATCAAGGACGACCGGAAGAGCAAGCGTCGATGAGCACTGAAACTCAGAACCCCACCGCCAAGGCGGTCGCGCGCCACGTGCGCGTGACGCCGATGAAGGCCCGTCGTGTCGTGGACCTGGTTCGTGGTCGTTCCGTCGAGGACGCCCTGAACATCCTCAAGTTCGCGCCGCAGGCCGCCAGCGAGCCGGTCGCCAAGGTCGTTGCCAGCGCCGCTGCCAACGCCGAGAACAACCTCGGTCTTGACCCCAGCACGCTGGTCGTCGCCACCGCGTACGTGGACGAGGGTGCCACCCTCAAGCGTTTCCAGCCGCGTGCCCAGGGCCGTGCGTTCCGGATCCGCAAGCGCACCAGCCACATCACGGTCATCGTGGAGAGCCTGCCGAAGGCCGGAACCTCGACCCGCAACCGCCGGAAGGGAAGTGCTCAGTAGTGGGCCAGAAAATCAACCCGCACGGCTTCCGCCTGGGTATCACCACCGACTGGAAGTCCCGCTGGTACGCCGACAAGCAGTACGCGGAGTACGTCAAGGAAGACGTCGCGATCCGCAAGCTCCTCGCCACCGGCATGGAGCGGGCAGGCATCGCGAAGGTGGAGATCGAGCGCACCCGTGACCGGGTTCGCGTCGACATCCACACCGCGCGTCCGGGCATCGTCATCGGCCGCCGCGGCGCCGAGGCCGACCGCATCCGCGCCGCCCTCGAGAAGCTGACCGGCAAGCAGGTCCAGCTGAACATCCTCGAGGTCAAGAACGCGGAGGCCGAGGCCCAGCTCGTCGCGCAGGGCGTCGCCGAGCAGCTCAGCAACCGTGTCGCGTTCCGTCGCGCCATGCGCAAGGCCATCCAGTCGGCCATGCGTCAGCCGAACGTCAAGGGCATCCGGGTGCAGTGCTCGGGCCGTCTCGGCGGTGCCGAGATGTCCCGCTCGGAGTTCTACCGCGAGGGTCGGGTCCCGCTGCACACGCTGCGCGCGGACATCGACTACGGCCTCTACGAGGCGAAGACCACCTTCGGCCGGATCGGCGTGAAGGTGTGGATCTACAAGGGCGACATCGTCGGTGGCAAGCGTGAGCTGACCGCCGCCGCGCCGGCAGGCGACCGCCCGCGTCGCGAGCGTCCGAGCCGCCCGCGTCGTTCCGGTGCTTCGGGCACCACCGCGACCAGCACCGAGGCCGGTCGCGCCGCCTCCGAGGCCCCGGCCTCGACCGAATCGAATCAGGAGGGCTGACGCATGTTGATCCCACGTCGGGTCAAGCACCGCAAGCAGCACCACCCGAGCCGTTCGGGTGCGGCCAAGGGTGGCACCCAGGTCACGTTCGGTGAGTACGGCATCCAGGCTCTCGAGCCCGCCTACATCACCAACCGTCAGATCGAGTCCGCTCGTATCGCCATGACGCGCCACATCAAGCGTGGCGGCAAGATCTGGATCAACATCTTCCCGGATCGCCCGCTGACCAAGAAGCCCGCCGAGACCCGCATGGGTTCCGGTAAGGGTTCGCCGGAGTGGTGGGTCGCGAACGTCAAGCCCGGTCGGGTCATGTTCGAGATGAGCTACCCGAACGAGGAGATCGCTCGCGAGGCCCTGCGTCGCGCGATGCACAAGCTCCCGTGCAAGTGCCGCATCGTCACCAGGGAGGAGCAGTTCTGATGGCTACTGGAACCCCCGCCGCGGAGCTCCGCGAGCTCACCGAGGAGGAGCTGGTCACCAAGCTCCGCGAGTCGAAGGAAGAGCTGTTCAACCTTCGCTTCCAGATGGCGACCGGTCAGCTGGACAACAACCGTCGCCTGCGCACCGTTCGTCACGAGATCGCGCGCATCTACACCGTTATGCGCGAGCGTGAGCTCGGCCTCGCCGCCGGCCCGGGTGCGGGTGACGCGGCATGAGTGAGAACGAGAAGGACACCGCAGTGACTGAAGAGCGTGGGACCCGCAAGGTCCGCATCGGCTATGTCGTCTCCGACAAGATGGAGAAGACGATCGTTGTCGAGCTCGAGGATCGCGTCAAGCACAAGCTGTACGGCAAGATCATCCGCCGCACCACCAAGGTGAAGGCGCATGACGAGAACGGCCTCGCCGGCGTCGGCGACCGCGTGCAGCTGATGGAGACCCGACCGCTGTCGGCGACCAAGCGCTGGCGTCTGGTCGAGGTGCTCGAGAAGGCCAAGTAGGCCCTCGCGTTCCTCCCGGCGTTGGCACCAGCTGCCCGCGCCGGATGCAGCACTGTCGAACGGCCCGTCCCGGACTTCCGGGGCGGGCCGTTCGGCTGTGACAGGGATCCCCACCTGCGTGAATCGGGTGTCACCGATTTGGCTTCGCGGTGCGGATTCCCTACACTAGGGCGGTTGCCTGTGCCTCCGCATGCCCGCGTGCGGGTACGGATGGGCGGCAGACCGCGCGTATCGGGTCGGTAATCCGCTACGTACGAAAATCCAGGTCTTAGGAGAGATCAGTGATTCAGCAGGAGTCGCGACTGCGCGTCGCCGACAACACGGGTGCCAAGGAGATTCTCTGCATCCGCGTTCTCGGTGGCTCGTCCCGTCGCTACGCCGGGATCGGTGACATCATCGTCGCCACCGTCAAGGACGCCATCCCGGGTGGAAACATCAAGAAGGGCGAGGTCGTCAAGGCCGTCGTCGTGCGCACCACCAAGGAGCGCCGCCGTCCGGACGGCTCGTACATCAAGTTCGACGAGAACGCCGCCGTCTTGATCAAGCCCGATCACGACCCGCGTGGCACCCGCATCTTCGGACCCGTCGGCCGCGAGCTGCGCGACAAGAAGTTCATGAAGATCGTCTCGCTCGCCCCGGAGGTGCTGTGATGAAGGTGCACAAGGGTGACACCGTTCTGGTCATCGCCGGCAAGGACAAGGGCGCCAAGGGCAAGGTCATCCAGGCCTACCCGGCGACCGACAAGGTCCTCGTCGAGGGTGTGAACCGGATCAAGAAGCACACCGCGGTCTCCGCGAACCAGCGCGGCGCCTCCTCCGGCGGCATCGTGACCCAGGAGGCCCCGATCCACGTCTCGAACGTCGCGGTCATCGACTCGGACGGCAACCCCACCCGCGTGGGCTACCGCACCGACGAGAACGGCAAGCGGGTTCGGATCTCCCGTAAGAACGGGAAGGACATCTGAGATGACGAGCACTGAGAACAAGATCCAGCCGCGCCTGAAGCTGCGCTACCGCGCCGAGATCAAGGACGCGCTGAACGCGGAGTTCAAGTACGACAACGTCATGCAGATCCCCGGCGTGGTCAAGGTCGTCGTCAACATGGGTGTCGGCGACGCCGCCCGCGACGCCAAGCTGATCAACGGCGCCGTCGCGGACCTCGCGCTGATCACCGGTCAGAAGCCGGAGATCCGCAAGGCCCGCAAGTCCATCGCGCAGTTCAAGCTGCGTGAGGGCATGCCGATCGGTGCCCGCGTCACCCTCCGTGGCGACCGCATGTGGGAGTTCCTCGACCGTCTCGTGTCGATCGCGCTTCCGCGAATCAGGGACTTCCGTGGCCTGTCCGGCAAGCAGTTCGACGGCAACGGCAACTACACGTTCGGCCTCAACGAGCAGTCGATGTTCCACGAGATCGACGTCGACAAGATCGACCGCCCGCGGGGTATGGACATCACCGTCGTGACCACCGCCACCAACAACGACGAAGGCCGTGCCCTGCTCAAGCACCTCGGCTTCCCGTTCAAGGAGAACTGAGCATGGCGAAGAAGGCACTGGTCAACAAGGCCAACAAGAAGCCCAAGTTCGCGGTCCGCGCGTACACCCGCTGCCAGAAGTGCGGCCGGCCGCACGCGGTCTACCGCAAGTTCGGCCTCTGCCGCGTGTGCCTGCGCGAGATGGCGCACGCCGGCGAGCTGCCGGGTGTCCACAAGAGCTCGTGGTGATCTCACCCGTTCGACGGTGACACCACCAGTGTGACAGGCGAGGGGCGCGGACCTGAAAAGGTGCCCGCCCCGAGTTGTTTGCGGGGCCCCCCCCCGGGGGGGGGGGGGGGACACCAGGGGGGGTTTTGGCAGGGACGGGGCGTTTGCGAAACAAATACGGGTTGGAGTGGCA
>NZ_JBHXNB010000017.1:95329-98382 GCF_042720095.1 Rhodococcus sp. NPDC058505
CCCCGCCGGTGTGGTGGGGGGTCCCCACTACTGCGGGGGTTCAACACCCGCGGACGGCGCAAAAACCACTGGTGTCCGGGCGGCGGGCCGCGCAACTCAACCGCCCCCCGCCCCTTGTTGTTTCCGTGCCCCGCCGCGGCGGGGGAGGGGCGGCCACCTGGGGCGATTTGGCCTGGCCAGGGGTTTTGCCTACACTAGAGCGGTTGCCTGTGCCACGACGACCCACGTTGCGTCGTCACGGACCGGGCGACATGCATTCATTCCGGTCGACGATTGTCGGTCGGACCAGCCGAATTGTTGTAGGCCCACGACCGGGCGACCGGTGTTGCATGGGAACCGCAGCGAGAAAGGTGTCGAGGTCTAACCATGACCATGACCGACCCGATCGCAGACTTCTTGACGCGTCTGCGCAACGCCAACACGGCGTACCACGACGAGGTGAAGCTGCCGCACTCGAAGATCAAGGCGAACATCGCCGAGATCCTCAAGCGCGAGGGCTACATCTCCGACTACCGCACCGAGGACGCCGAGGTGGGCAAGACCCTCATCGTCGACCTCAAGTACGGCCCCACCCGCGAGCGCAGCCTCGCCGGCGTCCGCCGTGTCTCCAAGCCCGGTCTCCGGGTGTACGCGAAGTCCACCAACCTGCCCAAGGTTCTCGGCGGCCTCGGCGTGGCGATCATCTCCACGTCCTCCGGTCTGCTCACGGACCGTCAGGCGGCCAAGCAGGGCGTGGGCGGCGAAGTCCTCGCCTACGTCTGGTAAGGGAGGCCACCACAATGTCGCGTATTGGAAAGATTCCGGTCACCGTCCCCTCGGGTGTCGAGGTGACCATCGACGGCCAGGACGTCGCGGTGAAGGGCCCGAAGGGGCAGCTGTCGCTGACCATCGCCGAGCCGATCGCCATCGCCAAGGGTGAGGACGGTGCCCTGCTGGTCACCCGTCCCGACGACGAGCGTCGCAGCCGCGCGCTGCACGGCCTGTCGCGCACCCTCGTCGCGAACCTCATCACCGGTGTCACCCAGGGGTACACCACCAAGATGGAGATTCACGGCGTCGGCTACCGCGTCGCGCTCAAGGGCCAGGACCTCGAGTTCGCGCTCGGCTACAGCCACCCGGTCCCGATCGAGGCGCCCGAGGGCATCTCGTTCGCGGTCGAGTCGCCGACCCGGTTCTCGGTCTCCGGCATCGACAAGCAGAAGGTCGGCCAGATCGCCGCCAACATCCGTCGTCTGCGCAAGTCCGACCCGTACAAGGGCAAGGGCATCCGCTACGAGGGTGAGCAGGTCCGCCGCAAGGTCGGAAAGACGGGTAAGTGATATGAGCCAGACTGCAAACCAGAAG
Organism: Rhodococcus sp. NPDC058505; assembly: GCF_042720095.1. Classification (NCBI taxonomy): domain Bacteria; kingdom Bacillati; phylum Actinomycetota; class Actinomycetes; order Mycobacteriales; family Nocardiaceae; genus Rhodococcus; species Rhodococcus sp. NPDC058505. Next base: position 96,674 of record NZ_JBHXNB010000017.1, read on the forward strand.
GCCAAGCGAATCCCGCTGGGCAAGGACGTGTCCACCACGCGTCGTCTGTCGAAGACGCGTCGTCACTTCCGTCTGCGCAAGAAGATCTCCGGCACGCCCGAGCGTCCCCGTCTCGTCGTGAACCGCTCCTCGCGTCACATCCACGTCCAGCTCGTGGACGACCTCGCAGGCCGGACCCTGGCCGCGGCGTCGACCATCGAGGCGGACCTGCGTGCCGCCGAGGGCGACAAGAAGGCCCTGAGCGCCAAGGTCGGTCAGCTGATCGCCGAGCGCGCCAAGGCTGCCGGCATCGACGCCGTGGTCTTCGACCACGGTGGCCACGGCTACCACGGCCGCATCGCGGCCCTGGCCGATGCCGCTCGCGAAGGCGGGTTGAAGTTCTGATGACGAAGATTTCTAACGGAAGGACAGTCTGATGCCGGGACGTCAGAGGCGTGACGGCGGCAGCGGACCCGCCGGACAGAATGGCCCCAACACCGGGGACAACCGCGGTGGCGACCGCCGTGGCGGTCGTGACGATCGTCGCGGCCAGGCGGCACCGAAGTCGGACCACATCGAGCGTGTGGTCGCGATCAACCGCGTGTCGAAGGTCGTCAAGGGTGGTCGGCGTTTCAGCTTCACCGCCCTCGTGATCGTTGGCGACGGCAACGGACTCGTTGGCGTCGGCTACGGCAAGGCCAAGGAAGTTCCCGCGGCCATCCAGAAGGGTGTCGAGGAGGCGCGCAAGGGCTTCTTCCGCGTGCCGCTCATCGGCAGCACCATCACCCACCCGGTGCAGGGCGAGGCCGCTGCCGGCGTCGTCATGCTCCGCCCGGCCAGCCCGGGTACCGGTGTGATCGCCGGTGGTGCGGTGCGTGCCGTGCTCGAGTGCGCGGGTGTGCACGACATCCTTGCCAAGTCGCTCGGTAGCGACAACGCGATCAACGTCGTGCACGCGACCGTTGCCGCCCTCAAGGGTCTGCAGCGTCCGGAAGAGGTTGCGGCCCGTCGTGGCCTGCCCCTCGAGGACGTGGCCCCGGCCGGCATGCTGCGTGCCCGCGCACAGGCTGGGAGCGTGAAGTAATGGCAGATCTGAAGGTCACTCAGGTCAAGAGCTCGATCGGGACCAAGCAGAACCAGCGCGACAGCCTGCGGACGCTCGGCCTCAAGGGCATCCGCAAGAGCGTCGTCCGCGAGGACAACGCGCAGAACCGCGGCCTGATCAACGTGGTTCGACACCTCGTCACAGTTGAGGAGGTCTAACCATGACCATCAAGCTGCACCACCTCCGGCCCGCGCCGGGCGCCAAGACCGACAAGACCCGCGTCGGCCGTGGTGAGGGTTCCAAGGGTAAGACCGCCGGTCGCGGCACGAAGGGCACCAAGGCCCGCAAGAACGTGCCTGCCGCCTTCGAGGGCGGGCAGATGCCGCTGCACATGCGGCTGCCCAAGCTCAAGGGCTTCACGAACCCGAACCGGGTCGAGTACCAGGTTGTCAACGTCGCCGATATCGCTCGGGTGTTCCCCGAGGGCGGCCAGATCGGCATCGACGAGTTCGTTGCCAAGGGCCTGGTCCGCAAGAACCGTCTGGTGAAGGTTCTCGGCGACGGTGAGCTCACGGTTGCCGTGCAGGTGACCGCGAACAAGTTCACCGGCTCCGCCAAGGAGAAGATCGCCGCTGCCGGTGGGACCACCACCGAGCTGTAGCGATTCGGCTCTGCAGACCGCGAC
>NZ_JBHXNB010000018.1:0-89782 GCF_042720095.1 Rhodococcus sp. NPDC058505
GCGCTTACACGAGGGCCGGGGCCCGCCGGTGGCGGAAATCCACCGGCGGGCCCCGTCCGTTGTGCCTAGCTGGTCCGTGACTCCTTCTCGGCAACAAGGAGATACGCGGCCATCAGCCGTTTCAGTTCGGCGACCGCGTCGGAATGCGACTGCCCGTCCTGCACGGAGAAGTTCAGCATCGAGTAGACGACGTGCACCAGCACCTCGGCCATCATGATCCGGCGGTCGCGGAGGGTGCGCGGCGTCAGCGGCGCGAGCATCGTCGCGATCTTCTCGGCGAGCTGCTTCTCGCTGATCTTGCCGGTCGCGCGGGTCGACGGCGTCGACTGCATCGCCAGCCAGACCTCCCGGCGGGACGGATCCGACGTCCACAGCTTCGCCAGGTGGTCGACGAAGCTGTCCAGGAACCGCAGCCAGTCCAGCGAGGGGATCACCCCGTCGAACTGCTCGAGTTCGTCGCGGACCGACGCGAAGTCCTGCCGGTTCAGCTCGCACACGATCACGTACTTGTTGGCGAAGAACTGGTAGAGGGTGCCGATCGGGACGTCGGCGCGGGAGGCGACCTCCTCGCAGGTGAACGACTCGAACCCGACCTCGGTCAGGAGGTCCCGTGCGGAGGCGAGCAGGGCGTCGAACTTGCGCCGGCTGCGTTCCTGCGTCGGCCGCTTGCGGGGCAGCAGTTCCTGCGGTGCGTCCGGGTCGGCGGCGACGCCAACCAGGACGGGATCGGCGGCACCGGCCACCAGGGCCGGGTCCGCGCGACGCGAGGCTCGACTGCTGGTCATGGCGTCCACTCACCCAGGTTAACCGGCGTGCGCACCGGATTCGATCACCCTGGGGTTCTGTGTGTCCGTCGGTACCGGGAATCGGGTGTCAGCGCGTGACCCGACGTCGGTACAGCACGCTCGCCCACCCGAACCCGATCCCGGCGATCACGATGCACCAGGCGACCGCGAGCCAGCCGCTGTCGCCGATGGGTGTGCCCATCAGCAGGCCGCGGACCGTCTCGATGATCGGGGTGATCGGCTGGTTCTCGGCGAACCACTGCAGCCACGACGGCATCGACTCGGCGGGGACGAACGCGCTCGAGACGTAGGGCAGGAACATGATCACGAAGGTGAAGCCGTTCGCTGCCTCGGGGTTCCTCGCGAGCAGCCCGAGCGCGGTCGACAGGTACGACAGCGCGAAGAGGAACAGCACGAGGATCGCGACGACCCCGAGCCACCGCACCGGGTCCGTCGTCGGCCGGAACCCCATCGCGAGGGCGACGCCGATCACGATGGCCGTGGTGATCAGGTTGCGTGCGATGCTGGCGAGCACATGGCCGGTCAGGAACGCCGACTGCGCCATCGGCAGGGTGCGGAAGCGGTCGACGATGCCCTCGGTCAGGTCGGACGAGACGCTGACCGCGGTCGTCGCAGCACCGAATGCGGCGCACAGCAGGATGATCCCGGGGACGACATAGTCGAGGTAGTCGGTGCCGGTGTCGATCGCCCCGCCGAAGACGTAGACGAACAAGAGCATGAGCACGATCGGCAGCGCCAGTGCGGTGATCATCGAGTCCGGGCTGCGCAGCAGGTGGGTCAGGCTGCGGCGCGTGATGACGGCGGCGTCGCGGCCTGCGGCGAACCGGATCGGCACGGGGGTGCTCATCGGGATACCGCCTTCGTGGTCGGGGTGGCGTCGGGGTCGCGGTGCGAGCCGGTGAGAGCGAAGAAGACGTCGTCGAGGTTGGGGGTGTGCAGCGCGACGCGGTCCACCGCGACGGTGTCGTCGATGCCAGCGAGCAGGGACTTGAGCGAGGCGACGCTGCCGTCCGTCGGCACGGTGAGGGTCAACGCGTCGGCGTGCACCGACGCATCGGGCAGGGCCGCCGCGGTCCGCTCGAGGTCCACGGGGTCGGCGAACTGCAGCTCGAGATGGCCGCCGGACACCAGCGCCTTCAGCTCGTCCGCGGTGCCCTCGGCGACGATCCGGCCGCCGTCGAGGACCGCGATCCGGTCCGCGAGTTCGTCCGCCTCGTCGAGGTACTGGGTGGTCAGCACGATGGTGACCCCGTCGGACGCGAGTTCCCGGACGACGGTCCACATCTCGCGTCGGCTGCGCGGGTCGAGGCCGGTGGTCGGTTCGTCGAGGAACACCAGCCGAGGCCCGGCGACCAGGCTCATCGCGAGGTCGAGTCGCCGGCGCATGCCACCCGAATAGGTGTCGGCGCGGCGGTCGGCCGCGTCGACGAGGCCGAAACGGTCCAGCAGTTCGGCGGCGCGCCTGCGTGATTCGGCCCGGCCGAGGTGGCTGAGTTCGGCGACGAGGACGAGGTTCTCGCGTCCGGTGAGCAGCCCGTCCACCGCGGCGTACTGGCCGGTGACACCGATCGCGCGGTGCACCGACCGGGCGTCCTGCGGCAGGGCGTGGCCCGCGACGCGGACCGTGCCGGTGTCGAACGGCAGGAGGGTGGACAGGATCCGGACCGTGGTGGTTTTGCCCGCGCCGTTGGCGCCGAGCAGGGCGAAGATGCTTCCCGCCGGAACGGTCAGGTCCACGCCGTCGAGCACGGTGGTGTCGCCGTAGCGCTTGGTCAGGCCGCGGAGCTCGATCGCGGCGGGGAGATCGTCGTGGGGCATGGCAGCGCTCCTCTGATCGGAAACTGTGTATCGCGTATGCTTTGTGTAGACCATACGTAGTTTTAGGATGAGCGCAAGAGGTCCACGACGACGGGAGCGCGCGAATCATGCAGACAGCAGGCGACGACCTGCCCCGGACGGTGCGCAGGGCCTGGGGGTTCGTCGAGGCGGGCAGCCGCGGACCGCGCCGGGGGTTGACGCTCGAGCAGATCCTCGACGCCGCGATCGAGCTCGCGGACGCCGAGGGGGTCGCCGCGGTGTCGATGGCGCGGCTCGCCAAGCAACTCGGCTTCACGCCGATGTCGCTGTACCGCTACGTCGACAGCAAGGACGAACTGGTCGAGCTGATCACCGATCGCGCGCTCGGCGAACCCCCCGCGCTCGACCCCGACCTGCCGTGGCGCGCGGGTCTGCATGCCTGGGCGCTGGCCGAATACGCCCGGGTGCTGCGCCACCCGTGGTGGCTGCAGCTGCCGATCGTCGCGCCGCCGACCGGTCCGAACAATCTGCGCTGGCTCGACGCCGGACTCGGCGCACTGGCGGCGGTTCCGGTATCGGAGATGGTCAAGGTGCAGGTCGTCACCACCACCTCCCTGTTCGTCGTCGGCCGGGCGCGGCTGTCCAGCGACATGGCGAGCGCGGCCACCGACGAGATCGACTACGGCGCACTGCTGCCGAAACTGATCGACACCGCGCGCTTCCCGCACCTGGTGGCCGCCCTGGTCGGCGGCGGATTCGACGAGGACGACGGCGGCGGAGCCCACCCCGGCGAACTCGGCTTCCGATTCGCCCTCGACCTGCTCCTCGACGGCGTGCAGACCCTGATCGACGCGCGGAGCTGACGGCGCCCCGACGTCTCACCCGATCGGGGTGAAATCGGGTCACGATCGGGGCTGCCGCGCTGCGGACCCGGGCTGCAGGCCGGATAGTGCTGGTGAAGCCTGCGCTGTCGCGGCCCGTGCGGGACTCACGACGGCCTGTCCGACGGGATGGTGGAGCCAATGGGAGTCGACACTACTGGGGACGCGACCCCCGCGCGGGTGCTGCCCACCGGGCCGCGCCAGCAGTACATCACCTGGATCGCGCTGGCGTTGATGACGACGAGTTCGGTGGCCAGCCTCCGCTCGTCGCCGTCGATGGCGGTGTACGGCCTCGCGTGCGTCTTCCTGTACGTCGTGCCCGCGATCGTGTTCCTGCTGCCGACGTCGCTGGTGTCCGCGGAACTCGCGTCCGGCTGGTCCGGTGGCGTCTACCGCTGGGTCGCGGAGGGCATCTCCGACAAGGCCGGGTTCCTCGCGGTGTGGTGCCAGTTCGCGATGACGATCTTCTACTATCCGACGTTGCTGGCCTACGTCGCGAGCACGTTCGCGTACGTGATCGACCCGTCGCTCGCCTCGAACGGCCTCTACACCGCAATCATCATCGTCACCCTGTTCTGGACCGGGGTGTTCGTCTCGTCCCGCGGGATGAAGGCCGTCGCCGGACTGTCCAGTGCCGGGCTGATCCTCGGCACCCTCATCCCCGGTGTGCTGCTGATCGTGATGGGCGTCGTCTTCCTCGGCCAGGGCAATCCCTCCGCCGCGCCGATGGAGGCGTCCGCGCTGCTGCCCGCGTGGACGGGCATCGCGTCGCTGGTGCTGATCGTCAACAACTTCCTGTCCTACTCGGGCATGGAGATGAACGCGGTGCACGTGTCCAGTCTGCGGCGGCCCGCGTTCGAGTTCCCGCGCGCGATGTTCGTCGCGATGGGGTTGGTGCTCGCAATCTTTATCCTGCCCGCGATCGCGATCAGCTGGGTGGTGCCCGCGGACAAGCTGTCGCTGACCGCGGGGGTGATGCAGGCCTTCGACACCTTCTTCGCGCACTTCGGGTTCGGCTGGGCGACACCGATTCTCGCGCTGATGTTGATTGCCGCCTCGCTCGGCGGGATGCTCACCTGGCTGGCCGGACCGTCCAAGGGGCTGCTGATGATCGGCCGCAAGGACGGGTTCCTGCCCCCGGTGTTGCAGAAGCTCAACAAGCACGGGATCCAGCAGAACATTCTCGTCGCGCAGGGGGTGGTGACCACCCTGATCGCGCTGCTGTACGCGTTCATCCCGGAGGTGTCGAGCGCGTACTGGATCCTCTCGGTGATCACCACCCAGGTGTACCTGGTGGTGTACCTGCTGCTGTTCGTCGCGGCGATGCGGTTGCGGCGCAGTCAGCCCGACCATCCTCGTGGCTACCGCGCGCCCGTGCTTCCGCTGCTGTGCTGGGTGGGGCTGCTCTCGAGCGCGGCCGCCTTCTTCATCGGATTCGTCCCGCCGTCCCAGTTCGGCGGCGGCAACGTTGTTGTCTACGTGCTCATCGTCGGTGGCGGGTTCGGCATCGTCGGGCTCGGGGCGCCGCTGCTGATCCTGGCGCTGCGCAAACCGTCCTGGAAGCAGGACGTGACCGTCGACCCACTGACCGCGATGAAGGAGGCGTGAGATGAGCACGGCCGCACCGGAACCCGGCCCGTCCGACGAGGTTGACCTCGCCGCGGGCGACGACCTGTTCCGCCGACCCGAAAACACCCACCTGATCCTCTACCTGCTCGCCTTCGCGCTGTTCGTCGGGCTCACCGTGTGGGGGCTGGTCGCCTTCAACGCGGACCGGAGCGACGAGCGGGCGGAGAACCTTGCCACCGAGCTGGCCGTACGCTATTCGGCGGCCGGGCTGCAGCCAGTCGACATCGACGCCACCGCACGGGTCCTCGGAACCGACGGGGGAGCGGCGTGCACCGACTCCGCTGGCGCACTACGTGCGGGCCTGCTCGACCAGCAGATCGTCAGCGGGGCACCCGGTCCGGGGCAGCGGCCCATTCTCGCCACCCGCGACCGGCTCGCGGGCGAGCGGCTGGTGCTCGAGGTGTACTGCCCCGACCGGCTCGCCGACTTCGACGGGCTGCTCGCGGACCTGAAGCTGGTGACGGAGAAGTGATCGACGGGAGGAGCGGGACGTGTCGGACCTGACGATGGGGGCGGACATCCGCGATGCGGTGCGGCGGCTGATGCCAACGGCACGGGAGGAACTCGCGACGCTGGTGGCGTATCGATCGGTGGCCGATCCGCGGCAGTTCCCGCCCGAGGAGTGCCTCGCCGCAGCGACCTGGGTCAGGGACGCTTTCGTCGCCGCCGGCGTCGGGTCGGTGGAACTGATCGAGACGGCGGACGGCTCGAACGCCGTCGTCGGGCACCAGCCGGGGCCGCCGGGAGCCCCGACGGTCCTGCTCTACTGCCACTACGACGTGCAGCCGCCCGGCGACGAAACTGCATGGCACACGCCGCCCTTCGAACTCACCGACCGCGACGGCCGCTGGTACGGCAGGGGCGCCGCGGACTGCAAGGGCAACATCGTGATGCACCTGCTGGCGCTCCGCGCGCTGCGCGGGTCGGGGACATCGGGCACTCCGTTCCCGGTCGGCATCCGGATCGTCGCGGAGGGCACCGAGGAGATGGGCACCGGCGGGCTCGAGGCGCTCGTCGCGGCGCGCCCCGACCTGTTCCAGGCCGACATGATCCTCGTCGTGGACACCGGCAACGCGGAGGTCGGGGAGCCGACCGCGACGGTGACGCTGCGCGGGGTCGCGAACGTCGTCGTGCACGTGGAGACCATGGCGAGCGAGGTCCATTCGGGGATGTTCGGTGGGCCGGCCCCCGACGCGCTTGCCGCGTTGGTGCAGATGCTGGCGTCACTGCGGGACGCGGACGGCAACACCGTCGTCGACGGCCTCGACGCCACCCAGTCCTGGGACGGTGCCGCCTACGCCGAAGCCCAGTTCCGCACCGATGCGGGGGTTCTCGACGGCGTCGGCCTTGCCGGGACCGGGACGGTGGCGGACCGGGTCTGGGCCCGCCCCGCGCTGACCATCCTCGGCATCGACTGCCCGCCGGTTGTCGGATCGGCAGCGGCGATCCAACCCCGCGCCTCCGCGCGGCTGAACCTGCGGGTCCCGCCCGGCATGGACCCGCAGACCGCGTTGGACGCGTTGATCGGGCACCTGCACGCGCACGCGCCGTGGGGGTCGAGGGTGACGGTGGAGCCGGAACAGACCGGGTCGCCGTTCCGGGCGGGCACCGATGGTCCCGGGTACGCCGCACTGGGTGCGGCGATGGCGGAGGCGTTCGGGCGACCACTCGGCACCGTCGGGCAGGGCGGGTCGATCCCGCTGTGCAACGTCTTCGCCGAGCAGGTGCCCGGGGCCGAGATCGTGATGCTCGGCGTCGAGGAACCCCGCTGCCTGATCCACGCGCCGAACGAGAGCGTCGACCCGTCCGAGATCGAGAACCTCGCGGTCGCCGAGGCGCTGTTCCTGCGGCGTTTCGGCTCCTGACCCCACCTGGTGAAGGTGCCGTTCGCCCCGCTGAACCGGGTCCAGGTGCCCTTCACCCGGTCCGGAGCGGGGTCAGACGGACAGGTCGCGGCGCAGCTTCGCCACGTGCCCGGTGGCCCGCACGTTGTACTGCGCGACCGCGATCGCGCCGTTCTCATCGACGAGGAACGTGGAGCGGATCACGCCCTGCACCTTCTTGCCGTACATCGTCTTCTCGCCGAACGCGCCCCAGGCCGCGAGCGTCGCCTTCTCGGGGTCGGACAGCAGCGGGAAGGTCAGCGACTCCGCGTCGCGGAACTTCGCGAGCTTCGCTGGCTTGTCGGGGGAGATCCCGATGACGTCGAGTCCCGCCCCGTTCAATTCGGCGAGGCTGTCCCGGAAGTCGCACGCCTGCTTGGTGCAGCCGGGGGTGCTCGCCGCCGGGTAGAAATAGACGATGACCTTGCGTCCGCGGTAGTCGGAGAGCGACACCTCGTTGCCGTCGGCGTCGGGCAGGGTGAAGGCGGGCGCGGGGTCTCCGGGGGTCAGTCTGTTGTTGTCGGTCACGACCGTCAGGCTACTTGGCCGCTCCGGGTACGGTCATGGCAGAGAACGACCGACCAGGAGAGGAAGTCCACGTGCCAAGGGACACCGACAGCATCGAACGCGACATCGAGCAGGCGCGAAATCAGCTCGCCGCCACCCTCGACGAGCTGAGTGTGCGCGCCAACCCCAAGCGCCTGCTCGAGACCACCAAGACCGCGCTGGTCGCGAAGGTCAGCGAGCCGCCGGTGACGTACGCGCTGCTCGGTGCGGGTGCCCTGGTGGCGGTGCTGGTGCTGCGGAAGATCTTCCGCTGAGTGGCCGTCCCCCCGGATGCCGAAAGGCCCCGGTCCGAGAGGACCGGGGCCTTTCGTGTGGTGCGCCATCAGGGACTTGAACCCCGAACCCGCTGATTAAGAGTCAGCTGCTCTGCCAATTGAGCTAATGGCGCTCGGTGTGCCGCGGCACGGGACACGTTGAAGGCCCCGGATCCGATCCGGAGGACCAGTCGGGGCCTTGTCGTGTGGTGCGCCATCAGGGACTTGAACCCCGAACCCGCTGATTAAGAGTCAGCTGCTCTGCCAATTGAGCTAATGGCGCCGGTGCGTCTCGCGAGGTGTTCGTCTCGCTCGGTGCGAGGAGAACATTAACAGGACTTCCCGTCCGATGTGAAATCGGCTGGTCAGCGTCGCATTACGGCGCACGGAGGGTAACGCGATCCGGTCAAGGGGCGATTGCAATGTGAACGTTACGGGTCGATCGGGGGCGCCGGGGGAGTCGGTCTGCAAAGGCCTGGCAAAATCACTGCCGCGGGGTCGGGTGGAGCACGCCCGGTCGGTATCGGGTCGGCCCGTCGAGGACACGGTGTGAAGTGGGGTTGCGGTGAGGAAGTTCCGGATGGTGGTCGCGCTGGGGGCGGCGGCCGTGGTGCTCGGTGCGTCGGGGTGCACGGTTCCCTCGAGCGGCGAAGCGGGTGCGGCGCCCGCGATCGACGTCAACCCGGTCACCGAGCTCATCAAGCCGAAGCTGTCATCGGCCGTCGCGGACGGTGCGGTCGGGCACTCACCGAGCGAACCCGTCGCGGTGCGGGTCGCGGACGGCACCCTGTCCCGGGTGGTCCTGGTCGACGCGGCAGGAGCGGAGGTGCCCGGCGCGATCGCACCGGACGGCCGGTCCTGGGTGAACTCCGAGCCGCTCCGCTACGACGGCAGCTACCGGCTCGAGGTCGACGCCATCGGGCTCGGCGGGTCCGGTGGTCTGGTGTCGAACTTCACCACCAGCTCGCCCGGCAACCTCACCAGGCCGTACGTGCTGCCGACCGAGGGTGAGGTCGTCGGGGTCGGGCAGCCGGTCGCGGTCCAGTTCGACGAGAACATCCCCGACCGCACGGCCGCGCAGGACGCGATCACCGTCACCACCAATCCTCCCGTCGACGGCGCGTTCTACTGGGTCAACAACCGCGAGGTTCGGTGGCGTCCGGAGCACTACTGGGCGCCCGGAACCACCGTCACCGTCGATGTCGACGTCTTCGGGCGGGACCTGGGCAACGGCCTGTTCGGGCAGGTGAACCAGCGGTCCGAGTTCCGGATCGGCGACGCGATGATCGCCGTCGCGGACGACGCGACCAAGCAGGTCACCTTCGAACGCAACGGTCAGGTCGTGATGACCATGCCGACGTCGATGGGCAAGGACGACACCCCGACCGACAACGGCGTCTACATCATCGGGGACCGCTTCGACCATCTGGTGATGGACTCGTCCACGTACGGCGTGCCGGTCAACTCCCCGGACGGCTACCGCACCCCGGTCGACTGGGCGACCCGCATGTCGTACAGCGGAATCTTCTTCCACTCGGCGCCGTGGTCGGTGGGGCAACAGGGCTACTCGAACACCAGCCACGGCTGCCTGAACCTGAGTCCCGCGAACGCAAAATGGGTGTACGACAACACCAAGCGCGGCGACATCACGATCGTGAAGAACACCGTCGGCGGCACCCTGTCCGGCGTCGACGGCCTCGGCGACTGGAACATCCCGTGGGAGACCTGGAAGGCGGGCAACGCCGCGGTGTGACCGCCCCCTCCCGCTGTTCCCTCACGTCACAGTCTCGCTGTGACGTGAGGGAATCGGCTCGGGTGGTACGCACGAAACGAGAAAGGCCCCCGACCGGAGTCGGGGGCCTTTCTTCGGGGTGACCGACGGGACTCGAACCCGCGACAGCCAGGATCACAACCTGGTGCTCTACCAACTGAACTACGGTCACCATTGCTGTCCCACGCGCCGCCCGTGCGGGCCGTGCGTCAGCAGCGTGGACGATACTAGCGTGTCCGGCGCCCGGAACGCCAATCGGTATCTACTCGGCAACCAGATCCTTGACGACGGCGGCAATGTCGCTGGTAGAGGGGCCGGGGTCGGCGACGAACGCGGTCCGCCGGTAGTACTGCAGTTCCCGGATCGACTCCTTGATGTCGGCCAGCGCGCGGTGCGCGAGCCCCTTCTCCGGCTGACCGAAATAGATCCGCGGGTACCAGCGCCTGCACAGTTCCTTGATCGAGGAGACGTCGATCATCCGGTAGTGCAGGTACTCGTCGAGTGCGGGCATGTCACGGGCAAGGAATCCGCGGTCGGTGGCGATCGAGTTTCCGCACAGCGGGGCGGTGCCCGGCGCGGGGATGTGTTCGCGGATGTACGCGAGGACCTGCTGCTCGGCCTCCTCGAGCGTGACGGCGGAGGCGCGGACCTCGTCGGTCAGGCCCGACTTGGCGTGCATCTCCCGCACCACGTCCGGCATGTCCGCGAGGGCCGCGTCGTCGGCGTGGATGACGATGTCCACGCCCTCCCCGAGGATGTTCAGTTCGCTGTCGGTGACCAAGGCCGCCACCTCGATCAGCTTGTCGGTACCGAGTCGGAGCCCGGTCATTTCGCAATCGATCCACACAAGTTTGTCCTGCACGAGCATCCACAGTAGTCAGCGCCTTCTCGGATAGGGTTCGCGGTGGAGCGGATGTCGGGTGGGCAGACGATCGAGGAGGCGGGGATGACGGTGGATCCGGGATCGGACGCGGCGGCGCTCGCGGAACGTGCCGCGACGGCGAAGGCGGCGGCCGAGGAGGCCGCCCGGGTCGCGGCGGAGGCGGCGAGGGCGGCGGAGGAGGCAGCCCTGGCGGCCACCGCAGCGGAGGGGGGTGGTGTACCCGCGCAGGACGATTCGGCTGCCCGGGAGATCGCCGCCGGCTACGCCTTCACGGGCGGCGCCCTCGAGCTCGGCACGGTGATCGTCGACGGGCAGGTGGATTCCGCTGCGCGGGTGCGAATCCCGCTTGCAACGCTGAACCGGCACGGTCTGGTCGCCGGCGCGACCGGGACCGGAAAGACGAAGACGTTGCAGGGCATCTGCGAGCAGTTGTCGGCGGCGGGCGTCCCGGTGGTGATGGCCGACGTCAAGGGCGACGTCTCCGGGCTGTCCGCCGCGGGCGAGGCCAGCGAGAAGATGGCCGCCCGCGCGGTCGAGACGGGTGTCGCGGACTGGGCCCCGACCGCCTTCCCCGTCGACTTCGTCTCGCTCGGCACCGAAGGTATTGGTGTCCCGGTGCGGGCGACGATCACCAGCTTCGGGCCGATCCTGCTCAGCAAGGTGCTCGGGCTCAACGACACCCAGGAGTCGACGCTCGGGCTGATCTTCCACTGGGCGGACACCCGGGGCCTGGCGCTGCTCGACCTGAAGGACCTGCGGTCGGTGATCGCCCACCTGACCTCCGACGAGGGCAAGGCCGACCTCAAGGGCATCGGCGGGGTGTCCTCGGCGACGGCGGGAGTGATCCTGCGCGCGCTGGTCAACCTGGAGGCCGACGGCGGCGACACCTTCTTCGGGGAGCCCGAATTCGACACCGCGGACCTGCTCCGGGTCGCGCCGGACGGGCGTGGCGTGGTGACGCTGTTCGAGCTGGGCGCGCAGGCGGCGCGGCCGGTGATGTTCTCCACATTCCTGATGTGGGTGCTCGCGGACCTATTTCAGACGTTGCCCGAAGTCGGGGACGTGGACAAGCCGAAGCTGGTGTTCGTGTTCGACGAGGCGCACCTGCTGTTCGCGGACGCGTCGAAGGCCTTCCTGCAGCAGGTCGAGCAGACCGTGAAGCTGATCCGGTCCAAGGGGGTCGGCGTGTTCTTCTGCACCCAGCTGCCGACGGATGTGCCGAACGCGGTGCTCTCGCAGCTCGGTGCTCGGATCCAGCACGCGTTGCGCGCCTTCACACCGGACGACCAGAAGGCCCTGACGAAGACGGTCCGCACCTACCCGAAGACCGAGCACTACGACCTCGAGAAGGCACTCACCTCGCTCGGCACCGGCGAGGCGATCGTCACGGTGTTGTCGGAGAAGGGTGCGCCGACCCCGGTGGCGTGGGCGAAGATCCCGCCGCCGCGGTCGTTGATGGACACGATCGGTGAGGGCGCCATCCGCGCCGCGGCGGCCGCGAGCCCGCTGCACGCGAAGTACGGTGCGACGCTTGACCGGGAGTCGGCGTACGAGGTGCTGTCGGCGCGGCTGGCGCCACAGTCCGAACCGGCACCGGAGTTGCCGCCCGCGCTTCCCGACCTGCCGGATCTGCCGCCGCCCGCACCCGACGAGCCGAGCGCGGTCGAGAAGATCCTCGACAACAGCGCCGTCAAGAGCTTCCTGCGATCCGCGGCCACCGTCGCGGGCCGGGAGATCTCCCGATCGCTGTTCGGCACCGGCCGTCGCAAACGGCGGTGACGCGTCCGGTCATCCGTCCGACCCCGCCGCCCGGTGACCTGCCCAACCCCGCCGCCCGGTGACCGAATGTGGGATTCGGTCAGTTGATGTGACCGGATCCCACATTCGGTCAAGGTGGCGAGGGGCGCGGTGATGAGGGGCGCGGGGCGCGGTGATGAGGGCCGCGGGGCGGGTCAGCGGAGCAGGCGGGGGACCACCTTGCCGGTCGCGTTGCGGGGCAGCTCGTCGAGGAACGTGACGTCGCGAGGGACGCAGTGGCGCGCCAGGTGCGAGCGGACGTGGTCGCGGATGCCGTCCACGGTCAGGGCGGTACCCTCGGCGTCCCCGGCGCGGACGACGAACGCCGCGAGCCGGGACACGAACTCGGCGTCGTCGACGCCGAGCACCGCGACCTCAAGGACGCCCGGCAGCTCCGACAGCAGGTTCTCGACTTCTCGGGGGTACACGTTCTCGCCGCCGGAGACGATCATGTCGTCGCTGCGCCCGTCGAGGAACAGCAGGCCGTCGCCGTCAAAGTGCCCGACATCGCCGGTGGCCATCATGCCGTCGACGATCTCCTTCTCGGAGCCTGCGCGGGTGTATCCCTCGAACAGCATGCCGTTGCCGACGAACACCCGGCCGACGGTCAGGGTCGGGACCTCGGCACCGTCGTCGTCGAGGATCTTCACGACGGTGCCGAGCGGGGGACGGCCCGCCGTTGTCGGGTGCTGCCGCAGTTCGTCGGGCCGCGCGATCGACGCCCAGCTCACCTCGGTGGATCCGTAGAAGTTGTACAGCACCGACCCGAACACGTCGAACGTCCGGTGCACGACTCCGGTGGGGATCGCGGACCCGCTGGCAGCGATGATCCGCAGGGACTCCAGGTCGACGTCGAGGCGATCCGCGGGCAGGTCGGTGATGCGTTGCAGCATCGTGGGAACCACCCACAGCGCGTCGGCCCGGTGCCGGGCAACGGATTCCACGGTCGCGGCCGGGTCGAACCGGCCGGTCAGCACGAGCGTCGACCGGAGCGCGAGCGCGAGTTGTGTCCCGGCAAGGCCCCAGGTGTGGAAGATCGGCGAGGCGAGCACCGTGATCCCGTGACTGCGCAGCGGCAGTCGGGACAGCACCGCGGACGCGGGCATCCAGCTGCGCGGTTCGGGCCGGGACGCGCCCTTCGGGGTGCCGGTGGTGCCGGAGGTGAGGACGATCAGGCGGCCGCGTCGGGGGCGGCGCGGCAGGGCGAGGCCGTTGCTGTCGCGGCCGTCCTCGAGGAGCCCCTCGAATCGGGCCCACCCCTGCGCGCGGTTGGCGCCATCACCGGGGTCCGTCGGATCCTCGAACACCGCGACCCGCAGCGTCGAATCGGGGATGAGGGGCGTGAATTCGGGATCGACGAGCAGCCAGTCCAGCTTCTGTTCGGCGGCGATCTCGCCGAGCTGCGCGGCCGACGCGCCGGTATTGAGCAGCACCAGGTCGGTGCCGAGTCGGGCCGATGCGCCCATCGCGATCACGAACCCGCGGTGGTTGCGGGCAAGGACACCGATCCGGCCGCGTTCGCGCAGACCGCGATCGTGCAGGGCGAGGGCCAGGGCCTCGGCGTCGGCGTCGAGCTGCCGGTACGTGACGGGGCCGCGGTCGTCGATGACGGCGATGCGTTCGCCAGCGCGTCGTGCCGCGACCGCGAGCAGGCCACCGGCGGTGAAGTCCCACTGGTACCAGGCGGAGACGACGCCGGTGAGGGCGCCCGGTCCGATCGGGCCGACGATGCCAGCCTTCGTGATCGGCACCAGGCCCCTGATCAGGTCGGTGGCTCCGGAAAGGCGCGGCATGCGGGGTCCTCCTGGCGGTCGGTGGCCGCGTAGCCGCGGCACCCCACAACTTACTTGCCAGTAAGGAGAGGCGCCAGTGTCAGCGCCCGACGTCGCGTCCCAACAGGTCGGCGATGGTCTCGCGGCGGACCAGTTCCCGCACCGCCCCTGCCGCTGCCGCGACGACCGGGGGCCGTCCGACCGCGTTGTACGTCGACGCCAGGCTGTGGTGGTAGGCGCCGGTGACGGGAACCGCGAGGACGTCGCCCGGGCGCACATCCCCGGGCAGGCTCGTGTCGACCGCAATCTCGTCGCCGGACTCGCAGTAGCGACCCGCGACGGTCACGGGCGTCGTCGGCGCGGTCGAGTGCCGGTTCGCCAACGCGACGGTGTACCGCGCCCCGTACAGCGCGACGCGGGGATTGTCACTCATGCCGCCGTCGACGCACACGAAGGTGCGGCCGCCACGAACCTGCTTGACGGACACCACCCGGTACACCGTCACCCCGGCGCGCGCGGTGATCGCCCGCCCCGGTTCCAGGACGATCCGGGGGCGCGGGAACCGGTGCCGCGCGCAGGCGTCGTCCAGCACGTCCTCGATCGTCTCGGCCAGCGCCGACGGGTCAAGGGCGGGGTCGCCCGCCCGGTACGAAACGCCGTGGCCACCGCCGAGATTCAGTTGCGTGAGGATCGTGCCGTGGTCGAGGCGGACCTGCGCCATCGTCGCGATCAGGCGATCCAGTGCGACCCCGTAACACTCGGTGTCGACGATCTGGGACCCCAGGTGGCAGTGCAGCCCGATGAGGTTGAGGCGGGGCTGCCCGAGTATCCGCCGAATCGCGTCGACCGCCTGATCGTGCGCGAGGGGGAAGCCGAACTTCTGGTCGTCGATGCCGGTGGTGACCGCCCGATGGGTGCCCGCGTCCACGCCGGGCGTCACCCGCACCAGAACATTCTGGCGGGGCGCGGACGAGGCGGACAGCATGGTGATCTCGGTGGGTGAGTCGACGACGATCCGCCCCACTCGCGCGGACCGGGCCGCGGTCAGGTCAGCGGAGGTCTTGACGTTGCCGTGCAGGATGATTCGGCGGGGATCGACACCCGCAGACAGGGCAATGGCCAGTTCACCCGCCGAGCAGACGTCGAGGGACAGGCCCTCGTCCGCGATCCACGCCGCCACCGCCCGGGTCAGGAGTGCCTTTCCGGCGTAGGCGATCTCGGCCTCCGGGAAGGTGTCGCGATATACCCGGCACCGATATCGGACGTCGCGTTCGTCGAGGAGGTACGTCGGGGTGCCGAACTGGTCGGCGACGTCGCAGAGCGCGACGCCGCCGACCGTGATCCGGCCGAGCTCGTCGACGTGGGTGGTGACCGGCCACAGGTCGGGATCGAGGCGTGGGGTCATCGCCGAGCGAAGCGACGGGAGGATGTCGAGCAGGGTCACGGTTGTCTCCTCGGGTGGGGTGCACCCTCCGGACTACCCGCCGACCCGCGCCGCGGCGCCGACCCTGACAGGGCGTTGACGCCTGCCGTGGGCTCCCTGACGCCGCCCTGACGGCGGCTAGCCGCCGAGCTTCCGGTAGAAGGTCCCGACGATCGGGGCGACGACGGCGCGGGGGGTGTAGCCGCCGGCCACCGACATCCCCTTGCTCAGGATGCCGGGAACGACCCGCATCTTGTTCTTCGCGAGCGCGTCGAGGGACAGCTTCGCGGTGTACTCGCTGGAGATCCACAGGAAGTCCGGAACCAGCCGGTCCACGATCGACGCATCGGCCGGATCCGGGGTCTCGGTGCGCACCGGCCCGGGCGCCAACAGGGTGACGTGGACGCCGGAATCCGTCAGCTCACCGCGCAGCGACTCGGAGAAGGTGTTCACGAACGCCTTGGTCGCCGCGTAGGTCGCGTTGTTCGGGATCGGCATGTTGCCCGCCGCCGACCCCACCATCAGGATCCCGCCCGAGCCGCGGGCCAGCATCCCGGGCAGCACGGCCAGCGTGAGGTCGTGCACCGCAACGGCATTGAGTTCCACCTGCGCCCGCTCGTACGACGGGTCCAGGTCCGACACCGGGCCGAACGTCGCGATCCCCGCGTTGTTGCACAGGATCGAGATGTCCCGCCCGGACAGCTCCTCGACCAGCGGTGCCCGCCGATCTCGGTCGGACAGGTCGACCGCGCGGACCTCGACGGTGACGGCGTGCTCCGCGGTCAGCTTCGCGGCCAGTGCGTCGAGCAAGTCCTCCCGGCGGGCGACGAGGATCAGCGAGTGGCCGCGGGCGGCCAGCTCGGTGGCCAGCGCCTCGCCGATTCCGGAGGAGGCGCCGGTCACGACCGCGCGGGCGTCGGGGGTGGGGGTAGGCAGAGTCACCCGGACAGGCTAGCGCCCGCCCGTGCATGCGGTGCCGCGGCCGGGCGCCCGCGGTACTACAGCGTCGCGGCGAGCCGAGTGCCCTGGTCGATGGCCCGCTTGGCGTCGAGTTCGGCCGCGACGTCGGCGCCACCGATGACGTGCACGGGCATCCCGGCGGCGATCAGCGCGGACTCGAGCTCGCGGACCGGTTCCTGCCCGGCGCAGACGACGACGGTGTCGACGGCGATCGTCTGCGGTCGTTCCCGCTTCTCCCCGAAGCTGATGTGCAGGCCCTCGTCGTCGATCCGTTCGTAGTTGACGCCCGAGAGCTGGTGCACGCCCTTCTTTTTCAGTGCCGCCCGGTGCACCCACCCCGACGTCTTGCCGAGGCCGGCGCCGATCGGGGTGCTCTTGCGCTGCAGCAGGTAGACGCGGCGCGGGGACGGTGTGACGATCGGCTCGGTGAGCGCGCCTGCGGCCGCCTCGTCGTGGGTGACGCCCCACTCGCGGTTCCACTCGGCCAGGTCGAGCGTCGGGGACTGCGCGTGGGTGAGGTACTCGGAGATGTCGACGCCGATCCCGCCCGCGCCGATCACCGCGACCCGCTCGCCGGCCGGCTTCCCCTCACGTACCAGCTCGGCATAGGACAGCACGCTCGGGTGGTCGATGCCGTCGATCGCAGGGATGCGCGGGGTGACACCGGTGGCGAGCACCACCTCGTCGTGACCGCCGTCGATCAGGGTCGCGGCGTCAACCCGGGTGTGCAGATGCACCTTGACGCCCGCGACCTCGAGGCTGCGGGTGTAGTAGCGGATGGTTTCGGCGAACTCCTCCTTGCCGGGGATGCGACGGGCAATCGCGAACTGGCCGCCAATCTCGCCCCCCGCCTCGAACAGGTTCACCTCGTGGCCGCGTTGCGCGAGCCCGAGCGCCGCCGACAGTCCGGCCGGGCCCGCGCCGACAACCGCGATCGACTTGCGGCGTCGGGTGGGGCCGAGCACCAGCTCGGTCTCGCGCCCGGCGCGCGGGTTGAGCAGGCAGGAGACGGGCTTGTTCGCGAACGCGTGGTCCAGACAGGCCTGGTTGCATGCGATGCACGTGTTGATCTCGTCGCCGCGGTCGGCGGCGGCCTTGTTCACCCAGTCGGGGTCGGCGAGCAGGGGGCGCGCCGCGGAGATCAGTTGCACGGGACCGCGGGCCAGGATGTCCTCGGCGGTCTCGGGCATGTTGATCCGGTTCGACGCGCACACCGGGATGCGCACCTCGCTGGCGAGTCGTTCGCTGAACTCCGCGAACGCCGCGCGGGGGACCGACGTGACAATGGTGGGCACGCGCGACTCGTGCCAGCCGATGTCGGTGTTCAGGATTGTGGTGCCAGCGTTCTCGAGTTCCCTTGCGAGGTCGACGATCTCACTCCAGGTCTGCCCCTTCTCGACGAGGTCGGCCATCGACAGCCGGAACAAGATGATGAAGTGCTCGCCGACGGCGGCACGGGTGCGGCGGACGATCTCCACCGCGATGCGCCGCCGATTCTCGGGCGAGCCGCCCCACTCGTCGGTGCGCCGGTTGGTGCGTGGCGCGAGGAACTGGTTGAGGAAGTAGCCCTCGCCGCCCATGATCTCGACGCCGTCGTAGCCGGCCTCCTTGGCCAGCCGCGCACAGCGGACGTAGTCGTCGATCGTCGTCTCGATGCCGCGGCGGGTCAGCGCTCGCGGGCGAAACGGGTTGATGGGGGCCTTGATCGACGACGCGGACACGCTCAACGGCTGGTAGGAGTAGCGGCCGGCATGCAGGATCTGCAGCGCGATCTTGCCGCCCTCGGCGTGCACGGCATCGGTGATCTCCCGGTGTCGGGTGGCCTGCCTGCGGGTGATCAGGTCGGCCCCGAGCGGCAGCAGCCAGCCGGTCCGGTTCGGGGCGTAGCCGCCGGTGACGATCAGCCCGACCCCGCCGCGGGCCCGTTCGGCGAAGTAGGCGGCCAATTTCGGCACGTCGCGGGTGCGGTCCTCGAGGCCGGTGTGCATCGACCCCATCACCACCCGGTTGCGCAGGGTGGTGAAGCCGAGGTCGAGCGGCGACAACAGGTGCGGGTAGGGCGCGGTCACGGAGGGCCTTCCGGTCGGGGTGGCTGGCACGGGGTCAGAGGGCATCGAGGATCTCCTCGCACCACTGGGTGAATCCCTCCTCGACACGAATGCCCCCGCGCAGCACCAGGTATTGGTGCAGTGCTGTGCCGGACAGTCGGTCGGGGGCGGGGAAGTCGCGCTTCTCGATCATGCGGTAGACCTCGAGGCGGCGGGCGTGGCCGTCCCGGTGCCGGAGGACCTCGGCGCGCACGTCGTCGAGGTCGCCGAGGGAGGCTGCTCGGATCTTCACGGCGAGCTCGTTGCGCAGATCCCCGACCTCGGTCGGTTCGGCGATCCAGCGCGCCAGTTCGGCGCGACCGGCCGCGGACACCCGGTAGACCCGCTTGTTCGGTCGACGCTCCTGCCCGACCGTCTCGCCGGTCACCCACCCGGACTCGTCCATGCGTTTGAGGACGCGGTAGATCTGCTGGTGGGTGGCGCTCCAGAAGAAGCCGATCGACCTGTCGAATCGGCGGGCCAGTTCGTACCCGGAGCCCGACTGTTCCGACAGCGAGACCAGGAGCGCGTGTTCGAGTGCCACCCGCCGAGTATGTATGCAACCACGCGACTATGCAACAGAGTGCATACCGTGGTCGGGTGTTTCCCTCGGCGACGGCACCAGATTCCTGGCCTAGGCTCGCGCCATGAGCATGGCGGTGGACAACGGCACGGTGGCAACGCGCGGGCAGGTCGTCGCGTGGGGGCTGTGGGACTGGGGGTCCGCCGCCTTCAACGCGGTGATCGTGACCTTCGTCTTCTCGGTGTACCTCACCGACGCGGTCGGTGACGACCTCCCCGGCTCGGTGTCGGCGAGCAGCTGGCTCGGCTGGTCCCTCGGCGCGGCGGGGCTGCTGATCGCCGTCCTCGCCCCGGTCACCGGTCAGCGTGCCGACGCCACCGGCCGCCGCAAACGCTCGCTCGCGCTGCTCACCACCGCCGTGGTCGGCTGCATGTTGGCGATGTTCTTCGTCAGGGACGACCATCGGTACCTGTGGTTCGGTCTGGTGCTGCTCGGTGTCGGGTCGGTCCTCTTCGAGCTCGCGCAGGTGCCGTACTTCGCGATGCTGCGGCAGGTCTCGTCGCCGGACAGCATCGGTCGGGTATCCGGGTTCGGTTGGGCGATGGGTTATTTCGGTGGGATCGTGCTGCTGCTGGTGTGCTATGTCGGGTTCATTGCCGGGGACGGGCCCGCGCGGGGATTGTTTGGTCTGAGCACCGACGGTGGGCTGAACATCCGGACCGTCGTGGTCCTCGCTGCGGTGTGGTTCGCGGTGTTCGCGGTGCCGGTGCTGTTCGCGGTGCCGGAGGTGCCGCGGCGCGAGGCGGCGGCCGCCGGGCCGGGTTTCGTCGGCTCCTACCGGCTGCTCTGGCGCGACCTGACCGCCCTGTGGGCGCACGACCGCCGCACGGTCGGATACCTGGTGGCCAGCGCCCTGTTCCGGGACGGGCTCGCCGGCGTGTTCACCTTCGGCGCGGTGCTGGCGGTCAACGTGTACGGCATCGCGTCCGGTGACGTGCTGCTGTTCGGTGTCGCGGCCAATGTTGTTGCGGCGGTCGGCGCGTTGGTGGCCGGACGCCTCGACGATCGGTTCGGCCCCAAGTCGGTGATCGTGACCTCGCTCGCGTCCATGCTCGCGGTGGGTGCCGCGTTGCTGGCGGTGTCCGGGCCGGTCGCGTTCTGGTTCCTCGGTCTGCTGCTGTGCCTGTTCGTCGGGCCGGCGCAGTCCGCGGCCCGCACGTTCATGGCCCGGCTGAGCCCGGCCGGGCGGGAGGGGCAGATGTTCGGTCTCTACGCCACGACCGGCCGGGCGGTGTCGTTCCTGTCGCCGACCCTGTTCGGGCTGTTCGCGTGGATGTTCGGCAGCGACCGCGCAGGCATCCTGGGGCTGCTCGTGGTCCTCGCCGTCGGGTTGGCTGCGCTGCTGGCCGTCCGCGCGCCCTACCGCCGCGAGTCGGTGGGCTGAAGCCCCAGCTTCTCCGGGAAGAGTCGGCGTTGGACGATCCAGCCCGCGACGGCCAGCGCGATCCACACCAGGGTCGAGGTGACCTGCTGGACACCGGAGTCGGGGTGGGCGAGGAACTCGAGCGCGCCGGTCATGGTGCCGAGGCCGCTGAGGATCATGCTTGCGCCGCCGATGGAGGTCAGCCACAGCAGCGCCCGCGCCCGGTACTTGTCCGCGACGAAGGCGGCGGCGACCGCCAGCGCGAGAATCACGATCCAGCTCAGCGCCCAGTTGTTCTCGCCGGGCTGCAGCGCGTCCGCCAGCTTCGCGCCTGCCATGGCGCCCGAGATGCCGCCGATGAAGTACGCCGAAAACTTGAAGACGAGGGTGGTCAGCACCCACGCCGCGGCCGCCCCGATCAGGCCGAAGAGCACGAGCGTCCAGAACGCGGCGTTGAACAGGTCGGTGACCAGCCAGCCCAACCCGAATCCGGAGGCGAGGACGGCCAGGTGCAGTGAGCGAATGCCGTAGAAGCACAGCAGTGCGCCCAGCAGGACGATGACGATTCCGTTCATGCCGACACTCCTTCCACGCGGGCGATGATCGCGGCCGCAAGACTCTCGGGTGCCTGTTCGGGCACCCAGTGGTTGACGCTGTCGAGTTCGACGAACCGGTACGGCCCGGTGACGAACTCGGCGCACTTCTCGGCACCCGCCCGGCCCAGCGCGTCGTCGCCGTCGCTCCACACATAGGTGGTCGGTACCCGGACGGCGGGGGTCTCCGCGACGTCGCGCCCCATCGCCCGATACCAGGACAGGGCAGCGGTGAGGGCGCCCGGCTCGGTGAGGACGCGGACGTGTTCGTCGACGAGGGCCGGGTCCACGCCCGCGTAGATCTCGCGCAGGCGCCCCGCGCCGTCGGCCAGCAGGACCTGCTCGGCGGAGTGTCCATTCCGGAACACGCCGATGTAGCGGGACCGGGCCTTCTGGTCGTCGTCCATGCGCAGTGCCCACCCGAACGCCGCCGGGTGCGGCACCGAGACCGCCGTCAGGGAACGGACCCGGTCCGGGTGGTTGGCCGCGGTCCACCAGGCGACCGCGGCGCCCCAGTCGTGACCGACGAGGTGCGCGGACCGTAGTTCCAGGTGATCGAGCAGGGCAAGGACGTCGCCGCCGAGTGCGTCGATCGCGTAGTGCTCCACACCCGCCGGGCGCGCGCCAGCGGAGTACCCGCGCTGGTTCGGCGCGATCAGCCGAAATCCCGCGCGGGCGAGGGCAGGCAGGACCGGGTGCCAGCAGGCGGCCGTCTCGGGGAAACCGTGCAACAACACGACCGGTGCTCCGCCCGCCGGTCCGGCGAGGGTGACGTCGTATGTGTAGTCTCCGACGGTCATCGCTGACTTCTCGACCGCATCCATGCGTTCCGCCGTCCGTCGTTGTCACCGCCGGATCGGCGACGACCTGGTGTTTTTCGAACCCTACGTCAGGACCCTCGCGGTTCGGGCGAGCGCGGCGACGCCACGCCGAGAGCGGGTCCCGCGGTGACATCCGGGTCGCTGCGTGGTAGCCAGACAGGAGCGACGCAGTAGATTTTCCGTAATGTCCGGTATTGGGAGGAATCCGTGACCGTAGACAACCGGGTGGTACCGCCGCTGCGCATCGCGGGAAGGCCGGCGGCGCAGTGGCTGTCCAACGCCGCCCCCGACCTGACCGCCCGCGTGATCGGCCGACTGATGGACGAGCTGCCCATCTACCGGGCGCTGCCGCGGGAAGCGGTGCACGGGGAGATCTCCGACATCGTGCTCCGCAACATGGAGCTCTTCGCCACCCTGGTCCGCGAGCGTCGCGGGGCCCGCGACTCCGAACTCGTCGAGCAGCGCAGTTCCGCGGCCCGCCGCGCCGAGGAGGGGGTGCCGCTCGATGCCGTGCTGCACGCCTACCACGCCGGGATCGGTCTCGCGGCGGGCGAACTGCTCGACGGTGCGGGCCCGGACGACATCGACGACGTCCAGACGCTGATGACAATGATCCTGGACTTCCTGCGCCGGTTGACGATCGCGGTGAGCGCCGCCTACTTCGAGGAACGGCAGAGCATGGAGAGCCAGGCGAACTCGGGCAGGCGGTCGTTCATGTCGGCGTTGGTCGCGGGGGAGGATCTCGACTCCGTCGTGCACCGCACCGGGCTGCGGCTGGCCCCGCACTACCTCGCCTTGACCCTGGCGATCGGCGAGAACGACGACGAGCGCGGTTCCGGGGTCAGCGGAACCGTCGCCGGACGCCGGAAGCTGCGCCGGGTGCAGACCGAACTGGACCGGATCACCGGGGAGCCTGCCTTGACGGTGATCGACAGCGGCGGGGGGCTGGCGCTGGTGCCGTGCCCGGCCAGCGCCCCGGACTGGGAGCAGTTGCGGGCCGTCGTCGACCGGCTCGGGCGGGTGCTCGGCGCCGATTTTCACGTCGCCGGGGCGGTCGCGACGCCAGCGGGGGTGCCGTCGGCGGTCGAGCAGACCGCGGAAATCGTTGCGCTGGTGACCAGGTCGGATCGTCCGTCCGGCTTGTACCGGCTGTCGGACGTGCTGCTCGAATACCAACTGAGCAGGCCGAGCGCCGCCCAACGCGAACTGGCTGCGCTGCTGGCTCCGCTGGTGGGGAAGCCGGAACTGATGCAGACCCTCGAGACCTATGTCGATAGCGGGCTCAACCGGAGGGCGACCGCGGCCACCCTCGCGGTGCACGCGAACACGGTCGACTACCGGATGCGCCGGGTGTTCGAACTGACCGGGCTCAACCCCTCCGACCCCGCCGACCTGCCGCACATCGGGGCGGCGTTGGTGGCGCGACGGGTGCCCGAGTGACCCTCGTCCCCGGGCGCGATACCGGGCGGACGAGGTCGTCGACCCGGGTGATTCGTTGGGGCGCACTCGTCGTCGGATGGGCGGCGGTCGCGGCGGCGGCCGCGGGTGTCCTTGCGCACGTGGTGCCGGTGACCTCGGCGCCGATCGTCGTCGCGGCCGCGGCCGCGCCCTACCTGGTATCGGGGATCGTGCTGGCGGTGCTGGTGTTTCTCGCCGTCCGGGATCGGCTCGGCCTCGCGGTCGCGACCGCGGTCGCCGCCGGGGCGGCCTGGACCCAGGCGCCGCTGTACGTGCACGACGCCGGGTCGGGCGCGAACCCGGAGCGCGGGCTGACGGTCCTCCAGGCGAACATCGAGTTCGGGAAGGCGGATCCGGAGTCGGTTGTCGCGCAGGTGCGTTCGCGTGGCGTCGACCTGATGACCGTGAATGAACTGACCGTAACGGCGATGGACGGGCTGACCGCGTCGGGTCTCGACGAGCTGTTGCCCTATCGCTACGTGCGACCCGCCGCATCCGGTGCGGACGGCACCGGCATCTGGAGCCGATACCCGCTGTCGGAGCAGGTGCAGCACCCCGGATTTGCGATGGCCGCGCTCTCCGCGCGGGCGACGCTGCCCGGCGGCGACTCGCTGACGGTGCTTGCGGCGCATCCGGTGCCGCCGTGGCCGCGGCATCAGACGCCGATCTGGGCCGACGAACTGGACCGGCTGCACGGCATCCTGGACGGGTTGCGCACCGACGCCGACACCGTCGTCATGGCAGCGGATTTCAATGCGACCTGGGATCACGCCCAGTTCCGTGCCCTGCTCGGCGACGGTGTTCGCGACGCCGCCGAGCAGGCGGGCTCCGGGGTGCTGCGCAGCTATCCCGCGGACCGCTGGTTGCCGCCGCTGCTGTCGATCGACCGGATCCTGGTCGCGGGCGCGAGGGCGACCGACGTCGGCGTTGTCGACCTGCCCGGCTCCGACCACCGCGGGGTGCTGGCCCGGATCATGGTGCCCGGCCACCCGTGACGAGGGCGTCGCCGGGTGGGTAATCTGCATCACAGTCGTGGGCGGGATCCGCGCGCCGTCACCAGATTCGGATCGCCGCGGGCGATACTCTGCCGTCCCGTCAGAGCGTCCAGGAGATTTCCGTGCGTCCGTCCCTCAACGCGCGGTTGTCGCGCACCGTGCGCCGGGTGCTGCGCGCGGCCCTGTCCTTCCTGGTCGTGGTGCTCGTCGCCGTCGGCTACGTGCTGCTCGACGAGTGGGAGCGCAACGATTCCGGGTCGACGCCGGAGGTGGTCGCGGGCGATCTCGCCGACCAACTCGCCCGGCTACAGGTCGCGGCCGAGGCGTCGATGGACGGCTACAGCCGGGACCGGTTCCCGCACTGGGACACCAACCGTCCGGAGCACGGATTCGGCCCCGAGTTCGCGGCGTACGCCCGCTGCACCACCCGCGACGTGATGATGCTCCGGGACGCGTCCGGATCGGTGCGCCTCGACCCGAAGACCTGCCGGTTGACGGTCGGCAGGGGCGGCGGCTGGCTCGACCGGTACGGCGTCCTCGACCGGGACACCGGTGCGCTCAGGGAGTACCGGTGGACGACCGACCCCTCCGCGGTCGACGCGGAACACATCGTGCCGTTGGCCGAGGCGTGGCGCTCGGGCGCGCGCGCACTCGACCAGGTTGCCCGCCGGGCGATCGCGAACGACGCGCAGAACCTGATGGCCTCCGATCCGTCGGCGAACAGGTCGAAGGGTGACCAGGACGCCGCCGACTACCTGCCCCCCGGCGGGTTTCGGTGCGGGTACGTCGACTCGTACATCC
The DNA here is from genome assembly GCF_042720095.1 of Rhodococcus sp. NPDC058505. NCBI lineage: Bacteria > Bacillati > Actinomycetota > Actinomycetes > Mycobacteriales > Nocardiaceae > Rhodococcus > Rhodococcus sp. NPDC058505. The sequence goes on from NZ_JBHXNB010000018.1 coordinate 25,125, forward strand.
GGATCAAGGTGAAGTACGGGCTCACCGTCGACACGGCCGAGCGGGCGGCGTTGCGGACCGCGGTCGGGGAGTGCGGGCAGCGCGGTGAGATCGCATGATCCCGGTGGTCGAGCTCCCGGCGCGGCGACGTCATCTCGGCGGTCGGGCCACGGATTGAACGGGGGTTCATGTGCCAGTTCCCGGACGGCGATGGCACATGAACCCCCGTTCATCGCGTCAGGGAGCGGCGAAGTTCCCCGCGACCCGGCGCAGCAGGTCCGCGAGGGTGGCCTGTTCGTCGGCGTCGAGGCCCTCGAGCAGCCGCCGGTCCCGCTCCACCCGGGCGGGGAATTCGCGGTCCACCAGTGCGCGCCCGGCGTCGGTCGGCTGCAGGAGCACCACCCGTCCGTCGCGTTCGAAGCGGAGTCGCTCGACCAGGCCGATGCGGGTCAGGCGGTCGGTGTGCTTGGTCGTCGATGCGCCGCTCGTCATGGTCGCGGTGGTGACCTCGCTGGCCCGGAGGGGTCGATCGCTGCGGGCGAGGGCGCAGAGGATCTCGAATTCGATCCGGGAGACGCCGCTGCCGGCAAGGGCGCGGTCCAGCTCGTGCAGCGCGAGTGACCCGATCCGGGTGATGCGGCCGATGACCTCGATCGGGGCGGCGTCCACCTCCGGGTGGGTTCGGGACCACTGTCGTCGAACGTGGTCGATGAAGTCCTCGCCGGGCGCGCTGGGTGGCATGAGGTCATCGTAGGCGACCGAGGTCATACTATTTCATATGTATTTTACTAGTGAACTATTGCTATCGTTGGGCGATGCCGACCCGAACCCCGATCGTCCGCCCCCGTCGGACGCGTGACGCCCTCGCCCACACGGTGTCCGCCGAGACCTGGCGGCGGGCCTTCGTCGTCCGACCCGCGGACGCGACCCTCGCCGTCTCGGTGCGGGTCGGGTTGGCCGCGACGCTGGTCCTCGTGGTCTTCGGGCTTACCGGGCACGGCGACGTCGCCGGACTCGCGGTCCTGAGCGCCCTCACCTCGGCGTTCGCACGCCATGACCCGCTGCGCCGCACGGCGGAGAAGGTCGGATCCGTCGGGATCCTTGTCGTCTCGTCGGTACTGGTCGGCGGCCTGATCGCGTTGGCGGGGCTGCCGGTGTGGGCGCAGATCGCGTCGATCGCGGTGCTGTCCGGCGCCGCCGCAGCGGTGCTCGCCGCGTTCCGCATCGCCGGACCGGGCCCGGTGATCCTCGTCTTCGCCGCGACCGCGGCCGTCGGCTCTACCGCGTCCGCGGCGGATCTCGCTGTTGCGCTGGTGAGTTCGACGGTCGGCGCGACCGTCGGCCTCGGCGTCGCGCTGGTTCCGTTGCTGTTCCTGCCCTGGGGACCCGCCCGGCTCGCGGTGGCACGGGCGCTCGCCGCCGCTGCCGCGGTGCCCGCAGGCGCGGATCCCGCGGCCGCCCGCGACGCGATCACCTCGGCAAGGGAGAAGCTGGTACTGACGGCCACGTCGACCGGGCACACCAACGCCAGCGACCTCGCGGCCATCCTCGGTGAGGCCGACGCCGCACTCGACGAATGGGAACTCGGCGACCCGAGACGACTCGACGAGGTGGTGCGGCACGAGGCCGAACTGCGGAAGGCGAAGCGGCACCGCACCATCCTCGGAGCCGGGACCGGCGCCCCGCCGCTGCCCCGCCCGCCGTCGTTCGTTGCGGTCGGCGTCGCGGGCCTGCGCACCCGCGCCGTGACCGAGTACGCAGCCCGGATCGTCGTCGCCTCCGCCGTCGCCGGCTGGCTGGCGGCGGAACTGGGATTCGACCATCCGCTGTGGGCGTCGATGGGTGCGATGGCCGCGATGCAGGGGGTGACCTACGGGCAGACGGTGCAGCGCGCAATCCAGCGACTGCTCGGAAACGTGGGCGGCGCGGTGATCGCGGCGGCCCTGATCGCGCTGTCCCTCGGCTACTGGCAGTGCGTCGTCATCATCGCGGTGCTGCAGGTCGCGGCGGAGGTGACCGCCACCCGGAACTACGCCCTGTGCTCACTGTTCGTCACGCCGATGGCCCTGCTCGTGATCGGTCTCGGTGCCACCGTCGACACCGGGACGGCGGTCAGTCGGGTGGTCGACACCCTGGTCGGTGTGGTGGTCGGGGTGATCGTCGCTGCCGTCACGATCAGCCGGGCGGACCGCGCGCACCTGGCCGGTCGGTGACGGCGAATCCGCCCCAGTCCGCCGCGGCGGGGCAGCGCCACGTGATAATTGTCGGCAACGACAACACACGACGCGTCCGCGCTGCGGCGCGAGAAGGCGGAGGATGCGATGGGTGACACGGTGCAGACGGGCGACCTCGTCCACATCTCGGACACGGCGGGCACCTGGGTGGTCGAGGAGATCCGGTCCGGCATCGCGCTGCTCCGCGACGGCGAGGACCGACGCATCTCCTCCCGGGTGTCGAAGCTGACGGTGGTCCGCCGCGCCTGACGCGCGGGTCACGGTGTCGCGAAGAACTTCTCCACCGACGGGCGTGCCTTCGGGTTCCCCTCGTCGATGCCCACCACCGCGCCGACGCCTGCCCCGATGAGGTTGCCGAGCATGCAGCCCGCCATGAAGTTCGGGAAGATCGACACGCAGCCGATCGCCAGGCCGACGAACGAGCCGAGCATCATGCGTTGCTGACCGCCGTTGTTCCAGCCGATGGTGATCTCGTTCGTCATCTCGTTGAACGCCTCCCGCTTCGGCTCGTTGTCCGGCCACGTCTGCTCCGCGAACTGTGCGGTGACCATCGCGGGGGTCGGCGGCGGTTGCAGTCCGAGCATCGTCGCGACCTCGTCGAGCGTGGGTACCCGCGGCGGCGGGGGAGGTGCGGGCAGGTCCACCCGGATCGGGTCGGGGAGCGTCACCGGCGGAAGGGCGACCGGCATCGGATCGGGGAGGGGCACCGCGGGGAGCTCCACGGCGGGCACCGGCACGGCGGGCAGGTCCACCGGCACCGGGTCGGGGGCGGGCAGCGCGGGCAGTTCCGGCAGCGACACCGTCGGCAACGGCGGCAGCGCGGGTAGGTCGGGTAGGTCGGGTAGCGCGGGCAGTGGTGGCGGCGCGGGCAATTGCGCGGACGCGGTGCCCGCGCCGGAGACGATGGTTGCTGCGACGAGCACGGGCATGACCAGAGTGGTGGCCATCTTCATGGCGATCCCCATTTGATCGGAACTGATCTGGCGGTTCTCACGGACGCGACAGCGATCTGCGATTCGCGGGGCCTATCGACGCGAAATCACCGGGGGTTGCTTCGGGAACGAGGCTGTCCGAAGTGCCCTGACACTCCGCCGACGCCTGTGCGGGGGCGGCAAATTCAGGAGTCGACTTTACCGCGCACGAATCGTGCGCGCAGGCGAATCGCGGCCGGGTCGAGACGACCCGAAACACGGCGAGGGCCCCGGCCGGTGGGCCGGGGCCGTCGCCGCGTGATCAGCCGCTGAGCCCGCCGAGGCTGCCGAGGCTGCCCATTCCGGCGCCGCCGCCACCTCCGCCTGGGCCCTGCATCTTGCCCATCACGTCCAGCAGCTTGTCGAGCACGCCGATGAGTTGTGTCATGAATTCCATGGTTCTCTGCACCTTCACCTAGAGGGGTTGCGAGCATCGGTGCGACGGATCGGACGCATCGGTCGGAGCGCGCGATGCGTCCGGTCCTCGCCACCGGGTCGGGGACGATCGTCAGCGCGGTGGCGACCGGCACGGAGCGGTCGGACGGTTCTCGAGGATGTGCGGGCCGGGGCGGCCGGTGTGATGTTCGGGCATGGGACTCACCTCAACCCGGTCTATCGGAGTCGTACCGCATAGTGTTTCACGTCACACGGGTCGGGCTTTGGTGAACGGCACGACGCCCCGGAGGTCGGGAGTGACACAGTGCGCCTGCGTGAAATGCCTTCGAACCCTCACGCTGGCGCGCACCCGGCCGGAGGCCGGCAGTGTCACTGTGTGCCCCCGGCAGGAATCGAACCTGCGACCTAGAGATTAGAAGGCTCTTGCTCTATCCAACTGAGCTACGGAGGCATGACCCCGGCGTGGGATCGGGTCAGGAGTCTACCGGCTGCGGGCGGGCGGGTCGGACCGGCACACGGCGGCGCGGTGGAACCTGGGCGTGGTTCACACTCCGCCGCCTCCTACCCTGGTGGTCATGGCATCACCCGAGCTCGCCCACTCCGAAGCACCACCGTCCCGTCGGGCGGGGGAGAGCGCGGTCCCCATCTTCGTCACCCTCGGCCTGATCGCCGGGTTGGTCGCGGCGATCATCGTTGGGCTGTCGGCGTCGGAGGCGTTGGTCCGGCTCGGTATCCCCGACCCCGGACCGTTGACGACGTACGGGCTGCCGGCGGTGAAGGCGATCGGCGAGGTCGCGGCGGTGATCGCGATCGGGTCGTTGCTGCTGGCGTCGTTCCTGGTGCCGCCGCAGAAGTCGGGTGTCCTCGATGTCGGCGGCTACCGGGCGGTGCGGACCGCGTCGAATGCGGCGATCGTGTGGGCGGCGTGTGCGCTGGTCCTGGTCCCGCTGACGGTGTCGGACACCGCGGGGCAGCCGTTCGCGGAGGCGTTGAAGCCGGAGAACCTGTGGAAGGCGATCCCGCAGATCGAGCTGGCCGGGGCGTGGCGGAACACGGCGATCCTGGCGATCCTGCTCGCGGTTTGTTCGCGGATGCTGCTGCGGTGGAACTGGACGCCGGTGGTGCTCGGGCTCGGCATCGTGACCCTGATCCCGCTCGCGCTGACGGGGCATTCGTCGGCAGGCGGCTCCCACGACATGGCGACGAACAGCCTGCTGTGGCACCTGGTCGCGGCATCGTTGTGGGCGGGTGGACTGTTCGCGCTGCTGGTGCATGCCCGCCGCGGCGGTGAGCACACCGATCTCGCGGCCCGCCGGTTCTCGGTGATCGCGACGGCGGCGTTCGTGATCATGGCGTTCTCCGGGGTGATCAACGGCCTGGTCCGGCTGCCCCTCGACGAGCTGTTCACCAGCACCTACGGGTGGCTGCTCGTCGCGAAGACGGTTGCACTGGTGATTCTCGGCGTGTTCGGGTTTCTGCAGCGGCGACGGGCGCTGCCCGCGTTGGCCGCCGACCCGACCTCGCGCGGTGCGCTGGTCCGGTTCGCGGGCGGCGAGGCGATCGTGTTCGCCGCGACGATCGGTCTCGCGGTGGGGCTCGGCAGGACCCCGCCCCCGCCGGAGGACATCCGCCCGACTCCCGCGGAGGTGCAGCTCGGCTACAACCTGGACGGTCCGCCGACCGTCGCCCGGCTGATGTTCGACTGGCGATTCGACCTGATCTTCGGGACCGCCGCGGTCATCGCCGCGGTCTGGTACGTGATCGGTGTCCGCAGGCTGAAGGCGCGCGGGGACGCGTGGCCGATCGGCCGGACCGTCGCGTGGCTGCTCGGCTGCGCGACCCTGCTGATCGGCACCTCGTCCGGGCTCGGCCGGTACGCGCCCGCCGTGTTCAGCGTCCACATGGGCGCCCACATGGCGCTGTCGATGCTCGCGCCGGTGCTGCTGGTGCTCGGTGGCCCGATGACCCTGGCGTTGCGTGCCCTCAAGCCGGCGGGCCCCGACGGTGCGCCGGGCCCGCGCGAATGGCTGCTCGCGGCGTTGCACAGCAGGTTTTCCCGCTTCGTCACGCACCCGCTGGTCGCGTCGGTGCTGTTCGTCGGCGGCTTCTACGCCCTCTACCTCGGCGGGATCTTCGGCTCGACGCTGGACTCGCACGGTGCGCATCTGCTGATGAACCTGCACTTCATCCTCAGCGGCTACCTGTTCTACTGGGTGGTGATCGGGATCGACCCGGCGCCGCGCCAGATCGAGCCGGTGACGAAGCTGGCGATGGTGTTCGGGTCGCTGCCGTTCCACGCGTTCTTCGGGATCGCGCTGATGAGCACGATGGAGGTCATCGGTGGCTGGTACTACCGGTCGCTGGCGTTGGGCTGGAACGACGACCTCTTCGGTGACCAGAAGGTCGGCGGCGGCATCGCCTGGGCGACCGGGGAGATTCCGCTGGTGCTGGTGATGCTCGCCCTGCTGGTGCAGTGGTCGCGGTCCGACCGGAAGGTTGCCAAGCGCATCGACCGGGCCGCGGACCGCGATGACGACGCCGACCTCGCCGCCCATAACGCGATGTTCGCGGAACTGGCGCGCCGCGATCGGGAGGGCTGGAAGTAGCCGTGTCGCCGGTCGGTCAGGCCGGGGTCGCGTGCAGCCGCTCCCTGGCCTCGGCCGGGCTGACGGCCTCGGCACGTCGGCCGGCCGGCAGGTCTGCAGCTCCGCCGCCGTCACGCAGTCGGCCCAGTATCGCGACTCCTCCGCGGGTGAGAGCGCAGCCGGGCCGAACATCTCGTAGCACTTGAGGACCGAGTGCCATCCGGTGATGTGGATCCACAGCTGGCTGGCCGGGTTCCCGCGCAGCGCCGCGAGCAACTTCTCGACGCCGCGTTCGAGGTCACCCGACGGTCGGGTCTGCATGACCTGAGCATGGAGGCGGTCGCCGCGGAAGTGGGCGTCGGAAAACCGGTGCTGTACACGGTGTTCCGCACCCGCGGTGATCTCGTGGCCGCGCTGCTCGACCGTGAGTACCAGCGTGCGGTTGCTCAGGTGCTGGACACGTTGCCCACCGATCTGACCCGCACCGGACCGGCCGCCGCGTACGGCGGCACCGTGGCCGCGTTCGTTCGGGTGGTGCTCGACAACCCGACCCGGTGGCGCCTGATCCTCACCGGACCCGACGACGCACCGAGTGAATACCGCGACCATCTGCGGACCGCGCGGGCGGCGATCCTCGACCGCGCGGTCGACTTGGCGCGCATCGGCATTGGGTTGGAACCGGCGCTCGCCGGGTTCGACGCGGAGCTGCTTGGGCACACGATGATGTCGTTCGCGGAGATGCTCGGCAGGCTCGCGGTCAGTGATCCCGAGACGTACACCCGTGACCGGTTGGCCGCCTATGCGCAGGCCCTCGCGGGTCTCGTCCCCGCCGCCGCTGCCCCCTGACCCGGCGGTGGTCGCGCTACCACAGTCCACCGACGACGGTCGCGCCGCGAACCGGTGATCCGTCCCCGCTGTGGAGCGATTCGCGGGTTGTCCACAACGCGCCGTTGGCCCCTCCCGCATCGGCCCGCTCCCGGGCACGGTGGTCGGTGGGGGCGACCAGCCCCGGAACAGGAGGACGGACATGTACGAGACGCACACGGCGGTGGTCGGCACCGTCATCACCCATCCGGTGAAACGATCCACCAATGCGGGCGAGGAGGTGCTGAGCTTCCGGATGGCCAGCAATGCCCGGCGGTTCGACCAGGCGTCGGGGGAGTGGACCGACGGCGGCACGCTCTACCTGACCGTCAGTTGCTGGCGCCGACTGGTCGGGGGCGTCGGCGCATCGCTGATGAAGGGGGATCCGATCATCGCGTACGGCCAGCTGCGCACCAACGAGTACACGAACCGGGATGGTGTCGAACGATCCGACCTCGAGATGCGGGCAACCGCGGTCGGCCCCGACCTCGCCCGCTGCACCGCGAAACTCGACCGGACATCGAAGGTCCCGCCGTCCGAGGCGGACGGGCTCGACGATCCCGACGAGGGCGCGGAGGCGGTGAACGCGGAGGTCGCCGTCGTCAGGTGAGCGCGGACGCGATGTCCCGAAACCCGGACCCGGGCCCGGTGTGCGCCTACCGTGATCAGATCGGCACGGATCGGTCACCGACAGGAGGCACGGATGCCTGGGATGCGATGGAGGACGGCACTGCTGGCGGCGGTGACGGCGGCGCTCGTTGGGATGGCCCCGATCGCGACGTCACCGGCCGCGGCGGCCCCGCCCGCCGACGGACCCGGCAGCGTCGTCGACACGCGGCCGCTGCCCCCGCAGGCCGCGCTCCCCGGAGCGGCGGACGGGTACCGGGTCACCTATCGCACCGCCGATCACCGCGGTGCACCCCGGCTGAGCTCCGGGGCGGTGTATGTGCCGCAGGGGCAGGCCCCGCCGGGTGGCTGGCCGGTGGTGTCGTATGCGCACGGCACCATCGGCCTCGCCGACCAGTGCGCGCCGTCCGCGGTCGGTGGCACCGCGGTGGAGGCGGAGTTCATGGACCGGTGGCTGCGGCGCGGGTACGCGGTCGTCGCCACCGACTACGCGGGCCTCGGCACCCCGGGCGAGCTCGCGTACCTCGACGGTGTCGCGGCCGCGCACGACGTGATCGACATGGTGCGCGCCGGGCGGCAGCTGGTCCCCGCGCTCTCCCCGCGCTGGGTGGTCGCCGGCCTCTCGCAGGGCGGGCACGCGGCCCTCAGCACCGCCCACCTGGCCACCGCGTACGCGCCGGAGCTCGACTACCGCGGCGCGGTCGCCCTCGGTGCACCGACCAACCTCGACCAGGTGTTCGCGCTGGGTAGGCCCGGCATCCCGAACATCGGTGTCGCCGGGCTGACCAAGTTCACGCTGTTCACAATGGCGGGGCTGCGGTCCGCGCGCCCCGACCTGAACATCGACTCCTACCTCTCGCCCCGGGGCCGCGAACTCGCGACCATCGCGCAGCGGGTATGCACCCTCGAGTTCAACGAGTACCTCGGTGGCGCGTCGGTCGGTGACCTGTTCTCCCGGCCGCTGCACGACCTGCGGCCGGCCCTGACCGAGTATCTCGGCGTGCCGACCGGCGGCTACGACCGCCGACTGTTCCTCGGGCAGGGCGCCGTCGACCTGGTGGTGCCGATCCCGCTCACCCTGGTGTTCACCGGGCAGCTCGCGGCGTCCCGGACCGACGTCGATTTCCGGGTGTACCCGTCCGCGGATCACCTGGGCACCCCGGCGGCGGCGTTCGACGACGCCGCGGTGTTCGTCGACGGGGTGATGCGGTGAGGCCGCGCACCGTGGTGTGACCGCCGGGCCGTGGATTGGGGCGGCACCTGTCCTCCCGATACGCTGGTGCGCATGGCGGAGTTCATTTACACGATGAAGAAGGTGCGCAAGGCGCACGGCGACAAGGTCATCCTCGATGACGTCACGATGAGCTTCTACCCGGGAGCCAAGATCGGTGTCGTCGGCCCGAACGGCGCCGGCAAGTCCTCCATCCTCAAGATCATGGCCGGCCTCGACCAGCCGTCCAACGGTGAGGCGTTTCTCGACCCGGAGGCCACCGTCGGCATCCTCATGCAGGAGCCCCCGCTCAACGAGGAGAAGACCGTCCGCGGCAACGTCGAGGAGGGCCTCGGCGAGATCAAGGTCAAGCTCGACCGGTTCAACGAGATCGCCGAGCTGATGGCGACCGACTACTCCGACGAGCTGATGGAGGAGATGGGCAAGCTCCAGGAGGAGCTCGACCACGCCGACGCGTGGGACGTCGACTCCCAGCTCGAGCAGGCGATGGACGCGCTGCGCTGCCCGCCCGCCGACGAGCCCGTCACGCACCTGTCCGGTGGTGAGCGCCGCCGCGTCGCGCTGTGCAAGCTGCTGCTGAGCAAGCCGGACCTGCTGCTCCTCGACGAGCCGACCAACCACCTGGACGCCGAGTCGGTGCTCTGGCTTGAGCAGTTCCTCGCCTCGTACCCGGGCGCCGTGCTCGCCGTCACCCACGACCGCTACTTCCTCGACCACGTCGCGCAGTGGATCTGCGAGGTAGACCGCGGCAAGCTGCACCCGTACGAGGGCAACTACTCCACCTACCTGGAGAAGAAGGCGGAGCGCCTCGAGGTTCAGGGCAAGAAGGACCAGAAGCTGCAGAAGCGGCTCAAGGAGGAGCTCGCCTGGGTCCGCTCGGGTGCGAAGGCCCGGCAGACGAAGAACAAGGCCCGCCTCGACCGGTACGAGGAGATGGCCGCCGAGGCCGAGAAGCACCGCAAGCTCGACTTCGAGGAGATCCAGATCCCGACGCCGCCGCGCCTCGGCAACGTCGTGGTCGAGGTCGACCACCTCGACAAGGGCTTCGAGAACCGGGTCCTGATCAAGGATCTGTCGTTCACGTTGCCGCGCAACGGCATCGTCGGTGTCATCGGCCCCAACGGTGTCGGCAAGACCACGCTGTTCAAGACGATCGTCGGTCTGGAGCAGCCGGACTCCGGCAGCGTGAAGGTTGGCGACACGGTCAAGCTGAGCTACGTCGACCAGTCCCGCGCGAACATCGACCCGAAGAAGACGGTGTGGGAGGTCGTCTCCGACGGCCTCGACTTCATCGAGGTCGGGCAGAACGAGATGCCCTCGCGCGCCTACGTCAGCGCGTTCGGCTTCAAGGGTCCGGACCAGCAGAAGCGGTCGGAGGTGCTGTCCGGTGGTGAGCGCAACCGCCTGAACCTGGCGCTGACCCTCAAGGAGGGCGGCAACCTGATCCTCCTCGACGAGCCGACCAACGACCTCGACGTCGAGACGTTGAGCTCGCTGGAGAACGCGCTACAGCAGTTCCCCGGCTGCGCCGTCGTGATCTCCCACGACCGCTGGTTCCTGGACCGGACCTGCACCCACATCCTCGCGTGGGAGGGCAACGTCGAGGAGGGCAAGTGGTTCTGGTTCGAGGGTAACTTCGAGGCGTACGAGGCCAACAAGGTCGAGCGGCTCGGTGCCGAAGCCGCCCGCCCGCACCGCGTCACTCACCGCAAGCTGACGAGGGACTGATCCGCGATGGCACACACCTGTCAGATCGAGGTGCGCTGGGGCGACTCCGATCGTCTCGGCCACGTGAACAACGTGCTGTACGCGGAGTACGCGCAGGAGTCCCGGGTGCGGTTTTTCCGGGAGTCCGTGACGATCGGTGGCCCGCTCCACCCGCTGGTGGTGCGCAAGCTCTCGTTCGACTACCTGCGTCCGGTGACGGACGAGACGGCGCCGCTGACCGTCGAGCTCACCATCCCGAAGGTGGGCACCTCCTCGTTCGCAGTGCATCAGGTGATGCGGGACCGCACCGGCGCGGTGTGCGCGGAGGTCGACAGCGTGATGGTCGCGTTCGATCCGGTGACCGAGCAGGCCGTTCCGTTGCCCGACCGGATCCGTGAGCAACTGCGCACGCACGCCCCGGTCGACGTGACCTCGTAGCATCCGCCGATCGGGGACCCGGCCCGGCTAGGCTCGTCGGTACACACCTGCTCCAGCGACCAGGGGGTGACCGCGAGATGACCGTGTCCGCAGATCGATTCGGCCCGGAATGGGGCGCCGGCCTGCCCGGCGCCCTGTCCGGGCATCTGCCGGAGGTGGCGGCCGCCTACTTCCGGGGCACCGACGTCGCCTGGACCGGTGGGATCGTCACCGACGAGGCGATGGCCGCGTTCCGGGCCCACCTGGAGCTGGCGGCGACCCGGGGGACCGCCGGGTCGCTGGCCAGGGCAGGCGTGGTGGGCGGCGTGCCCGCGCTGCAGGTCGTCACCGACGACATGCCGATGCTCGTCGAGTCCGTCACCGCCCTGCTCGCCCGCCTCGGGGTGACCGTCGTTGAGATCGTGCATCCGGTGCTGCGGGTGCGGCGGGACCCCGACGGCGCACTGATCGACGTGCTTGTCGACGGGGCACAGCACGAACGTTCCACGCACACCGAGTCGTGGATGCACCTGCAGCTGCATCCGGCCACCGACCCGGCGCGGTTCGACGTCATCGCCGCCGCGGTCCGGGACGTGCTCGTCGACGTCCGCACCGTCATCTCCGACACCGACGCGATGCGCGGGGTGCAGCGCGATCTCGCCGACGGTCTCGAACGGTTCGCCGACTCGGCACCGACCGGGTATCCCGAGCGGCAGGTCCGCGACGATGCTGCACTGCTGCGCTGGTTCGCGGCTGGCCACTTCGCGCTCCTCGGCTACCGCCGCTACGCGTACGGGGACCCCGCGGTCGACGACACCCGCACGGCCAGTGTCGTCCCGGGCAGCGGGCTCGGGGTTCTCGGCGCGTCCACCCGCACCGACCATCGGATCGACCTTCCCGCACCGGAGTTCCGTTCGGACCAGCAGTTGTTGACCTTCGCGCAGGGGCCGCTTCCCGCGACGGTGCACCGCTCGGTCTACCCCTCGTTCGTGCGGGTCCTCGACCTCGATTCCGCCGGTCGTACCGTCGGTGAGCACCGTTTCCTCGGCGTGCTCACCGTGACCGCGGTGCACGAGAACATCCTCGACATTCCGGTCGTCGCGACCCGCGCCCGCGCGGTGATCGCCCGCGCGGGCTTCGACCTGCACTCGTTCTCCGGGCAGGCGATGCTGGAGGTCATCCAGTCGCTGCCGCGGACCGAACTGTTCTCCGTCGACGCGGACACACTGTTCGACACGGTGACCGCGGTCCTCGCGATCGGGGTGCGCAGGCAGGCACGCCTGTTCCTGCGGGATGATCACGACGGCCGGTTCGTGTCCGCGCTCGTCTACCTGCCGCGCGATCGGTACAACACCCGGTCGAGGCTGGCGATGCAGTCGATCCTGTTGCGTGAACTTGGTGGCGGCACACTCGATTACAGTGCCCGCGTCACCGAGTCCGACCTGGCCATGGTGCATTTCACGATCCGTACCGAGCCCGGCGCTCCGGTCCCGCCCGTCGACACCTCGGCGGCCAACCGGGAGCGGATCGAGGCGCTGCTCGCTGCCGCGACCCGCGCCTGGGACGACGACCTGATGGACGCAACCACCCGGGAACCGCGGGTGCCGTCGCTGACCGCGCAACGGTACGCGGCCGCCTTCCCGGAGAGCTACAAGGAGGATTTCGAGGCCGCCCGCGCCGTCCGCGACATCGCCCGGCTCGAGCGACTTCGGGTGGGGGAGATCGACCTGGAACTGTACCGTCGGCGCGAGGCACGGCCGGGGCAGTGGCGGTTCACCCTGTACATCACCGGGGACGGGGTGTCACTGAGTCAGGTGCTGCCGGTGCTGCAGTCCCTCGGAGTCGAGGTGATCGACGAGCGTCCGTACGATGTGCTCCGACCCGACGGAACGCCCTGCTGGATCTACGATTTCGGGGTGGCGGCGGCGCCGGAACTGATCGACACCGCGGTCGAGGAGAACCTCGAGGTCGAGCTCGACGAGGCGGAGCGGGGCGGGTCGGCCGAGGCTCGGGCGCTGCAACGCCGGTTCACCGACGCCGTCACCGCGGTCTGGTACGGCCGCTCCGAACCCGACCGGTTCAACGAGTTGGTGCTGCGTTCGCACCTCGACTGGCGTCAGGCCGCGGTGCTGCGGGCGTACGCGAAGTACCTGCGGCAGGCGGGATTCCCGTACAGCCAGTTCCACATCGAGTCGGTGCTGCTGGACCACGCGCACACGACCCGGCTGCTCGTCGAGCTGTTCGAGGCGAGTTTCGATCCGGACGCGGCGTCCGCCGACCGGGCCGAGCAGCTCGCCGGGGAGCTGCAGTCCAGGGTCAAGGACGTCGTCGGCCTCGACGCCGACCGGATCCTGCGCGCCATGCTCTCGCTGATCCTCGCGACCCTCCGCACCAATGCGTACATGCGCGACGCGGCCGGTGCGCACCGCGACGTGTTGGCGTTCAAGCTCGATCCCGGTCGGATCTCCGAACTGCCCCGCCCCCGACCGCGTTTCGAGGTGTTCGTGTACTCGCCCCGCGTCGAGGGGGTGCACCTGCGGTTCGGGCCGGTGGCACGCGGTGGGTTGCGCTGGTCGGACCGGCGGGAAGACTTCCGCACCGAGATCCTCGGCCTGGTCAAGGCGCAGGCCGTCAAGAACGCGGTGATCGTGCCGGTCGGGGCGAAGGGGGGTTTCGTCGTGAAGCGGCCGCCGTCCTCGACCGGGGACCCGGCAGCCGACCGGCAGGCCACGCTCGCCGAGGGGCGGGCCTGTTACCGGTTGTTCGTGGCGGGACTGCTCGACCTCACCGACAACGTCGAGCGGGCCACCGGTCGGGTGCTGCCGCCGAATCGGGTGGTGCGCAGGGACGGTGACGACACCTACCTCGTCGTCGCGGCCGACAAGGGCACCGCCGCGTTCTCCGATCTCGCCAACGAGGTGGCCGCCGACTACGGCTACTGGCTCGGGGACGCGTTCGCGTCCGGCGGGTCGGTCGGCTACGACCACAAGGAGATGGGTATCACCGCGAAGGGGGCGTGGGAGTCGGTCAAGCGGCATTTCCGTGAGCTCGACGTCGACGTGCAGTCCCAGGACGTCACGGTGGTCGGGATCGGCGACATGAGCGGTGACGTCTTCGGCAACGGGATGCTGCTGAGCGAACACATTCGGCTGGTCGCGGCGTTCGACCACCGGCACGTGTTCCTCGACCCGGACCCGGACGCGCCGCGGTCGTTCGCGGAGCGGCGACGGCTGTTCGCGCTGCCGCGCTCGTCGTGGGCGGACTACGACCGCGACGCGATCAGCGCGGGCGGCGGGGTCTGGGAGCGGTCGGTCAAGGCGATCCCGATCTCGGCGGCGGCCCGCACCGCCCTCGGGCTCGACGCCGCCGTCACGGAACTGCCGCCCCCGGAACTGATCCGGGCGATCCTGCGGGCCCCGGTCGACCTGCTCTGGAACGGCGGCATCGGCACCTACGTCAAGTCGCGGGCCGAGTCCGACGCCGACGTCGGGGACAAGTCCAACGACATCGTCCGGGTGAACGGCGCCGAGGTGCGGGCCAGGGTGATCGGCGAGGGCGGCAACCTTGGCGTCACCCCGCGCGGCCGGGTCGAATACGACCTGTCCGGCGGCCGGATCAACACCGACGCCCTCGACAACTCCGCCGGGGTGGACTGCTCCGACCACGAGGTGAACATCAAGATCCTGCTCGACACGGCGGTCAGTGCTGGCGAACTCGGGCACAGCGAACGCAACGAGCTGCTCGCGTCGATGACCGACGAGGTGTCCCGGCTCGTGTTGCGCGACAACATCGCCCAGAACCTGCTGATCGGAACCTCCCGCGCCGACGCGGCGGGGATGCTCGGCGTGCACGCACGGCTGATCGCCGTGCTCGAACGCGACCGCGGCCTGGACCGGGGGCTCGAGGCGTTGCCCACCGAGGACGAGATCGCGCACCGCGCGGAGGCCGGGCTCGGGCTCACGTCGCCGGAGCTCGCGACCCTGCTCGCCCACGTGAAGCTGACCCTCAAGGACGACCTGCTGGCGAGCGAGCTGCCCGACAGTGACAGTTACGCGACCCGGCTGCCGCGGTACTTCCCGGTGCCGCTGCGGGACCGGTTCGCGTCGCAGATCCGCACGCACCGGCTGCGTCGTCAGATCGTCGCGACGACCCTCGCGAACGAGGCCGTCGACGTCGGTGGGATCAGCTACACCTACCGGCTCGCCGAGGAGGCCGGTGCGAGCAGCACCGACGCGATCCGCGCGTTCACCGCGGCCACCGAGATCTTCGACCTGCGGGGGGTGTGGGCGGACATTGCCGCTGCCGCGGTGCCCACCTCGGTCAGCGACGACCTGGTCCTCGAATCGCGACGGATGCTCGACCGCGTCTCCCGCTGGTTGCTGACCAACCGCCCCCAGCCGATCGCGGTCGGTGCCGAGATCAACCGCTATGCGGCCCGGGTGCGGACCCTGACGCCGCGGGTGCCCGGCTGGCTGCGCGGGCATCACCTCACCGAGCTGGACGCGCGGATGGCGGCGGTGCTCGGCCGCGGGTGCCCGCGGGATCTGGCGCTGCGGGTGTTCGGCATGCTCGACGCGTTCCCGATCCTCGACATCATCGACATCTCGGACATCACCGACCGGGACCACGACGAGGTCGGCTCGCTGTACTACGCACTCGACTCGCACCTCGGGATCGACGGATTCCTCACCGCCGTTTCGGGTCTCGCGCGGGGTGATCGGTGGCATTCGCTGGCTCGGCTTGCGCTGCGCGACGACCTGTACGGGTCGCTGCGGGCCCTGACGATGGACGTGCTGTCCGGGGGCGAACCGCACGAGAGCGCGGCCGAGAAGATCGAGGACTGGGAGTCCACCAACGCCTCCCGGCTGGCGAGGGCGCGGGCGGCGCTCGGCGAGATCGGGGCGTCTGGAACCCTGGACCTCGCGACGCTGTCGGTGGCGGCGCGTCAGGTACGGAGCATGGTGCGCGGAGCGGGCACCCGAGCGGAGGGTATGCGGTGAGCGGGGAGCGGACGGGAACGCAGCTGGGGTTCCACACGAAGGTGGGGGTGCGGTGGTCCGACATGGACGTCTTCCAGCACATCAACCACGCGCGCATGGTGACGCTGCTCGAGGAGGCACGGATCCCGTGGCTATTCGAGGACGGACTGCCGACGGTTGCGCTGCGGGAGGGCGCGGTGATCGCCGACCTGCACGTGCGCTACCGCGGCCAACTGCGGCACGACGACGGGCCACTGGACGTGCTGATGTGGATCGACCAGGTCCGCGCCGTGGACTTCACGATCGGCTACGAGGTGCGGGCAGGCGGCGCCGATCCGGCGTCGGCGCCGTCGATCGTGGCGTCCACCCAGATCGCGGCGTTCGACATCAACACGCAGCGGCTACGCAGGCTTTCCGCACCCGAGCGGGAATACCTGGAGCGCTGGCAGCGTGACTGACCGCGTCCTCGTCGTCCCCGACTCGGGGGAGCGGGCAAACCTCGCGGCGTTCCTTGCCCGGGCGGTTCGGCTCGACGACAGCGCCGTCGTTCGCATGCGACGTCGCGACGACGCGCACGTCGTGGCTTGGGTGACAACGGGATTCGACACGATTGCCTCCCGGGTGGTTGCCGCGCGGCTGCGTCCCGACGACATCGTCGCCGCGGCCGACGGGCTGCTGCACGCACTCGACGCGGCCGGGGAGGAGATCGACCCCGGATTCCCGATGGATTCGGCGTGGCGGGGTGCGTTGCCCCCGGACGGGGGATGGGTGCACGTGGACGACCTTCCCGCGCGCCTGCTGATCGACCTGGCCCGGCAGGGCACCGAGGTGGCTGCGGAGCACGGCGGTCACGGGCCGCCCGCGTCCCTCCTGGAGCAGGAGGTCCTCGCCGTCGACGGCGGCGGTGAGCAGGTGGGCATCACGATGCGCACCGTCTTTGCGCTGGCCGCAATGGGATTCGTGCCGGGCGGTGATGTGGAGTCGGCGGTGGTGGATCCGGCCGAGCTGGTCCGGGTCCGGGCAGCGCGGACCTGGCTGCGGCTCGACGCCCGGTATGGCTCGGTGGCCGCCCGCCGCGGCGGGGACATTCCGCT
Organism: Rhodococcus sp. NPDC058505; assembly: GCF_042720095.1. Taxonomy (NCBI): domain Bacteria; kingdom Bacillati; phylum Actinomycetota; class Actinomycetes; order Mycobacteriales; family Nocardiaceae; genus Rhodococcus; species Rhodococcus sp. NPDC058505. The sequence continues at coordinate 42,209 of NZ_JBHXNB010000018.1, forward strand.
GTCGGTGCTGTAACGGTCCCGGGCCGTTCCTCACACCAGCCAGGCGGCGGCATTGCCGGGCAGCGCGCCGTCCACGAGAGCGGCACTGGCCAGCAGCAGCTGCCCGGGCGGCAGTGCGACCGGCGCGTCGGTGGCGTTGAGTGCGCAGATCAGCCCGCCGCGGCGACGGAAGGCGAAGCAGCCGGGAGGGCTTCCGTACCAGTCGATTTCGGTTCCTGTGCACTCGGGACGCCGGCTCCGTAGTTCGATCGCGGAGCGGTACAGCGACAGCATCGACTCGACGTCCTCGAGTTGGGCCTCCGCCGTCAGGGTCGACCAGTCGGCCGGCATCGGCAGCCACGTTGCCGCTGCGGTGGTGAAGCCGTACGGCGGCTCGCTGCCCTCCCACGGGAGCGGGACCCGGCAGCCATCGCGGCCCCGTTCGGTGTGCCCGGACCGGGCCCACACCGGGTCCTGCAGCGCCTCGTCGGGCAGATTGACGTTCGGTAACCCCAGTTCGGCACCGTTGTAGACGAATACGGCACCGGGCAATGCGAACTCGACGAGTGCCATCGCCCTGGCACGGGCCAGGCCGATCGCACCGCCCCCGTACCGCGTCACCTCCCGCGGCACGTCGTGGTTCGACAGCGTCCACGTCGGGGTGCCACCGACCGCGTCGACCGCGGCGAGGGAATTGTCGATCGCGGTGCGCACCGGCTCAGCGCCGAATTCCGCCTCGGCGAGCCGGAAGTTGAATCCCAGGTGCAGTTCGTCGGGCCGGATGTACTCCCCGAACCGCTCGTTGTCGCGTACCCAGATCTCGCCGACCGCCATCGTGCCCGGGTACTCGTTCATCACCGTGCGGATGCCGCGGTGGATCTCGTGCACGCCCGGATTGTCGAAGCGCGGATCGTCGTCGTCGTTGCGCAGCAGCGCGCTCGCCGCCCACTCGTGATCGGGCAGGCCCTCCGGCTTCGCCATGCCGTGCGCGACGTCGATCCGGAACCCGTCGACGCCGCGGTCCAGCCAGAATCGCAGCGTGCTGTGCAGGTCGTCGGCGACCTCGGGGTTGTCCCAGTTCAGGTCCGGCTGCTCGCTGGCGAAGATGTGCAGGTACCACTGGCCGGGGGAGCCGTCGGCCCCGGTGACCCGGGTCCACGCCGGACCACCGAAGATCGACGGCCAGTTGTTCGGTGGCTCGTCGCCGTTCGCGCCGCGCCCATCCCGGAAGATGTACCGCGCGCGCTCCGGGGCGCCGGGCGCCGCGGCCAGCGCCTGCACGAACCACGGATGTCGATCGCTGGTGTGGTTGGGCACCAGGTCCATCGTGACGCGCATGTGCCGGGCATGCGCCTCGGCGATCAGCGCATCCATCGTGTCGAGGTCGCCGAAGAGCGGGTCGATGTCCCGCGGGTCGGACACGTCGTACCCGTGATCGGCCATCGGGGACCGCATCACCGGGCTCAGCCACAGCGCGTCGATACCGAGCAACTCCAGGTATCCGAGCCGGTCGCGGACCCCGGCAAGGTCGCCGACGCCGTCGCCGTCACCGTCGGAGAACGAGCGGGGATAGACCTGATAGAAGACGGCGTTCGTCCACCACCGGTCATCGCAGGCCCGATCCGGGGGACCCGCCGCGCGTTCCGCTGTGCTCACGGTCGCCACAGTGCCACACCGGGGCGATGCCCACGACTCGGCGCGGGCGCACCGATCGGCCCGCGCTGCGGGTCAGACGGGGGAGTTCACCAGCGAGTTGGCCGCCATGTCGATGTACTCGACAAGGGCGCGCCGGTGCGCGGCGTCGAGGGTGCGCTCGTCGATCGAATCGATCGCGATGTGCATGCAGCGCAGCCACGCGTCCCGCTCGAGTGGGCCGATCTTGAACGGGTGGTGCCGCATCCGCAGCCGCGGATGGCCGCGTTCCTCGGAGTAGGTGCGCGGGCCGCCCCAGTACTGTTCGAGGAACATGCGCATCCGGCGCTCGGCAGGCCCCAGATCCTCCTCGGGGTAGAGGGGGCGAACGATCTCGTCCTTCGCGACCTCCTCGTAGAAGCGGGCGGTCAGCTTGCGGAACGTCTCGGCCCCACCGACCGCGTCGTAGAAGCTCATCTCGGCATCACTCATGGCGTCACCCATTGTGCCTGCCCGCAGGTGGGGTGTCGACGTGCCTTCGGCGTTGCCTCCCGTTCACCGAATGTCCCGCATGCGGTGCCGCAAATGCGCGTGCGTCCGCGCGTCATCCGTGGTCAACTGGGACAGGTCGTTCTCCGGAGGTCGCATGAAGCACCGGCACAGCACCCGCGCGCATCGACAACTCGAGCCCACCGACGCCCGTGACAGGCCGGGGTCGGGGGCTTCTCCGCAGCGCGCATCGCCCGCGCTGTACGCGATCGACGAAGGCAACAGGCCGACCCGCCCGGGTGACGACCTGGTGGCCGCCTGGGTGAAGCGCCGGGTGCTGCTGCTGAACGCCACCTACGAGCCGCTGACCGCCCTCCCCGTTCGCCGCGCGGTCGTGCTGTTGGTCTGCGACAAGGCCGATTCCGTGCACGAGGACCCGCTCGGCCAGGTCATCCATTCCGCTGGCTGTTCGGTCCAGGTTCCGTCGGTGATCCGGCTGCGAAATTACGTGCGGGTGCCGTACCGGGCGCGGATCCCGATGACCCGCGCCGCACTGATGCACCGTGACCGGTTCCGGTGCGCCTACTGCGGCGACAAGGCGGAGACAATCGACCACGTGGTCCCGCGCAGTCGCGGCGGCGAACACACCTGGGAGAACTGCGTCGCCTGCTGCGCACCCTGCAACCATCGCAAAGCGGACAAACTCCTCAGCGAGCTCGGGTGGACGCTTCGCGCAGCGCTGGTCCCGCCGAAGGGTCAGCACTGGCGGCTGCTCGCGTCGACGAAGGAACTCGACCCGTTGTGGCTGCGGTATCTCGGGGAGGGCGCGGCCTGAGCCGGTCAAGCCCGCCCCAACGGCACATTTTCCCCGGCCCTGGGCTAAGTTTGGCGGGTGAGCATTCTCGAGACAACGCTGATCTACGTCGGGATTCCCGTCGTCGTCATCGCGGTCATGGCGGGGCTGTGCTATCCGGCCAAGCGTGACCCGAGTCCCAAGCCCCCGCGGTACACCCTGGACAAGAAGTGGACCCACGAGCCGGTGCTCTGGTCCGCCGTCGACGAGGTCACCACCCGTCCCGGCCACCACGCTGGCCACGCCGCGATCACGGCGGGCTCGGCAGATCTGATCGGAGGTTCCGCAAGTGGCAGGTGGTAGTAGTTTCCCGGCAGTGATCGAGGCTGATCTCCCGGTGGGCACGGTGGTCACCGCCAGCGGGCGGGTCTCCGGCGTGCATCGGGTCGGTGAGCCGCTCGACACCGCGCTCCCGTTCACCGCCGACGAGCTCGTCGCGCTCGACGACGCGCTGATCGACGCGACCCGCGCGACGAAGGTGCGGTTCAACGTGTATGTCGGCACCCTCGGCGCCGACCCGGCTGCGGGCGTCACCGAGCTGTTCCCGACCACCCCGGAGGCGGAGCGGTCCGTGCTCATCGCGGTGTCCCCGAACCAGCGGGTCGTCGAGGTCCGGTCCGGCAAGGACGTCGCGGACCGCGTCACGGACCGCGTCGCGCAGCTCGGTGTGACGGCCGCGGTGGCGTCGTTCGCCGACAACGACCTGATCGACGGCCTCGTCGCCGCGATCCGCGTGATGAGCGCGGCGATCGCCAAGCCGTAGGCAGCACGCACCACCCCGAGTTCCCCAATGCCACATTCGGTCACCTGACGTGACCCAATGTGGCATTGGGGAACTTCTTGTTTGTCGGGCTACCCGGCGTCGAACGCGCGGGCCGCGAGCGAACGCACGATGCCGGCGCGCCCCTCGACGACCAGACGGCGCAGCGCGGGCGGATGCTCGCCCGCCAGGAACGCGTCCGCGGCGGCAACCGCGTCCTGGTCGATCGACCACGCCGGGTACAGCCCGACGACCACCGTCTGCGCGACCTCGCTCGAGCGCCGCTGCCAGACGCCGGGGATGTCGGCGAAGTAGCGTGCCACGAACGGTTCCAGCAGCTCGCCCTGACCGGCCGGCGCGAAGCCGCCGATGATGGACCGGGCGGTGATGTTCGCGACCGCGTCGTCGCCGACCACCGTCGCCCAGGCCTGCTCCTTGACCGCCCGCTGCGGTCGGGCCGCGCGGGCGGCGGCGGCAGCGCGGGCACCGGCCGCGGTCGGATCCCGTTCCGCCTCCGCGTCGATGACCGGCGAGTCGATCCCGTCCGCGTCGATCTCACCGGCCGCCGCCAGCGCCGTCAGCACCCGCCACCGCAGATCGGTGTCGACAGTCAGGCCCGGCAGCCCCACCCGCTCCGGTGCGCCGCCGAGCAATTCGGCGAGCACCTCGGTGTGCCACGGCGCCAGGCGCGCGCCGGTCAACGCGTTGACGAACGCCAGCTGGTGATCCGAACCCGCCTCGGCCTCGCGGGCCAGCTCCAGCAGCCGGTTCGCGAAGTCCGGCCAGCCGGTCTCGGCGGCCCAGCCCGGCTCGGCGTACGACGCGAGCGCGGTGTGCGCCTGCATCAGCAGCCGCGAGGCGACCCCGACCTCCGTCTCGGCCCCGATACCGTGCTGCACCAGCGCGACGAAGTCGCGGGCCCGGAACTCGGCCTGCCGCGTCATCTCCCAGGCCGCCGACCACACCAGCGTGCGGGGCAGCGGATCGGTGATGTCGCCGATCCGCGCGATCGCCGTCTCCAGCGACTCCGGGTCGAGGCGCACCGAGCAGTAGGTGAGGTCGTCGTCGTTGACCAGCACCAGCGCGCCGCGCGCCACCCCGACCAGGTCGGGCACCTCGGTGCGCGGGCCGTCGACGTCGAGCTCGACCCGCTCGGTGCGGACCAGCTTGCCGTCGACGTCGTCGTAGACGCCGACCGCGAGCCGGTGCACCCGGGTCTCGCCAGCGCCGGGCGCAGCACCGTCCTGCACCACCGCGAACGAGGTGAACCGGCCGTCGCCGTCGACCTCGAACTCGGGACGCAGAATGTTCAGGCCGGTGGTCTTGAGCCACTGCGCCCCCCAGCCGGACAGGTCTCGTCCGGAGGAGCGCTCCAGCGCGGCGAGCAGGTCGTCGAAGGTGGCGTTGCCGTAGGCGTGCTCGGCGAAGTAGGCGCGCAGCCCCGCCAGGAATGGCTCGAGACCGACGTACGCGACCAGCTGCTTGAGTACCGACGCGCCCTTCGCGTACGTGATGCCGTCAAAGTTCACCTCCACCGCGGCCAGGTCCGGGATGTCCGCGGCGATCGGGTGCGTCGACGGCAGCTGGTCCTGCCGGTACGCCCACGACTTCTCGACGTTCGCGAAGGTGGTCCAGGCGTTGGTGTACTCGGTGGCCTCCGTCTGGCACAGCACCGACGCGAACGTGGCGAACGACTCGTTGAGCCACAGGTCGTCCCACCACTTCATCGTCACCAGGTCGCCGAACCACATGTGTGCCATCTCGTGCAGCACCGTCTCGGCGCGGCGCTCGTACGAGTAGCGGGTCACCTTGGAGCGGAAGACGTAGTCCTCCAGGAAGGTCACGGCGCCGGCGTTCTCCATCGCACCGGCGTTGAACTCGGGCACGAACAGCTGGTCGTACTTGCCGAACGCGTACGGCACCCCAAAGTTGCGGTGGTAGAACGCGAACCCCTGCTTCGTCTCGGTGAACAGCCGATCGGCGTCCATGTGCTCGGCGAGCGATGCGCGGCAGAAGATGCCCAGCGGGATGTCGCCGTGCTCGTCGGAGTACGAGTCGGTCCACTCCGCGTACGGCCCCGCGATCAGGGCAACCAGGTAGGTGCTCATCCGCGGCGTGGTCGCGAACGTGTGCCTGCCCGCCGCGGCGGTACCGACACCGTTGGAGATCACCTTCCAGTCCGCCGGTGCGGTGACCGCGATGTCGAAGGTAGCCTTGAGGTCCGGCTGGTCGAAGCATGCGAACATCCGCTTCGCATCCGCGGTCTCGAACTGCGAGTACAGGTACACGCTGTCGTCGGTGGGGTCGACGAACCGGTGCAGGCCCTCGCCGGTGTTGGTGTACAGGCAGTCGGCGTCGATGACCAACTCGTTGCTGGCGGCAAGACCGGTCAGCGCGATCCCGGTCTCCTCCGAGTAGCCGCTGACGTCGACCGGGGCGCCGTTGAGGGTCGCCGAGTGCACGGTCTTCGCGATCAGGTCGATGAACGTCGCGCCGCCCTCGGTCGCGTCGAACGTGACGGACGTGCGGGAGCGGAAGGTCAGGTCGCCCGGTCCGCCTGCACCGTCGGTCAGGTCCAGGTCGACCGTGTAGTTGTCGACGGTCAGCAGGGCGGCGCGCTCTGCTGCCTGCTCGCGGGTCAGGTTCGGTGGGGCCACGGGTGAACACTCCTCGGGGGTCGGGGACACAAGGTTCGGCTCCATCCCATCACGAGGCGCCGACGCCAATGCGCGAGCGGGTGCGCGTCGCGGACGGTGCCGTCACCGGTACGTCTCGCCCAGCGCGACAGCGGGATCGGCGAGCCGGTCGGCGTCCACCGCACGCCCCGACCCGATCAGCGCCTTCACATCGTCGGTGACGTCCCAGACGTTGACGTTCATCCCGGCCAGCACCCGATCGCGGTCGTCGAGCCAGAACGCGACGAACTCGTGCCGCGCCGCGTCGCCGCGCAGCACCACCCGTGCGTATCCGGTCGGGGTGTGCCCGACGTACTCCATGCCGAGGTCGTACTGGTCGGTGAAGAAATACGGCAGGGTGGTGTACTCGGCCCGGTGTCCGAGCATCGTCGCCGCGGCGACCGCCGGTTGGTTCAGGGCGGTCGCCCAGTGCTCGACCCGGACCCGCGTCCGGAGCACCGGATGTTCCTGGGCGGCGATGTCGCCCACCGCAACGATGTCCGGGTCGCTGGTGCTCAGTCCCGCGTCGACGAGGACGCCGCCGTCCACGGCCAGCCCGGCGTCCCGCGCGAGTTCGACGTTGGGTTGCGCCCCCACCGCGATCAGCACCGCGTCCGCGTCGACGACGTCGCCGCTGCCCAGCCGCACCCCGGTGGCCCGGCCGTCGGCGGTGACGACGGCGTCCACCGCACTCTCGAGCCGCAGGTCAACGCCGTGCTCGCGGTGCAGTTCGGCGAAGACGGTCCCCATCTCGGGTCCGAGCGCGCCGAGCAGGGGCAGCGGTGCGGTCTCCACCACGGTGACCGTGGCGCCGCGACCCCGGGCCGCCGCCGCGACCTCGAGCCCGATCCAGCCCGCCCCGACGATCACCAGGCGGGTGCCGTGGCGCAGCGCCGCGAGCAGGGCGTCGGATTCGTCGACGGTCCGCAGGTAGTGCACCCGGTCGGCGTCCGCGCCGGGGATCGGCGGTCGCCGTGACCGCGACCCGGTCGCCAGCGCGGCCTTGTCGTAATGCACGGTGCCGCCGTCGGGCAGCGTGACCGTGTGCGCGGCCGGGTCGAGGGCGGTGACGGTGGTGCCCAACCGCAGGTCGATGTGGTGGTCGCGGTACCAGTCGGCGGGGTGGACGGTGAACTCGGTGAGGGGCTTGCCGCCGGTCAGGTGCTCCTTCGACAGCGGCGGCCGCTCGTAGGGCAGCCGCTCCTCGGCACAGAACAGCACGATGCTGCCGTCGAAGTCCTTCCCGCGCAGTTCTTCCGCGAGCCTGGCGCCGGCGAGGCCGCCGCCGACGATGACGAACGTTCGGGTCGCTGACATCGGTCACCCTCCGGGTCCGGGATCTGCGTGCGTACCGTCGACGGTACTGCCGCGTCGGGGACGCGGGAAGCAATCGCGGCGGGCCGGGGTTGTGATCGACGGGCGGCCGCCCGGAATCACACGAAGGATGGAGGAACGCGCGTGAGCGAGACAGTCCGGAAGGACACCGCCGATTTCTGGTTCGACCCGCTGTGCCCGTGGTGCTGGATCACCTCCCGCTGGATCCTCGAGGTCGAGAAGGTGCGCGACATCGAGGCCCGCTTCCACGTGATGAGCCTCGCGGTCCTGAACGAGGACAAGGATCTGCCCGAGAACTACCGGGCGATGTTGGAGAAGGCGTGGGGCCCGGTTCGGGTCGCGATCGCCGCGGCGCAGGCACACGGCGATGAGGTGCTGCTGCCGCTGTACACGGCGATGGGCACCCGCATCCACGATCAGGGCAATGAGGACCTCGGTGTCGTCATCGCCGAGGCACTGGCCGAGGTCGGGCTGCCCGCCGACCTGGCGTCCGCCGCCGACACCGACGCCAACGACGCGGCACTGCGGGCCAGCCACCGGGCGGGCATGGATGCCGTCGGCGACGACGTCGGCACCCCGACCATTCACGTCAACGGGGTCGCGTTCTTCGGCCCCGTGCTGTCCCGGATTCCGCGTGGCGAGGACGCGGGACGGGTCTGGGACGGCGTCGTCGCGCTCGCTGGCTACCCGCACTTCTTCGAGCTCAAGCGCACCCGCACCGAGGACCCAGCCTTCGGCTAGCCCCGCTCGCCCTGCCGGACCCCTCGCCCTGCCTGACCCCTCGCCCTGCCCGACCCCTCGCCCTGCCGGACCGAATGTGGGATTCGGTCAGTCAGGACGACCGAATCCCACATTCGGTCAGGGGGTGGGGCGAGGGGGAGGATCGGGGAGGCTACTTCGGGGGCATCCTGATGCCGCCGTCGACGCGGACGACCTCGGCGTTCATGTACGAGTTGGTGAGCAGTTCGAGCACCATGCTCGCGAGCTCGTCCGGCACGCCGAGACGGTGCGGGAACAGCACGCTCTCGCCGAGCTTCGCCTTGAACGCGTCGGACTGCGGCCCGGAACCGTAGATCGGGGTGTCGATCAGGCCGGGCGCGACGGTGTTGAGCCGGATGCCAGCGGCGGCGAGGTCCCTGGCGACCGGGAGGGTCATGCCGACGACTCCGCCCTTCGACGAGGAGTACGCGGCCTGCCCGATCTGGCCGTCGAACGCCGCGACCGACGCCATGTTGACGATCGCGCCCCGCTCGCCGGTGGCGGTGGGGTCGAGGCGGCTCATCGCGGTCGCCGCGATGCGGGTCACGTCGAAGGTGCCGATCAGGTTGATCTCGATGACCTTCTTGTAGAGGTCGAGATTGAACGCGGACTCGTAGCTGCCGTCCCGGCCGATGGTCCTCGATGCGGAACCGATGCCAGCGGAGTTGACGGCGGCGCGCAGCGGGCCGAGCTCGGACGCGGCGTCGACGGCCTCGACGATCTGGTCGGTGTTCGTGACGTCGACCTGGACGAACAGGCCGTCGATCTCCTTGGCGAGGGCGTTGCCCACCTCCGCGTTGAGGTCCGCGACGACGACCTTCGATCCGCGGGCGGCAAGCTGCCGGGCGGTGGCCGCGCCGATGCCGGACGCGCCGCCGGTGACGATTGCACTGGTTCCGTTGAGTTCCATAGCGCAGACCCTAGCGTTCGCTCAGTTCGGCGTGGCCGGTGGTGGAAACTTCGCCCCGCCGTGGTCCCTGGCGGGAACCTCCTCGCCGGTCCCTATCATCGATGCATGCGCGTATACCTGGGTGCCGACCACGCCGGCTTCGAGCTCAAGAACACCATCAAGGACCATCTGATCGCGAACGGGCACGAGGCGGTGGACTGCGGGGCGCACGAATACGACGCCCTCGACGACTACCCGGCCTTCTGCATCGACGCCGCTCGCCGCGTCGTCGAGGACGAGGGCAGCCTGGGCATCGTCCTCGGCGGCAGCGGCAACGGTGAGCAGATCGCTGCCAACAAGGTTCCCGGCGCCCGCTGCGCGCTGGCCTGGAGCGTGGAGACCGCGCAGCTCGCGCGGCAGCACAACAACGCCCAGCTGATCGGCATCGGCGGCCGCATGCACTCGGTCGAGGAGGCACTCGCCATCGTCGACGCGTTCCTCGCCACCGAGTGGTCGAACGAGGAGCGTCACCAGCGCCGCATCGACATCCTCGCCGCGTACGAGCGCACCGGCGACGCCCCCGCAGTCCCCGGCGTCGAGAACTGAACGCGTGCCCGAAGGGCACACCCTGCATCGACTCGCGCGGGAGCACCAGGCACGCTTCGCCGGTGCTCCCGTTCGCGTCTTCAGCCCGCAGGGCCGATTCCTGGCAGGTGCGGCGGCGGTCGACGGTCGGGTACTCGAACGGGCGGACGCGTACGGAAAGCATCTGCTGCACCACTACGAGGGCGGACGGATCGTGCACGTCCACCTCGGGCTGTACGGAAAGTTCACCGAATTGCCGCTGCCGATGGGGGAACCGGTCGGGCAGGTGCGGATGCGGATGATCGGCGCGGAGGTGGGTACCGACCTGCGGGGTCCGACGGCGTGCGAGATCTACGACGAGCCGCAGGTGCGGGCACTCGAACGTCGGCTCGGGCCGGACCCGCTGCGGACCGATGCCGACCCGGATCGGGCGTGGCGCCGAATCTCCAAGTCGCAGAGCGCGATCGGCGCCCTGCTGATGGATCAGGCGGTGCTCGCGGGGGTCGGTAACGTGTACCGCGCTGAGGTGCTGTTCCGGCACGGCATCCACCCGGACCGTCCCGGCGCGAAGCTGGGACGCGAGGAGTGGGACGCGATCTGGGGCGACCTGGTCGCGTTGATGGCGGTCGGCGTCGACGCCGGAGTGATGCACGTGGTGCGCCCCGAGCATGACCGCGGTGCCCCGTCGTACGCGGTGGACCGCCCGCGCACCTACGTCTACCGGCGGGCGGGGGAGCCGTGCCGGGTGTGCGGCACACCGGTCCTGCACGCGGTCATGAAGGGCCGCAACCTGTTCTGGTGCCCCACCTGTCAGCTGGCCTGACGGACGAAGCGGCCCGGATCCGATCGGACCCGGGCCGCCCTGCGTCGAGAACTCAGAAGTCGCCGAAGTCCATGCCGCCACCGTCGAAGCCGCCGAAGTCCTGGCCGCCGACGTCGCCGCCGCCCATGTCGCCCCCGCCGCCCATGTCGCCCCCGCCGCCCATGTCGTCGCCGCCGCCCATGTCGCCGCCCGCGTCACCGCCGGCGTCGCTGCCGTCGCCCGCGCCGCTCTCGAACGACTGCGCGTCGTACGGGACGCCGGCCATGCCGCTGAACATCGCGGAGAAGAGCATCATCGAACCGATGCCCCAGGCGCCTGCGACGAGCGCGGGCTTCCACCACGGCTCCGAGTACCAGCCGGCGGGGACCGGTCGACCGGCGACGCGACCGCCGGGGTAGTAGTTTGGCGTCGCCGCCGACGGGTTCGGTGAGGCCGCCACCTGCCTGCCCTCGAAGTCGATCTGCCGGTCCTCGGTGACCTGACCGGCGGCCCGCTGCCCGTCGATGCTGGGCACCTCGGGGCCGGGGTCCATGCCCATCGCGGTGCGTGCGGCGCGGATGTAGTACAGGCCCTCAAGCGCGGTCTGCTTCGCCAGGCGTGCCTGTGCGGGCGTGTTCGCCTGCTCGATCTGGGAGCCTGCCGCGGTGAAGCGTTCGGAGGCGTCGGCGAGCGCCTGCTTGGACGCGTCGTCGGTGCCGGTCAGATTGAAGACCTGGCCGCCGAGTCGCTCGATCGACTGCCTGGCGTCGGCCTTGGCGTCCTCGAGTTGGTTGGCGGCGTGTCCGACCGACTTCTTCTGGCTCTTCATGACCAGGAAGACGACGGCGCCCAGGACGACGAGGATCAGGAGGAGTTCCACACGAGACCTTCCAGACGAACCGGCCGGAAGGGCGTGGGCGGTTCGCACACGGGGACAAAACGGACATCCTCAGGATACCGGTGTTTCGGCGTTGCCTCCCGCTACCGTTCGGCTGCCGCGAAACTTGTCGGCGACCGATGCGAACATGTGTTCGTGTCCAATCGTGAAGAGGCGACGATCCTGCACGCGGATCTCGACTCGTTCTATGCGTCGGTCGAACAGCGCGACGATCCGTCGCTGCGCGGCAGGCCGGTGATCGTCGGCGGCGGGGTGGTCCTCGCGGCGAGCTACGAGGCGAAGGCGTTCGGGGTGCGGACCCCGAGCAGCGGGGCGGCTGCGCGGCGGCTGTGCCCGCAGGCGATCGTCGTTCCGCCGCGCATGTCCGCCTACGCGGCGGCGAGCCGGGCCGTGTTCGAGGTGTTTCGGGACGTCACGCCGCTGGTCGAGGGCATCTCGATCGACGAGGCGTTCCTCGATGTCGGTGGTCTGTCCCGGATCGCGGGCACGCCGACCGAGATCGCAACGAAACTGCGCCGCGACGTCCGGGACCGGGTCGGGCTGCCGATCACCGTCGGGATCGCTCGGACCAAGTTTCTCGCCAAGGTGGCCAGCGCGGTGGGTAAGCCGGACGGTCTGTTGCTCGTACCGCCGGATCGCGAACTGGCGTTCCTGCATCCACTGCCGGTGGAGCGGCTCTGGGGCGTCGGCGCGGTGACGAGTCGCACGCTGCGCGACTACGGCATCACGACGGTCGGGCAGATGGCGGCGCTGCCGGAACGCGAACTCGTCGCGGTGGTGGGCGGCGCGGCCGGCCGGCACCTCCACGCGCTGGCCTCGGCTCGCGATCCGCGCCGGGTGCAGACCGGAACCCGCCGCCGCTCGATCGGCGCCCAGCACGCCCTCGGCCGCGGGCCGCGCTCCCCGGCCGAGATCGACGCGCTCGCCGCCGCACTGGTCGACCGGGTCACGCGTCGGCTGCGCCGCGCCGGGCGGGTGTGCCGCACCGTCGTGATTCGGTTGCGGTTCGCGGACTACACCCGCGCGACCCGGTCCCGGACGCTGCCGCAGGCGACCGCCCGCACGGAGACGGTGCTCGCGGCGGTGCGGGCGCTGCTGGCGCAGGCGGGCCCGGTCATTGCCGAGCGCGGGCTGACCCTGGTCGGGGTCGCACTCACCGGCCTCGACAGGGAGGGCGCCGAACAGCTGGCCTTGCCGTTCGATACGGCCGCCGCGGCCGGGTCACCGGACGTGGCCGCGCTCGACAGCGCACTCGACGCGGTCCGGGACCGGTTCGGGTCGGTCGCCGTCACCAGGGCCGCGCTGCTCGGGAAGGAGCGGGGAGCGAGCGTCCCGATCCTTCCCGACCCCTAGCGCAGGCTCAGGCGTTCGCGGCCTCGTTCAGCTGCTCCAGGGTGCCCGTCGCCTCGAGGTACTCCTGCACCCAGCGTTCGATCACAGCGGACGTCTTCTCGACCTTGGTGAACTGGCCGACGACCTGCCCGACCGGGTTGAACGCGACGTCGACGGTCTCGTTCGGGTACTTGTGTGTTGCGGCGACGGCCATGCCGGAGACCATGTACTGCAGCGGCATGCCAAGCGGTTCGGGGTTGCCCTCCTGCTCCCACGCCTCCGTCCAGTCGTTGCGCAGCATCCGGCAGGGCTTACCGGTGAAGGACCGGCTGCGGACGGTGTCGCGGCTGGAGGCGCCGATGTACGCCTGCTGCTGGACCTGGGTGTTCTCCGCCTCCTCCACCATCAGCCACTGCGAGCCCGACCAGGCGCCCTGCGCGCCGAGCGCGAGTGCCGCCGCGATCTGCTGGCCGCTGCCGATACCGCCCGCCGCGAGCACCGGCACCGGCGCGACCTCCCTGACGACCTGCGGCCACAGCACGATCGAGCCGACCTCGCCGCAGTGGCCGCCGCCCTCGCCGCCCTGCGCAATGATGATGTCGACGCCTGCGTCAGCGTGCTTGCGGGCCTGATAGGGCGAGCCGCACAGCGCGGCAACCTTGCGGCCCGCGTCGTGGATGTGCTTGATCATCTCGACCGGCGGGGTCCCGAGCGCGTTGGCGATCAGGGTGACCTTCGGGTGCTGCAGCGCGACCTCGACCTGCGGGGTGGCGGTGGCCTCCGTCCAGCCGAGAAGCTGCAACGCGTTATCGCTGCCATCATCGGGCAGGGGGACGCCGTGGTCGGTGAGGATCTTGCGCCCGAACTCGAGCGTCTCCTTCGGAACCATGTTCTGCAGCATGGTGGTGAGCTCGTCCGCGGACAGGTTCGAGTCCATGCCCTCGTACTTGTTCGGGATGACGATGTCGACACCGTAGGGGTGGTCGCCGATGTGCTCGTCGATCCAGTTCAGCTCGATCTCGAGCTCCTCGGGGGTGAACCCGACCGCGCCGAGCACTCCGAAGCCGCCCGCCTTGCTGACCGCGACGACGACGTCGCGGCAGTGGGTGAACGCGAAGATGGGGAACTCGATGCCGAGGTCATCGCAGAGCGGGGTGTGCATGCGCGGTTCCTTCACTGATTCGGTGGCAAACCTGTAACAGGTTGCACCTTAGATCGGTGCGCGGCGCTGCGGGGCGGTCCAGGGAAACGAAAAAGCCCGCCACCGAATGGTGGCGGGCTTTGCCCTGCTGGAGGGGATGACGGGAATCGAACCCGCGTAGCTAGTTTGGAAGACTAGGGCTCTACCATTGAGCTACATCCCCGACGCATACGACAACTTGGGATCGCCATGACTGCCGTCTGCGTTGGAGACTGTACATAACCTCGCTTTGGATTCGCCAATCGGGTGGTCGTAGGATTCCCACTCGGTGCGGGCGCCGCGGTTTCGATTCGCGGGGTCGGTACTTCGCGAACGGACGGGGTGTGGCGCAGCTTGGTAGCGCATCCGCTTTGGGAGCGGAGGGTCGCAGGTTCGAATCCTGTCACCCCGACCAGGGACAACACGAAACAGACGCGGGCATCCGAAGATCGGGTGCCCGCACACCGGATAGACCACACGAAGGAGCATGTCCGTGAAGAGCACCGTCGAGCAGCTGAGCCCGACGCGGGTCCGTATCAACGTCGAGGTGCCCTTCGAGGAGCTCAAGCCCGACTTCGACAAGGCGTACAAGGCCCTCGCGCAGCAGATCCGTCTCCCCGGCTTCCGCCCGGGCAAGGCCCCGGCGAAGCTGCTCGAGGCGCGTGTCGGTCGCGGCGCGGTGCTTGAGCAGGTCGTCAACGACGCGCTGCCGGGCCGCTACCAGGAGGCGGTCGTCGCCGGCGAGGTCAAGGTGATCGGCCAGCCCGAGATCGAGATCACCAAGATCGAGGACGGCCAGGAGCTCGCGTTCACCGCCGAGGTCGACGTGCGCCCCGAGATCACCCTGCCCGACTTTGCGGCGCTGGCCGTCGAGGTCGACCCGATCGAGATCACCGACGAGGCCGTCGACGAGCAGCTGCTGTCGCTGCGTCAGCGCTTCGGCACCCTGGTCGGCGTCGACCGGGCCGCCGAGGAAGGCGACTTCGTCTCCATCGACCTGTCCGCGACCGTCGACGGCGAGGACGTCCCGGAGGCCTCCACCACCGGCCTGTCCCACGAGGTCGGGTCCGGCCAGCTGATCGAGGGCCTCGACGAGGCGATCATCGGTCTGAAGGCCGGTGAGTCGAAGGAGTTCACCACCAAGCTGGTCGCGGGCGAGCACGCCGACAAGGAGTCGGTTGTCACCGTCAAGGTCGACACCGTCAAGAAGCGTGAGCTGCCCGAGGCCGACGACGAGTTCGCCCAGATGGCCAGCGAGTTCGACACCCTCGACGAGCTGAACGCCGACCTGCGTGAGCGCGTTGCGCGCGTCAAGAAGGTCGAGCAGGCGGGCCAGATCCGGGACAAGGTCCTCGCGACCCTGCTCGAGACCGTCGAGGTCCCGCTGCCCGAGGCCGTCGTCAAGGCCGAGGTCGACGCCGCCATCCACGACGCGGTCCACGGCCTCGACCACGACGAGGCGAAGCTCGCCGAGCTGCTCGAGTCGCAGGGCTCCTCGCGTGAGGAGTTCGAGGCCGACGCCAAGACGTCCGCCGAGAAGTCGGTCAAGACGCAGCTGCTGCTCGACGCGATCGCCGAGGCCGAGGGCACCAATGTCGGCCAGCAGGAGCTGACCGAGCGGATCCTGTTCCAGGCGCAGCAGTACGGCATGGCGCCGGACCAGTTCATCCAGCAGATCCAGCAGGCGGGCCAGCTCGGTGCGGTCTTCGCCGACGTGCGTCGCGGCAAGGCGCTCGCCGGAGTGGTCGAGAAGTTCACGGTCACCGACACCACCGGTGCCACCGTCGACACCAAGGAACTGTTCGGCAGCCCGGACGACGAGGCCGAGGCGGCGGACGAGAGCTAGTTTTCACGCCATCAGCGAACAGGGGCGGCACCGGGACTCCGGGGCCGCCCCTGTTCGTTAGTGTCTGTGTCAGGACACAACGTTCCCCGCTCGCGACTCGTGCGTGGTCGGGCAACCCAGTGATCGAGAACATTCAGCGATCGAGAAGGCAGGTACCGTGACTTCACAGAACCCGGCGGCGTCGCAGGGCACCGTCATGACTTCGGCCACGTCAGGTCTGAACCTCAGCGACTCGGTGTACGAGCGACTGCTGCGCGAGCGCATCATCTTCCTCGGTACCCAGGTCGACGACGACATCGCCAACAAGCTGTGCGCGCAGATTCTGCTGCTGTCGGCGGAGGATCCGACCCGCGACATCTCGCTGTACATCAACTCGCCCGGCGGTTCGGTGACGGCGGGCATGGCCATCTTCGACACCATGCAGTTCGCCGAGTGCGACATCGCGACCTTCGGCATGGGCCTTGCCGCGTCGATGGGTCAGTTCCTGCTCTCCGCGGGCACCCGGGGCAAGCGGTACGCGCTGCCGCACGCGCGGATCATGATGCACCAGCCGTCCGCCGGCATCGGTGGCACCGCCGCCGACATCGCGATCATGGCCGAGCAGTTCGCGCAGACCAAGCGTGAGATGGCCGAGCTGATCGCCGAGCACACCGGTCAGACCGTCGAGCAGATCACGATCGACTCGGATCGCGACCGCTGGTTCACCGCGACCCAGGCCCTCGAGTACGGCTTCGTCGACCACGTCATCTCCCGCGCGCGGCAGGCCGGCGGCACCGGAAACAACTAGGCAGCACGGCACGTCCGCCCCGACGCCCCCTACCTTCCTGGAGAAGCAGATGACCAACCTCTACACCCCGCGCGCGCTCTCGGGCACCGCCCCGGCCGGACCGTCGGCCCGCTACATCCTGCCGCAGTTCACCGAGCAGACCAGCTACGGCGTCAAGACCTCCGACCCGTACAACAAGCTGTTCGAGGAGCGAATCATCTTCCTGGGCAACCAGGTCGACGACGTCTCCGCGAACGACCTGATGGCGCAGCTGCTGGTGCTGGAGTCGCAGGACCCCGACCGCGACATCACGATGTACATCAACTCGCCCGGCGGCTCGTTCACCGCGCTGATGGCGATCTACGACACCATGCAGTACGTGCGTGCCGACATCACGACCGTGTGCCTCGGGCAGGCGGCGTCGGCGGCCGCCGTGCTGCTCGCGGCGGGCACCCCGGGCAAGCGTCTCGCGCTGCCGAACGCGCGGGTGCTGATCCATCAGCCCGCGACCGGCGGCATCCAGGGGCAGGTCTCCGACCTGGAGATCCAGGCCGCCGAGATCGAGCGGATGCGCAGGCTGATGGAAGAGACCCTCGGTCGGCACACCGGCAAGGATCCGCAGGTGATCCGCAAGGACACCGACCGGGACAAGATCCTGACGGCCGAGGAGGCCAAGGACTACGGGATCATCGACAACGTCCTCGAGTACCGGAAGCTCTCCGCGCAGAAGTGACGCGCCCCGTGCGCTTGTGACGTCTGGGTGTCGACCCGCCCGACCTGTAACGGTCCGGGCGGGTCGGCGCGAAACACGGTCAACAAGTCGACCCCGTTCCGGCTGGGCGGGTACGGTCACAGTCAGGGGTTACGCCCGTCGGGCGCGGCCCATGCGACATCGGCCCAACAGCAACCCAACCGGCCGGACCGGAACGGTCAGCACCCGTAGCGAGTGCAGCTGAGAAGGAAGTAGGACCTGACGAGATGGCACGCATCGGTGACGGCGGAGACCTGCTGAAATGCTCGTTCTGCGGTAAGAGTCAGAAGCAGGTGAAGAAGCTCATCGCGGGCCCCGGCGTCTACATCTGCGACGAGTGCATCGACCTGTGCAACGAGATCATCGAGGAAGAGCTCGCCGAGTCCAGCGACGTCAAGCTCGACGAGCTGCCGAAGCCGGCCGAGATCCGCGACTTCCTCGAGAACTACGTGATCGGCCAGGACGCGGCCAAGCGGACCCTCGCGGTCGCGGTCTACAACCACTACAAGCGCATCCAGGCCGGCGACAAGGGCCGGGACGTGCGCGGTGAGACCGTCGAACTGGCGAAGTCGAACATCCTGATGCTCGGCCCGACGGGCTGCGGCAAGACCTACCTGGCGCAGACCCTCGCGAAGATGCTCAACGTGCCGTTCGCGATCGCCGACGCGACGGCGCTCACCGAGGCCGGGTACGTCGGCGAGGATGTCGAGAACATCCTGCTCAAGCTGATCCAGGCCGCCGACTACGACGTCAAGCGCGCCGAGACCGGCATCATCTACATCGACGAGGTCGACAAGATCGCCCGCAAGTCGGAGAACCCGTCGATCACCCGCGACGTGTCCGGTGAGGGCGTGCAGCAGGCGCTGCTGAAGATCCTGGAGGGCACGCAGGCGAGCGTGCCGCCGCAGGGCGGGCGCAAGCATCCGCACCAGGAGTTCATCCAGATCGACACCACCAACGTGCTGTTCATCGTCGCCGGTGCGTTCGCCGGCCTGGAGAAGATCGTCGCCGACCGGGTCGGCAAGCGCGGGCTCGGGTTCGGTGCGGAGGTCCGGTCGAAGGCGGAAATCGACACCCAGGACCACTTCGCCGAGGTCATGCCGGAGGATCTGATCAAGTTCGGGCTGATCCCCGAGTTCATCGGGCGCCTCCCGATGGTTGCGTCGGTGACGAATCTGGACAAGGAGTCCCTCGTCCAGATTCTCTCGGAGCCGAAGAACGCCCTGGTCAAGCAGTACACCCGGTTGTTCGAGATGGACGGGGTGGAACTCGAGTTCACCACGGACGCGCTCGAGGCGGTCGCCGACCAGGCGATCCTGCGCGGCACCGGCGCCCGCGGCCTGCGCGCCATCATGGAAGAGGTCCTGCTGCCGGTGATGTACGACATCCCGAGCCGCGACGACGTCGCCAAGGTGGTCGTGACGGGGGAGACCGTCAACGACAACGTGCTGCCGACGATCGTGCCGCGCAAGCCGGACCGCGAGCGCCGCGACAAGTCGGCGTAGCAGCTTCAGCGGACCACGGCGCCCCCACCGACCGGTGGGGGCGCCGTGCTCTGCTCGTCCATCCCGCGCGTCGGGGTTACGGTCGACAGCGCGGGTATCGCAACGGTGCGCCCGCCGGACATGTGAGGAGATCAGGCAAATGCCGCAGCAGGTACGAGGTGTGATCGCGCGCTCGAAGGGCGCCCCGGTGGAGATCGTCCCGATCACCGTCCCCGACCCCGGCCCCGGCGAGGTCGTCGTCGCCGTCGCCGCATGCGGCGTCTGCCACACCGACCTCACCTACCGGGACGGCGGCATCAACGACGAGTACCCGTTCCTGCTCGGCCACGAGGCGGCGGGTGTCGTCGAAAGCGTCGGCGAGGGTGTCGATTCCGTCGCCGTCGGCGACTTCGTCGTGCTGAACTGGCGGGCCGTGTGCGGGCAGTGCCGTGCCTGCAAGCGGGGCCGCCCGCAGTATTGCTTCGACACGTTCAACGCGACGCAGAAGATGACCCTCGAGGACGGCACCGAGCTGACCCCGGCGTTGGGGATCGGTGCCTTCGCCGACAAGACGCTCGTGCACGCAGGCCAGTGCACCAAGGTGGATCCCGCCGCCGACCCCGCCGTCGTTGGCCTCCTCGGCTGCGGCGTCATGGCGGGCATGGGCGCGGCGATGAACACCGGCAATGTCGGCCGCGGCGACTCGGTCGCCGTCATCGGCTGCGGCGGCGTCGGTGACGCCGCGATCATGGGCGCGCGGCTCGCGGGCGCGAACACGATCATCGCGATCGACCGCGACGCCAAGAAGCTGGAGTGGGCGCGGGACCTCGGCGCCACCCACACGCTGAACGCGACCGAGTTCGACGTCGTCGAGGCCGTGCAGGACCTCACCGGCGGATTCGGTGCGGACGTGGTCATCGACGCCGTCGGCCGCCCGGAGACGTGGAAGCAGGCGTTCTACGCGCGGGACCTGGCAGGCACCGTGGTTCTCGTCGGGGTCCCGACCCCGGACATGACCCTGGAGATGCCGCTGGTGGACTTCTTCTCCCGCGGCGGCGCGCTGAAGTCGTCGTGGTACGGCGACTGCCTGCCCGAGCGGGACTTCCCGATGCTCGTCGACCTGTACCGGCAGGGACGACTGCCGCTGGAGAAGTTCGTCACCGAACGGATCGCGCTCGACGAGGTCGAGGCGGCGTTCGAGTCGATGCACCGCGGTGAGGTGCTGCGTTCGGTGGTCGTGCTGTGACGCGCGAGGCGAGCGCAGCGACGGGGAACGGGTTCCGGGTGGACCGCGTCGTCACGTCGGGGACGTTCGAACTCGACGGCGGCAGCTGGGATGTGGACAACAACATCTGGCTGATCGGGGACGACTCCGAGGTCGTGATCGTGGACGCCGCGCACACCGCCCAGCCGATCGTCGATGCGGTCGCGGGCCGGAAGGTCGTCGCGATCGTGTGTACACACGGGCACAACGATCACATCACCGTCGCCCCCGAACTGTCCGAGCGGCTGGACGCACCGATCCTCCTTAGCCCCGCCGACAACATGCTGTGGGAGATGACGCACCCCGGCGTCGCGCACGGGACGCTGGAGGACGGACAGCGGATCACGTTGGCGGGCACCGATATCCAGGCCATCGCGACGCCAGGTCACTCGCCGGGGTCGACGTGCCTGTACCTGCCGGAGGCGGGGGAGTTGTTCACCGGCGACACCCTGTTCGCGGGCGGTCCCGGTGCGACGGGGCGCTCGTACTCGGATTTCCCGACGATCATCGGGTCGATCCGCGACAGGCTGTTCGCGCTGCCGCCGGAGACGCGGGTGCACACCGGGCACGGGGACGGCACGACCCTCGGCGCCGAGTCGCCGCACCTGGAGGAGTGGATCCGGCGCGGCAACTGACCCGGTCCGCCGCCGTCCGGGGTGGTTACGGGCGGCGGCGGGCGACGAGGTGGACGTCCGGGAACCGGTGCAGCACATCCGGTCGGCTCGTCATCCGCCACTCCTCGTCGAAGCCCGCGTCGGCCAGTGCCCGGGCCAGCGCATCCGGGTGCCACCGCCAGGCCCGGCGGACGACGTGATCGAACTCGACGATCTCGCCGGGCGTATCGGTGCTCTGACCGGCGACCGCGACGAGTGCACCGGGACCCGTCAGTGCGGCCCATCGAGCCAGCACCGCCGGGACATCCGCCGGTGGGACGTGAATCAGGCTGTACCGTGCCAGGATCGCGCGGACCGGCCTGCCGTCGAAGTCCACCGATCCGAGTAACGCGTCGTCGCAGGCGAACTCGAGGTGCGGGTGGTCGCGGCGGGCGATGTCGAGCATGCCGCGGCTCGGGTCGACGCCGATCACCTCGAGACCGCGTGCGGTGAGGTCGGCGGTGATGCCACCGAGTCCGCACCCCACATCCACCACGACACCCTCCGCGGGCCCGTCGCCGACGAGTTCGGCGAAGGCCGCGATCGTGTGCCGCTCGAGGGCCGTCTGATAGGCGGACGGAAACGTTTCGGAGTACAGATCGGCGAGCGCGTCGTAGCCCGGTTGAGTCACGCCCCGAGTGTCGCAGATCGTCAGGTGGGGTGCGCACACGGGTAATCGACCGTGCACACCCGTCTTCTGTGTCGATTGGCCCTGTGCGTGCAGGGCAACCCCTGTGCACCTGAGTTTTGGCGGGCCGGGTCTGTGTGGGGTGGACCGTTCGAACGACAGCGCTGCGTTACCTGGCCGGAGGGGGGCGCTCCTGTGTCAGAATCCGCGTGCAGCAGCGGCTCTGGATCAGCTCGAAGGGAACACGATGTCCACACCGAAGGTTGTTTTTCTCCACGGCGTCGGTGACGGTGACCCGGACCGGGCATGGCTGACGGCACTGAACACCGGGCTGTACCACCGTGGATTCGGCTCGCTCGACCACGGCGATGTGGTGGCGCCGAGGTACGACGACCTGCTGATGGACAAGGGCAGCAACGAGTCGCTGCCCGGGGTCACCTATAAGTCGAAGGACGACAGTCAGTGTCGCCGTCGCTACGAGCAGCGTCAGGCCTGGATTCAGCGGCAGCTGCAGAAGGATCCGACGATGGGTACATACGGGTTCGGCAAGGTGGCCGACCCGGTGGCGAAGGGCGGAGCCGCTGGCGTTGTCAAGGTCGCCCCGGGTCCATTGAAGGCCGTTCAGAACTACGTGGAGCGCGACGGTGTCCGCGGCGCCGTTATGACGCGGATCCTCAAGGACCTCGACGGACTGCATGGTGACGTGGTGCTCGTCGCGCACAGCCTCGGCAGTGTGATCGCGCTCGACCTTCTCGATCATTTGCCGGATCGTGTTCACGTGCGGCGCTTCGTCACGATCGGTAGTCCCGCGCATTCCAAGGCATTGCACAAGGGTGCCGAGCGGCTCCTCAAGAAGTTCCCGTACTCGCGCGTCGATGACTGGTCAAACTTCTTCTGCCCCTGGGATCCGGTCACGATGGGGCGCGGCCTCGCCTGGCTCTTCCCCGCCGCGCAGGACTTCCTGGTCCGTCTCGACGATCTCGGCCCGGCCAAGGTCGTCGCGGCGGGCGCCCATGACAGTGTGAGATACCTTCGGCACGAATCGATCGCAGGATTGATCGGCCAGGCCGTGTGGCCAACGCCCGACCCGACCTACCGTGGCGATTCGGCGGTAGCCGCTCATCTCGGTGACGGCGACGCGCTACGACTGCTGGTAATGCAGTTCAACCGTCAGGTGGCGCTGAAGATCGCCGACCCAGAGGTCAAGCAGCGATTCGGCGATGCGGCCCAGCTTCTTCGCGATGCTGACGTCGCGGTGGCCCGCCAGATGATCGAGGACCGCCGTCCGGTGCCCGCGGAATGGCTGACCCTGGCCGAGGGGCGGATGCCGTCCATTCCGCTGCGGTGGTCCGAGGCCGAGTCCGTGCGGCACATGGCCGTGCTTGCAACGGCGAACAGCACGGCACCGTACGAAATTGATTGCGGTGACGCGCCGCTCGATGCGCTGCCGAACATTGCCATGGACCTCGGACTGAACAGTCACTTCGGTGTCGTCGTGCGGAAAGCGATTGTCGAGGTTCGGCGCAGTGCACTGGAACCGAAGAGCCTCCGAAACAAGTTCGCCGATGCGACCAAGAGTCGGTGGCTTATCGCGGCGGCGGGACTCGTACTCGTGGCCGCCGCCCCGATCGGCCTGATGGTGGCCGCTCCGGTCGGAGTCGCGGGCGGTGCGGCGATCGTTGGAGCGCTCGCCGGTTTCGGCCCGGGCGGCATGGTGGGCGGGATTGCGGCAGTCGGGGGGTTGGCATCCACCGGTGCCATGATGGCGACGGTGGCGGCGACGGTTGGCTCGACGAACCAGGCGGAGGACGATCCGCGGACCCTGGTCGCGCAGGTCGCAGCCGAGTACGCGCTGACGCAGCTGAATCTCCCGCACGACGAGGCGCTGTGGGTCCGCATCACGGACCGGGACAACCAGATCAACGCCGAGATCCGCAGGCTGGAGCCCTTCTCGGACGAGAAGTCGTCGCGGCTGACGCAGTTGCGGAATGGTCACGAGCTGCTTGAGCGGCTGATCGCCTTTATGTCCGCGAACGGACTCGGGCCGAAGGCGATCCCGTCGTCCGACGACGACCTGGACGCCCAGCTGGAATTGACCATGTGATCGCGTCGAACGGGCGGTTACTGGACACGCCTCTTGGGCGATGGTCCGGCAACCGCCCGTTCGTGACCGGCGGGCGCCCTACGGCACGGCGATCCGCTGCGCCCCGGCGTAGACGTTCATTGTCTCGCCGCGGAGGAACCCCACCAGCGTGAGACCGGACTCGGCGGCGAGGTCGACCGCCAGGGACGACGGCGCGGAGACCGCGGCGAGCATCGGTACCCCGGCCACCACGGCCTTCTGCACCAGCTCGAACGAGGCGCGGCCGCTGACCGCGAGGATCGTCCCCGACAGCGGCACCCGACCCTCGGTGACTGCCCAGCCGAGGACCTTGTCGACGGCGTTGTGTCGGCCGACATCCTCCCGCAGCGCGAGCAGGGCGCCGTCGGCGGTGAACAGCCCGGCCGCGTGCAGGCCGCCGGTGGAGTCGAACACCCGCTGCCGGGCGCGCATCGTGTCCGGGAGGGCGGCGAGCACCGTCGCGGGCACCGTCAGCGTCGACGCGGTGAGGTCGTATGGCGCCCGCACCCGGACCGCATCGAGCGACGCCTTCCCGCACACCCCGCAGGCCGAGGTGCTCAGGAAGTTCCGCTGGGCAACAACAGGTTCCGGTGTTCCGGCGGTCAGTGCGACGTCGAGGACGTTGTACGTGTTCGCGCCGTCGGAGTCGACCCCGTCGCAGTACCGGATCATCGTGACGTCGTCGGCGGACCGAATGATCCCCTCGCCGAGCAGGAATCCATGCACCAGGTCGACGTCGTGTCCGGGGGTGCGCATGGTGACGGTCAGCGATCGGCCGCCCATCCGGATCTCCAGGGGCTCCTCGACGGCGAGGCTGTCCGGGCGCCGGACGGTGCCGGACGGTCCGATCCGCAGCACCGGCCGCCTCGCGGTGACCCGACCCATCAGCCGACCGGCTCCAACCGCACCACCACGGCCTTCGAGACCGGCGTGTTCGACTTGGCGGCAACGTGATCGAGCGGGATCAGCGGATTGGTCTCCGGGTAGTAGGCGGCGGCGTTGCCCTTCGGTGTGGAGTACTCGACCACCCGGAAGTCCGACACCCGCCGCTCCTCGACGGTGCCGTCGGCTGCCGTCCACTCCGAGACGATGTCCACCCGGGATCCGTCGATCAGCCCCAACTCGACCAGGTCCGCGGCGGACACGAAGATCACCCGGCGCCCACCCTTGACGCCGCGATACCGGTCGTCGAGGCCGTAGATCGTGGTGTTGTACTGGTCGTGGCTGCGCAGCGTCTGCAGGATCAGCCGGCCGGGGGGTGTCGGCACCCACTGCAGCTCGCCGGTGACGAAGTTCGCCTTCCCGGTGGTGGTGGGGAACTCGCGCCGATCCCGCGGCGGATGCGGCAGCTGGAAGCCGTCCGGGCGGCGGACCCGCTCGTTGTAGTTCTCGCACCCGGGCACCACCCGGGCGATGGCGTCCCGGATCCGGTCGTAGTCGGCGGACAGCGCCAGCCAGGGCACGCTGTGTTCGGCGCCGAGCAGTTCGCGTGCCAGGTCGCAGATGATCGCCACCTCGCTGCGCAGGTGCTCGCTGACCGGCGTCAGGCTGCCGCGGGACAGATGCACCATCGACATCGAATCCTCTACGGACACCAGCTGTTTGCCGCCTGCCTGGATGTCCTTGTCGGTGCGGCCCAGGGTCGGCAGGATCAGCGCGGTGGCGCCGGTGACCACGTGCGAGCGGTTCAGCTTCGTGGACACCTGCACCGTCAATCGGCAGCGGCGCAGCGCATCCTCGGTGGCGGCCGTGTCCGGGGTGGCGCGAAGGAAGTTGCCGCCCATCGCCATGAACACCCGGGCGTGGTCGTCCCGCATCGCGCGGATCGCGTCGACGGTGTCGAGGCCGTGCTTGCGGGGGCTGGTGATGCCGAACTCGCGGTCGAGCGCGTCGAGGAAGCTGTCGGGCATCCGCTCCCAGATGCCCATCGTCCGGTCGCCCTGCACGTTCGAGTGCCCGCGGACCGGGCAGACACCGGCGCCCGGCTTGCCCATCATGCCGCGCATCAGCAGCAGGTTCGTGATCTCCTGGATCGTCGCGACGCCGTGCGTCTGCTGGGTCAGCCCCATCGCCCAGCACGCGATCGTCCGCCGGGAACGGATCAACGCGTCCGCCGTGTCCCGCAGCTGGGTGCTGGTCAGTCCGGTCGCGTCGAGGACGGTGTCGAGATCGACGGCGCGGGCCGCTCGCTCGTACTCCTCGAATCCCGCGCAGTGCTCGGCAATGAAGTCCCGATCCAGCACCGTGCCCGGCGCGGCGTCGTCCGCCTCGAACAGCAGCCGCGCCAATCCGCGGAACAGCGCCATGTCGCCGCCGAGTCGGATCTGCAGGAATTCGTCGGCGATCTCGACGCCCTTGCCGATCACGCCGCCGACCTTCTGCGGATCCTTGAACCCCAGCAGTCCGGCCTCGGGCAGTGGGTTGATCGCGATGATCTTCGCGCCGTTGCCCTTTGCCGCTTCCAGCGTCGACAGCATGCGCGGATGGTTGGTGCCCGGGTTCTGGCCCGCGATCAGGATCAGGTCCGCGTACTCGAGGTCGGGGACGGTCACCGAGCCCTTGCCGATGCCGATCGACTCGGTCAGCGCACTGCCCGACGACTCGTGGCACATGTTCGAGCAGTCCGGCATGTTGTTGGTGCCGAAGCTGCGGATCATCAACTGGTACAGGAATGCGGCCTCGTTGCTGGTGCGGCCCGAGGTGTAGAAGACGGCCTCATCCGGCGTGGCGAGCGCGGTCAACGTGTCGGCGATCAGCCGGTAGGCCTCGTCCCAGTCGATCGGGGTGTAGTGGCTCGCCCCCTCCCGCAGCACCATCGGATGGGTGATCCGGCCCTGTTGACCCAGCCAGTAGTCGGTCTTCTCCGCCAGTTCGGCCAGCGGGTGCGCGGCGAAGAACTCCGGGGTGACGGTCCGCAGCGTCGCCTCCTCCGCGACCGCCTTCGCGCCGTTCTCGCAGAACTCGGCTGGCTTGCGGTGCCCGGGCGTCTCCGGCCACGCGCAGCCGGGGCAGTCGAAGCCGTGCCGCTGGTTCAGCCGGGTCAACGTCTGGGCGGTGCGCGCCACCCCCATCTGCTCGACGGCTCGCTCCATTGACACCACGACGGCCTTGACCCCCGCGGCGTGGTCCTTCGGGGGGCTGACCGCGACCTGGGATTCGTCGATGTCCTGTGCCGGGGCTTTGCGAGTCATGTGTCCATAGTGGCGCGATCGGGAGCGGACCGATAGGCAACACCGCACACGGGTGTCGCAAATTGGGATAGCCTCACCTTCTTTCCGTGAGCATGAGGGTGGAGAACATGGATCGTCTGACCCGTCGCGGGTTCCTGATCGGGGCCTCCGGCGTCGCGCTGGCCGTCGCCACCGGGTGCGGCAGCGGAGACGCCCAGCCGAGTGGCTCGACGGGCGCCACCCTCGGCGACAAGTATGGCCGGGTGGTCGTCGCCGACGACCCGCGGCGGGTGGTCAGCGTCGGCTACAATGACCACGACGCGATCCTTGCGCTCGGGGTCGTCCCGGTCGGGGTGTTCGACTGGTACGGCAATCAGCCCGACGCCACCTGGCCGTGGGCGCATGACCGCCTCGGCGGCGCGCACCCGGCCGTGATCGGCACCGCGGGCGCCGGGCTGGACATCGAGGCGGTGGCGGCCACCGACCCGGACCTGGTCCTCGGCACCTATTCCGGGCTGACGCAGAACGAGCACGACACGCTGTCCGCCCTCGCGCCGACCGTCGGGCAGCCCGCGGAGTTCGCCGACTTCGGGGTGCCTTGGCAGATCCAGACCCGGACCATCGGCAAGGCCCTCGGCCGGTCGGCGCAGGCCGACGACCTCGTCAACGCCGTGCAGCAGCAGTTCACCGACGTCGCGGCCGCGCACCCGGAATTTGCGGGCAGGACGGTGATCGTCGGTGCGCTGAAGGGGCCCGGCCAGTTCGGGGTCTACGGCCCCGAGGACCCGAAGGTGCGGTTCTTCACCGAACTCGGTTTCGTGAATCCTCCTGTCACCCAACAGATCACCGGCACCAACTTCGCCCCGATCAGTACCGAACAGTTGACCCTCGCCGACACGGACCTGCTCGTCTGGTATGCCGGCGGCGGCTTCGGCGACAAGCTCCGTGCTGAGCTCGCGGCGACACCCGTCTACGCGGGTCTGCCCGTCGTGGAGGGGGGCCGCGTCATCATCCTCGACGACGCGGCCGCCGAGGCGATGACGTGGAGCACGGTGCTGTCGCTGCCATACGCTCTGAACGACATTCCGCCGCGCATCGCTCCGCTGCTCGGCGGCTGACCACCCGAACGGAAGGACCCTTGTGCGCAGCGATCTGTTCACCAACACCGAACGCAGCGGGACGCCAGGCACATTCATGCTGCAGAACAAGCGGATGCTCAAGGTGGACCTGCGGGGCACCGGCGGGCACTTCCTGGCCAGACAGGGGTCGATGGTGGCCTACCAGGGTGAGGTGGACTTCGCGTACCAGGGCAGCGGCGGCATCGGGAAGTTCTTCAAGAAGGCACTCACCGGCGAGGGCATGTCGCTGATGCAGGTGTCCGGCAGCGGCGACGTGTTTCTCGCGGCCGACGCCGACGAGATCTTCCTGTTCGAACTCGAGGGCGAGTCGGTGACCGTCAACGGCGGCAACGTCCTCGCGTTCGAGTCCACCCTGGGCTGGGACATCAACCGTGTCGAGGGCGCGTCGATGCTCAGCGGCGGACTGTTCAACACCACATTCAGCGGTCACGGGGTCCTCGCGATCACCGCCTACGGCACCCCGGTGGTGCTGAACGTCGACGTGCCGACCCACGTCGACATGCAGAGCGCGGTGATGTGGTCGACCGGGCTGCAGTCCACCATCCGCAAGACCGCGAAGCTCGGCGCCGTCGTCGGACGCGGGTCGGGGGAGGCGTACCAGTTGGGCCTGACCGGCAGCGGATTCGTCGTCGTGCAGGCGTCCGAGGGGCATCCGGCGATCCCGAAGCAGTAGTCACCGGCGGGGGTGCTCGCCGGGGTGCAGCACCTGCTGCAGCCCGGCGAGCCCGGCCGCGTCGTTGCGCTGCTGCAGGACCGCGCCGGTCTCCGCGTCCACGATCAACCGGATCGGCGCAGGCTTGCGCGGTGGGGGCGCGAGTTCGACCTCCCAGCAGCGGCGGCCGAGGAACTCGGTGTCGACGACCGGGCCGGTCGGTCGGGTGAAGTCATTACCGAGCCAGTCCGTCGCGGGCCGGGTCACCGCCAACTCGCGGCCGGGGCCGAGGTAGTGGACCCGGCGCGCATCGGCGCGCAGCGGTGGTTCGTCGTGCTCGAACCGCCACGCGGTGTCGCCGTCGCAAATGAACAGCGGCTCGCCGGTGCGGGTGTCGATCCGGGTACGCGGACCGTCCCGCCACAGCCGGACCTCGTCGCCGCCCAGCCCCACGAACACCGGGGGTGCACCGGCACTCGCCCAGCTGACGAGTTCGGGCGTCCGTTCCGGATCGACAACCCGGACGACACCGTGAACCGGTGCGGTCGGACCCTCGGCCATTGCCACCAGCACCTGTATCCACGACGTCACGGACACATGCTCCCGCGTCCGTGGTGTCGGCGGCGTGACTCGCCCGCGGTGCGCGTGTCGTGCACTACGGTCGTCGAGGAATTACGTCGAGGGAGGGTGCGGCATGGGCGGGTCGGGTGCACGGACGGCACTGGTGACGGGCGCGTCGTCGGGGATCGGGGCGGCGGTCGCGGGGGCCCTCGCCGGACGCGGGTGGACGGTGTACGGCACCAGCCGCAACCCGGATGCGATCACGAACCCAATCCCCGGCGTCCGATACCTGCCGCTCGACCTCACCGACGAGGCGTCCATCGCCGCCTGCGCTGCCGCGGCGGGCGCCGTCGACGTTCTCGTCAACAATGCGGGGGAGAGCCAGAGCGGTCCGCTCGAGGAACTGCCGATGGACGCGATCGAACGGCTGTTCCGCACCAACGTGTTTGGCGCGGTGCGGCTGACCCAGCTGCTGCTGCCCGGCATGCGGGCCCGCCACTCCGGCCGGGTCGTGATGGTCGGGTCGATGCTCGCGAGTTTCCCACTCGCACACCGATCCTCGTACGTTGCGACGAAGGCCGCGATCAAGGGCTTCGCGACCGCCGCACGTCGCGAGGTGTCCCCGTTCGGGGTCGCGATCACCACCGTCGAGCCCGGCTCGATCGCCACCGGCATCGGCGAACGGCGCACCCACTATCTCGCCGATGACTCGCCGTACACCGCCGACTACCGCACGATGATCGAGCATCTCGACGCCAACGAACGGTCCGGGATCAGCGCGGACACGGTCGCGCGGACCGTGCTGACGGCGATCGACGCCAAGCGGCCGCGACCGCTGTATGCCGTCGGCTCCAACGCCCCGATGGTGTTCGCGCTGCGCCGGATCGCGCCGCGCGGGCTGGTCGAGCGGATCGTCGCCCGCAGGCACGGCCTGCGCTGACCTCTAGGGCATGTCTCCCACTCCCCATTTCGGCGCCGAGACGGATTAGGAGACACGCCCTACCCATCCGCGGACAGCGGCGGGACCCGGTCACGCCACGGCACCGCCTGCTCAAGCTGGGCGGCGACGGCAAGTAGCAGGTCCTCGCGGCCGGGTGCGGCGACGAGCTGCACCCCGATCGGCAGCCCCTCCCGGCTCTGCGCCAGCGGCAGGCTGATCGCCGGATTGCCGGACACGTTGTAGGCGGCCGTGAACGGGCCGAACTCGAGGATCCGCCGAATCCACGACCGGACGGTGTGCCCCGCGGCGTCGTAGTCGAGGGTGCCGTGCGGCGGCGGCAACTGTGCCACCGTTGGCGTCACCAGCAGATCGTGGCGAGCGAAGAAGTCCCCGACCGCGCGGGTGACGCGGCCCTGGGCGTCGATCGCGGCGGCGACGTCCGGCATCCGCGCGGCCGCGGCCTCCTGCAGAACCACCCGCGACACCGACTCCAGCAGATCGGGATTCGGTCGGATCGGGGCCCGCAGCATCGCCGCACCCGTCGAGTACGCGGTGAGCAGGCACGCCTCCACGACGTCGTCCTCGCATACCGCGGGCGCTGCCTCGGTGATGTCGTGCCCGATCCACTCGAGGACGCGCGCCGCGGTGATTGCGGCGTCCGCGACCTGCGCGTCGACGGGCACGCCGGCCAGGGTGGACACCGCGACCCGCAGCCGACCGGGGTCGGTCGACAGCGACGTCGGATACGGCACGGCCGGGGGAGCGGCGGCGTACTTCTCCCCGATGATCGGCCCGCTGACCGCGTCCAGTAGGGCCGCGCAGTCCCGGACCGTGCGGGTCAGGCCGAACTCGTACACCTGGCCGAACCCCACCTCCCCGGTCACCCCACCACCCGAGGATCCGCTCGAACCGGACGGCCCGACCGGCACCCGGCCCCGGCTCGGTTTGAGCCCGACCAGCCCGCAGCACGACGCGGGGACCCGCAGCGACCCGGCGCCGTCGTTGCCGTGCCCGATCGGCACCGCGCCCGCCGCGACCAACGCCGCGGACCCGCCGCTCGACCCGCCGACCCCGCGATCGAGGTTCCACGGGTTGCGGGTCGCCCCGTAGCGTCGGGATTCCGTCGCGAAGTTCAGTCCCAGCTCCGGTGCCGTGCTCTGACCGAGCGCGACCAACCCGGCGGCCCGGAACCGGCGCATCACCTCCAGATCGCAGCCAGCGACGGCGCCGCGGAGGGCGCGGCTGCCAAGGGTGAACGGGATCCCCCGGACGACGGGGCCGCTGTCCTTGACGACCATCGGCACCCCGGCCAGCGGCCCCGACGGGTCGGCGTCGGGTGCCGGGTCGAACACCGGCAGGGTCAGCGCGTTCAGGTCCGGGTTCACCGCGTCCAGCGCGCGCCGCGCCGCGGCCTCGACCTCGGCCGCCGTCACGTCCCCTTGCCGGATCAGTGTGGCCAGGCCGACCGCATCGTGGGCGGCGTACTCGTACACGTGCATGCCGCCATCACACCCCGACCGTGCCCCTGCCGGCCACCGGGTTTTTGGTGTACCAGAGGTGTCCCACCGCAGGTTCCACCAGTAGCTGTGCACCCCCGGCCACGCCAGCCGCGGCGGTGGCGGTCGGATCGCCGGTCCCGATCCACACGGCAACGGCGCCGGCCACGCAGATCGCCGGGCGCAGCAACGTCATCGGCCCCAACACGACCGCCATCGCCAGATACCTGGTCCGCCACGGCAGGACGCACCAGGTCGCGATGGCGACGAGTGTGACCAGGGCGAACGGTGTCAGGGCCGCCGCCAGCGCCTCGGCCGCGGTCCGGCGGACCTCCCGCGGGACAACGAGCAGACCGATCGCCAGGGGGCCAGCCGCCAGGGCCGCCCATACCGCGACACCCCTCGCCTGCGCCAGGGTGTCGCGCCGCAGGGTGGCGAGTCGACCCGTCCGGCCCTGCGCCGCCCGATAGCCCGCGAACGCGCCGTCGAGCAGGGCGATCGTCAGGACCGTCAGCGCCGCGACGTTCACCCGTCCGCCCCGCGCACCCCGATCAGCGGGCGCCACACTCCGTGCAGGCTCTGCCCACCGCGGCAGGAGACGTCGAACGACGGCGCGGCCGCCGTGGCAGCGCCCAGCAGGAAGTCGGTCGGGTGCGCCCGCCGCATCGACAGATTGCCGTCGTGCCGGGAGATGGGTTCGCGCATCCGGCTGCGGTGGAAGACCCAGGAACCCAGGTTGGTCAGCCACCCTGGCTCCGGGTCGTAGTGGAGGAAGCCGACGATTGTGGGGGTCTCGTGACGGGCCAGGAACTCGCGGACCTGCGCGCGGTCGAGGTGGTGCAGGAAGCCGGTCGAGATCACCACGGTCGGCACGCCGTCCGTCGCCAGGTCGAGTGCGTCGGCTACCTCGAAGCGGACGGCGCAGTCGTCGAGGCGGGCGAGCGTGCGTCCCCTGTCGACGAGGTCGGCATTGAAGTCGGTGGCGACCAGTTCCACACCGGGGAGGGCGCCGGAACGGGCGAGGCCGCGCAGGATGTACCCGGTGCCGCAGCCGACGTCGACGATCCGCCGCACCGTGTGCCGCGGGGTGATGAGCCTGATCTCGTCGGCCACCCGGCGCGGCACCTGCAACTCCTCGCCCAACCGTTGGAGTTCGGCATGGATCCGGAGCAGCACTCGTCGGCAGTGGTCGGCGTCGAGCACGCCGTCCACCGCGGGAAGCGCCTCGACCAGGCGGGCCGCACGCTCCTGACCCGACGCCCGCAACCGGGTCGCGGCGTCGTCCCGTCGCACCGGTGCAACCGCGATCAGGTCGGTGATCTCCAGCGGCTCCATGGCGACATGGTGGCAGTCGGTGCAGGCAGAGGCAATGACATTGCGATCGGCGGAGTAGGGGCAACCGAATGATCCGGTTCCGGGATAGCCTCGGGCATGGCCACCGTGCACCCCGCCACCCGGTCCGACGTTCCCGAACTCGCCCGCGTCCTCGGTCGGGCGTTCGATGACGACCCGGTGATGCAGTGGATGTGGCCCGACCCGCTGGACCGGCGGCGCGGGCTGCCGCGGATGTTCGCCGCCTTCACCCGGCACCACCATCTGGCCCACGGCGGCGTTGAGGTGGCCGCGGCCGACGGCCGCGCCGTCGGGGCGGCGCTGTGGGATCCGCCCGATCGGTGGCGGCAGTCGCGGTGGACCCAACTGGTGATGGCCCCGTCCATCCTGCGGGCCTTCGGGCGCCGGGCCGGGGTCGCCGCCGCGGTCGGCGCGACGATCGAGGCCGCACACCCGGACGGGCCGCACTGGTATCTCGGCACCATCGGCACCGACCCGACCGCCCGCGGTGGCGGGCACGGGCAGGCCCTGATGCGGTCCCGTCTCGACCGGTGCGACCTCGACCGCGCGCCCGCGTACCTGGAGTCGAGCAAGGAGTCGAACGTCCCGTACTACCAGCGGTTCGGCTTCGAGGTGACCCGGGAAATCGTGATCCCCGACGGCGGACCCACGCTGTGGGCCATGTGGCGGGAACCACGGTAGGGGACGTTCTCTAGAATTGCGCAGGTGACCAGTGCCGCGCCGCAGAACCCCGAGAACCCCGCAGACGCCCTCCCGAAGAGCTGGGACCCCAGCGCCGTCGAGGAGCAGTTGTACGAGGGCTGGGTGGCGGCCGGCTACTTCCAGGCCGACGCCGCCAGCGACAAGCCCGGCTACTCCATCGTGCTGCCACCGCCGAACGTCACCGGCAGCCTGCACATGGGGCACGCGCTCGACCACACCCTGATGGACGCGCTGACCCGCCGCAAGCGGATGCAGGGCTTCGAGGTGCTGTGGCTGCCCGGCATGGACCACGCGGGCATCGCGACGCAGACCATCGTCGAGAAGCAGCTCGCCGCCGCGGGCACCAAGAAGGAGGACCTCGGCCGTGAGGCCTTCATCGAGAAGGTGTGGGACTGGAAGCGTGAATCCGGGGGCACCATCCAGGGTCAGATGCGTCGCATCGGGGACGGCGTCGACTGGTCCCGCGACCGCTTCACGATGGACGAGGGCCTGTCCCGTGCCGTGCAGACCATCTTCAAGCGGATGTACGACGACGGCCTGATCTACCGCGCCGAGCGGCTCGTCAACTGGTCGCCGGTGCTGCAGACCGCGATCTCCGACATCGAGGTCAAGTTCGAGGAGGTCGAGGGCGAACTCGTCTCGCTGCGTTACGGTTCCCTCGACGACGCCGAGCCGCACGTCATCGTCGCCACCACCCGCGTCGAGACGATGCTCGGCGACACCGCCGTCGCCGTGCACCCCGACGACGAGCGCTACCGGCATCTCGTCGGCACCACCCTTGAGCACCCGTTCACCGGCCGCGCGATCCCGATCATCGCCGACGACTACGTCGACCCCGAGTTCGGCACCGGCGCCGTCAAGATCACCCCCGCGCACGACCCCAACGACTTCGAGATGGGTCTGCGGCACAACCTGCCGATGCCGACCATTATGGACAAGGCGGGTCGGATCGCGGACACCGGAACGCAATTCGACGGCATGGACCGGTTCGAGGCGCGCGTCAAGGTGCGCGAGGCCCTCGCTGAGCAGGGCCGCGTCGTCGCCGAGAAGCGTCCGTACCTGCACAGCGTCGGCCACTCCGAGCGGTCCGGCGAGACCATCGAGCCGCGGTTGTCGATGCAGTGGTGGGTCAAGGTGGACGCGCTCGCGAAGGCCGCAGGCGACGCGGTCCGCGACGGCGCGACCACCATCCACCCGGCCAGTCAGGAGCCGCGCTGGTTCGCGTGGGTCGACAACATGCACGACTGGTGCATCTCCCGGCAGCTGTGGTGGGGCCACCGGATCCCGATCTGGTACGGCCCGGACGGCGAGGTGGCGTGCTTCGGCCCCGACGAGACAGCGCCCGAGGGTTGGGAGCAGGATCCGGACGTCCTCGACACCTGGTTCTCGTCCGGGCTGTGGCCGTTCTCCACGATGGGCTGGCCGGAGCAGACCCCCGAGCTCGAGAAGTTCTATCCCACCAGCGTTCTCGTCACCGGCTACGACATCCTGTTCTTCTGGGTGGCCCGGATGATGATGTTCGGCACCTACGTCTCCGGTGACGATGCAGTCCAAGGCGGCAAGGTTCCGTTCACCGACCTGTTCCTGCACGGCCTGGTGCGTGACCAGTTCGGCAAGAAGATGTCGAAGTCCCGCGGCAACGGCATCGACCCGCTGGACTGGGTGGACCGGTTCGGCGCGGACGCGCTGCGTTTCACCCTGGCCCGCGGCGCCAACCCGGGCAGCGACCTCGCGGTCGGTGAGGACCATGCGCAGTCGTCCCGCAACTTCGCGAACAAGCTGTTCAACGCCACCAAGTTCGCGCTGATGAACGGCGCGGTCGTCGCCGACCTGCCCGCCCGCGAGCAGCTCACCGACGCCGACCGCTGGATCCTGGACCGGCTCGAGCAGGTCCGCGCCGAGGTCGACGAGGCGTTCGAGAAGTTCGAGTTCTCCAAGGCCTGCGAGGCGCTGTACCACTTCGCGTGGGACGAGGTGTGCGACTGGTACCTCGAGCTGGCGAAGGTGCAGGTCGCGGACGGTTCCGCGCATGCAGACGGCACCAAGGCCGTGCTCGGCAACGTCCTCGACACGCTGCTGCGGATGCTGCACCCGGTGATTCCGTTCGTCACCGAGACGCTGTGGAAGGTGCTCACCGGCGGCGAGTCGGTCGTCGTCGCGTCCTGGCCCGCCGCGACCGGCACCCCGACCGACGCGGACTCCGCCCGCCGGATCGCCGACCTGCAGAAGCTTGTCACCGAGATCCGCCGGTTCCGCAGCGACCAGGGACTCAAGCCGTCGCAGAAGGTCGCGGCCCGGCTGTCCGGCGCCGCGGACGCCGACATCGAGGCCCAGCTCGCGTCGGTGTCGTCGCTCGCGAAGCTCACCGAGCCGTCGGACGGCTTCGCCGCGACCGCGTCGGTCGAGGTGCGGCTGAGCCGCGCCACCGTCACCGTCGAACTCGACACCTCCGGTGCCGTCGATCTCGGCGCCGAACGCAAGCGGCTCGAGAAGGACCTCGCGGCGGCCGAGAAGGAGCTCGCCGGGACCGCGGCGAAGCTCGGCAACGAGGCCTTCCTCGCGAAGGCCCCGGACGCGGTCGTCGACAAGATCAAGGGACGTCAGCAGGTGGCGCAGGAGGAGATCACCCGCATCACCGCGCGGCTCGAGGAGTTGGGTCGGGCGTGAGCGACGAGCAGGGGGCCCCGTCCCCGGTGGACCTCGCGGAACTGGCGCTGGTCGAGGCCGAGCTCGACAAGCGTTGGCCCGAAACGAAGATCGAGCCGTCGCTGACCCGGATCGCCGCGCTGATGGATCTGCTCGGGTCCCCGCAGCAGGCCTACCCGGCGATCCACGTCGCGGGCACCAACGGCAAGACGTCGGTGACCCGGATGATCGACGCCCTGCTCACTCGGCTGCACCGCCGGGTCGGCCGCACCACCAGCCCGCACCTGCAGCTGGCGACCGAGCGGATCAGCATCGACGGCGCGCCGGTCTCGCCGCGCACCTACGTCGACACCTACCGCGAGCTCGCGCCGTACATCGAGATGGTCGACACCCAGTCGCGGGCAGCCGGGGGTCCGGCGATGAGCAAGTTCGAGGTGCTCACCGCGATGGCGTTCGCCGCGTTCGCGGAGGCGCCCGTCGACGTCGGCGTCATCGAGGTCGGGCTCGGGGGCCGCTGGGACGCAACGAATGTCGTCGACGGCCAGGTCGCGGTGATCACCCCGATCAGCCTCGACCACGCCGACTATCTGGGCACCGACCTGGCAGGCATCGCCGCCGAGAAGGCCGGGATCATCAAGAAGGCGCCGGACTCGCTGGTGCCGCGGGACACCGTCGCGATCCTCGCGCAGCAGGAACCCGAGGTGATGGACGTGCTGCTGCGCCGCGCGGTGGAGGCGGACGCGGCCGTCGCCCGCGAGGGATCGGAGTTCACCGTCCTTGCGCGGCAGATCGCGGTCGGCGGGCAGCAACTCGAACTGCAGGGGCTCGGCGGGGTGTACACCGACATCTTCCTGCCGATGCACGGCGAACATCAGGCCCGCAACGCCGCGCTCGCCCTCGCCGCGGTCGAGGCGTTCTTCGGGGCGGGTCCCGACCGGCAGCTCGACGCCGACGCGATCCGGGAAGCCTTTGCGTCGCTGACGAACCCGGGCAGGCTTGAGCGGGTCCGCAACGCGCCGACCGTCTTTCTCGATGCCGCGCACAATCCGGACGGGGCCCGCGCCCTCGCGTCGGCGCTGTCGGCCGAGTTCGACTTCCGCAAACTCGTCGGCGTCGTCGCGGTATTGGGGGACAAGGACGCCGACGGCATCCTCACCGCGCTGGAACCGGTCTTCGACGAGATTGTGGTCACCCGCAACGGTTCCCCTCGTGCGATGGACGTCGAGCACCTCGCCGACCTGGCGGTCGCCCGGTTCGGGGACGAGCGGGTGGTCGTTGCCCCGACCCTGCCGGATGCGATCGAAACGGCGATCGGGCTTGCCGAGGAGGTCGCCGAACCCGGCGAGGCCATCTCCGGCGCCGGTGTCGTCGTCACCGGATCCGTCGTCACCGCGGGCGAGGCCCGCACCCTGTTCGGAAAGGACCCGGCGTGAGCACCCCCGATCAACCTGCCCAGTTCAAGCCCCCGACCACCGACCCGTGGAAGGGATTCCGCGGGGTCTGCTCCGGCACCCTGATCCTCGAGGCAATCGTGGTCTTCCTCGGGATCCCCGCGGTCGCGAAGCTCGGCACCGGCATCAGCACCGGAGCGGTCGTGTACCTCACCGTGCTCGGTGTCCTGATGATCCTCGCGTGCGGGGTGCAGTCCCGGCGCTGGGGTTTGCGTCTGGACCTCGGCCTGCAGGTCGGCCTGATCGCGGGCTGGTTCATTCACCCGGCGATCGGCGTGATGGGTCTGATCTTCGCCGCGGTGTGGGCGTACCTGCTGTACCTGCGCAAGGACATCGAAGCGCGGATCGAGCGGGGACTGCTGGCAGGGCAGCGGGACTGACCCACTATTCTGTCCTTTCGTGACTGAGCGCACCCTGGTACTGATCAAGCCCGATGGCGTTGCCCGCAACCTGATCGGCGACATTCTCGCGCGCGTCGAACGCAAGGGTCTGTCCGTCGCCGCGCTGGAGATGCGCACCGCCGACGCGGATGTGGCGGGCAAGCACTACGCCGAGCACGTCGAGCGGCCGTT
Organism: Rhodococcus sp. NPDC058505; assembly: GCF_042720095.1. Classification (NCBI taxonomy): domain Bacteria; kingdom Bacillati; phylum Actinomycetota; class Actinomycetes; order Mycobacteriales; family Nocardiaceae; genus Rhodococcus; species Rhodococcus sp. NPDC058505. Next base: position 80,573 of record NZ_JBHXNB010000018.1, read on the forward strand.
CTACCCGGGCCTGCTCGAGTTCATCACCTCCGGCCCGCTGGTCGCGGCCGTCGTCGAGGGACACCGGGCGATCGCCGCGTTCCGCCAGATCGCGGGCGGCACCGATCCCGTCGAGAAGGCCGCTCCCGGCACCATCCGCGGCGACCACGCCCTCGACGGTCAGCAGAATCTCGTGCACGGGTCCGATTCGGTCGAGTCCGCCGAGCGGGAGATCGCGCTCTGGTTCCCGCGGCTCGCACGACCCTGACCGCCCCGTTTCCGCAGCCCCGGCTCAGGTTGCCCGATCCGATCGGGGACCTGAGCCGGTTTCGTTCGCCCGCACGGTGCGGCGTCGGTCGGGGCACCGTGGACGTGTGGGATACTGACAGCGGTTGACCCGCACACGTTTCGTCACCGTCGAGAGCTGCGTGCGGTCCAACCGGTGACACCACGGCTCGATGCCCGCATCGCTGCCGCCATGGACGAGGAAATCCCTCCCCGGCGGCACGCTGGATGATCAGGCGCACGGGACGCGGAGTTCAGCCCGCCAGGCTCCGCGCGAATTGGACGTGACCGTTTCGATCACCGACAAGCCGCGCGGAGCGAGACCAGACGAACTCACACTCCGGTGTGAGGACCAGACAGCGCCCCCGAGTGGCCGCGCACATCCGACAGGGATGGACGCGCCCGGGGGCTCGAGGAGACTTACGTGGCCGACCAAGCGCCGCCCGAGAATTCACAGCCCACCGATCCGGTGTTCCCGGAGAAGATGCGCGTTCACGCCCTCGCCAAGATGCTCGGCGTGACCAGCAAGCAGGTGCTCGCCCAGGTCGCGGAGTTCGGGACGGAACTGCGCAGCGCCCAGTCCAGCATCGACCGCGCGCTCGCCGAGCGCGTGCACGCGGCGATGGCCGCACCGACGGCACCGGCCGCCGAGCAGGCCGCCGAATCGGCTTCCGCCGCCGACCCGGTGCTGCGCGCCGCCCCCGACCTGATCGCCGACGCGCACATCCCGCAGCAGCCCGGCCTGTTCACCGACGCCGACGCCGAGGCGGCGCCCGCCGCGGCCACCGAGCCGCCGCTGTTCCAGGCCCCGCTGTTCCTACAGCCGGAGACGGCCCCCGAACCCGCACCGCGTCGTCGCCGCGCGCGCCGGGAAGCGGCCGCCCCCGACGAGGCGGCCCCGATCGAGGTCACCTCCGGAACCGCCGCGGCCGCGGCGGTCGAGGAGCCGACGGCGAGCGAGCAGCAGGCGGATGGTTCTGCCGCGGAGGCCACGACCTCCGAGGAGGCCGGAGCGGCCGGCGCGGAGCACGCCGACGACGAGTCCGCGGAGGGCCAGGGCCGGCGCCGCCGCCGCGGGCGCCGGGGCCGCGGCCGGGGTCGCGGTGAGCAGGGCGCGGAGACCGACACCGCCGACGACACCGAGACCGCTCCCGCGGAGGACGGGCCAGCGGCCGACGCATCGGCGGACGCGGACACCGAGGCGGCGGAGGCCGAGACGGCCGACGCCGAGTCGGGTGCGGAGGAGTCCGAGGACGGCACGAGCAGGCGTCGTCGGCGCCGCCGCCGTCGCAAGGGCAGCGGCGACGGCGACGCCACCGAGGACGACGGTGTCACGACGGTCGTGCACGAGCGTGAACCCCGCACCAAGGCCCGCGCCAAGGACGAGGTGCAGGGCATCTCCGGATCCACCCGGCTCGAGGCCAAGCGTCAGCGCCGCCGCGACGGCCGGGACGCGGGCAGGCGCAGGCCGCCGATCCTCACCGAGTCCGAGTTCCTGGCCCGTCGTGAGGCGGTCGACCGGGTGATGGTGGTCCGGGAGAAGAGCGGTGCCGCGCACCCCGACGGCCTGACCCAGGTCGCGGTCCTCGAGGACGACGTCCTCGTCGAGCACTTCGTTACGACGTCGGCGTCCGCGTCGATGGTCGGCAACGTCTACCTCGGACGGGTGCAGAACGTGTTGCCGTCGATGGAGGCGGCCTTCATCGACATCGGGCGCGGACGCAACGGCGTCCTCTACGCCGGTGAGGTCAACTGGGAGGCCGCCGGTCTCGGCGGCAACAGCCGCAAGATCGAGCAGGCGCTCAGGCCGGGCGACCAGGTGCTCGTCCAGGTCTCCAAGGACCCGGTCGGGCACAAGGGTGCCCGCCTGACCACCCAGATTTCGCTGGCGGGACGGTTCCTCGTCTACGTTCCCGGCGGCACGTCCACCGGGATCAGCCGCAAGCTGCCCGACACCGAACGCAAGCGGCTCAAGGAGATCCTGCGGGAGGTGGTTCCGCCGGAGGCGGGCGTCATCATCCGCACCGCCGCGGAGGGTGTCAGCGAGGAGGAACTCGCCCGCGACGTGCAGCGGCTGCAGTCGCAGTGGTCCGACATCGAGAAGGAGGCCGAGGCAGCGGACAAGGGCAAGTCGGGTAACCCGAAGGCCCTGTACGAGGAGCCGGACCTGCTGGTCAAGGTCGTGCGCGACCTGTTCAACGAGGACTTCTCCAAGATCGTCATCGAGGGCGAGAAGTCCTGGTCGACGGTGGAAAACTACATCCGGACCGTCGCACCCGACCTGTTGCCGCGGGTGGAACGGTACGAGCCTGCGGCGGGCGGACCGGACATCTTCGCGGTCCGGCGCATCGACGAGCAGCTGGCGAAGGCGCTCGACCGGAAGGTGTGGCTGCCGTCGGGCGGCACCCTGGTGATCGACCGCACCGAGGCGATGACCGTCGTCGATGTCAACACCGGCAAGTTCACCGGAGCGGGCGGCAACCTCGAAGAGACCGTCACCCGGAACAACCTGGAGGCCGCCGAGGAGATCGTGCGGCAGATGCGGCTGCGGGACATCGGCGGCATGATCGTCGTCGACTTCATCGACATGGTGCTCGAGTCGAACCGGGATCTCGTGTTGCGTCGGCTCACCGAGTCACTCGGACGCGACCGGACCCGGCACCAGGTGTCCGAGGTCACCTCGCTCGGCCTGGTTCAGATGACCCGCAAGAAGCTGGGCACCGGGCTGGTCGAGGCGTTCTCGACCACCTGCGAGCACTGCCACGGCCGCGGCATCGTCGTGCACGCCGATCCGGTCGAGGTCCGCTCCGGTGACGACTCCGGCTCCCGCAACCAGGGCAAGGGCGAATCGGGTGGCGGACGCCGCAAGCGGGGCCGCGACAAGGCGCAGGCCGCCGAGCCAGCACCGGAGAAGGACGGGCACGCCGCGGAGGCCGACGCGTCCGTCAAGCGGGCGCACCCGGTGGCGTTGGCGATGGCCGCACACCTGCACCCCGAGGACGAGCATCCGGACACGGCGGACGCCGCAGCCGCGGCCACCGAGGTCGTCGTCACGGAGACGGCGGACGTCGTCGCGGACCCTGCCGTCGAGACGCCGGTCGTCGCGGCGGATACCGCACCCGAACCCGCCGCCGAGCCTGCGCCCGAACCCGTCTCCGAGCCTGCACCGGAACCCGCTGGCGAGCCCGCGGCAGCGGCGCGCCCGCGCCGCCGGTCGCGCCGGGCCTCCCGCGCGGCCGCGGCACCCGTGGCTGGCGTCGACGAGGGGACCGTGCTGACGCTTCCCGCGCACCCGGACCCGGCGCCTGCGGAACCCGCGGTCGTGGTCGAGCCGGTCGTCGAGCCGGCCGCCGCCGTCGAGGCCACGCCGGTGTCCGGCGCGGCGGAGGCGGCGGCAGCTGAGCCCGCCGCACCGAAGCGGCGTGCGCGTCGGCGGTCCGCCGGGCGTCCCGCCGGACCACCGACGGAATCGTGATTGGCCGACCGCTCGAGGTCACGGGCAACGGCGGCGGGTGGGGCGGTTTGACCCTGCCGATCGCCATCCCGTAACCTTGAGCGGTCGCTACTCGGTGACACCGCTCTGCTGCGCCCGTCCGGGTGCCGGGGTGTCCGGGGAAGCAAGTACACAGACCAGTCGCGCGGCGGTAGTCGCGTGAGCACGTTCGAATTAGCAAGGGGTAGCCGTCCGATGGCAACGTACGCGATCGTCAAGACCGGCGGAAAGCAGTACAAGGTCGCTGTTGGTGACCTCGTCAAGGTCGAGAAGATCGAGGGTGAGCCCGGCGCTGCTGTCTCGCTGACCCCGGTCCTCCTCGTCGACGGAGCCGAGCTGACCACCGACGCCGACAAGCTGGCGAAGGTCACGGTCACCGGTGAGGTCGTCGAGCAGACCAAGGGCCCGAAGATCCGGATCCACAAGTTCAAGAACAAGACCGGCTACCACAAGCGTCAGGGCCACCGGCAGAAGCTGACGGTCCTCAAGGTCACCGGCATCAAGTAACTCGGGCTCCGAGTCTTCTTCCAACCCAGGAGGGTCTGTCATGGCACATAAGAAGGGTGCATCCAGCTCGCGCAACGGTCGCGATTCGAATGCCCAGCGACTCGGCGTGAAGCGGTTCGGCGGCCAGTCCGTCAGCGCAGGCGAGATCCTGGTGCGTCAGCGTGGCACGCACTTCCACCCCGGCGTCAACGTCGGTCGTGGCGGCGACGACACCCTGTTCGCCCTTGCCGCCGGTGCCGTCGAGTTCGGCACCAAGCGTGGACGCAAGACCGTGAACATCGTTCCGGCCGAGGCACAGGCCTGAGTCTGCTGCTTCGAGCAACGCTTCCAGGAGGGGCGGGCCAGGGTCACACACCCGGCCCGCCCCTCCTGCTTTTCACCGACTGAAGGGAAGGATCCGGCAGTCATGTCCCGATTCATCGACCGCGTGACGCTGCACGTCAGCGCAGGCAAGGGCGGCAACGGGTGTGCCTCGGTGCACCGCGAGAAGTTCAAGCCGCTCGGCGGACCGGACGGCGGCAATGGCGGTCGGGGCGGTGACGTGATCCTCGTCGTCGACTCGAACGTACACACGCTGCTGGATTTCCACTTCCATCCCCGCGCCAAGGCAACCAACGGCCGCCAGGGTGAGGGCGGAAACCGAGAGGGCGGCAACGGCTCCGACCTCGTCCTCAAGGTCCCCGACGGCACGGTCGTGCTGGACCGGGACGGCCGCATCCTCGCCGACCTGATCGGCACCGGAACCCGGTTCGTCGCCGCGCAGGGTGGGCGCGGCGGGCTCGGCAACGCTGCGCTGTCGTCGAAGGCGCGCAAGGCGCCCGGCTTCGCGCTCCTCGGCGAGGAGGGCGTCGAACGCGACCTGGTGCTCGAACTGAAGTCGGTCGCCGACGTCGGCCTCGTCGGATTCCCGTCGGCGGGCAAGTCGTCGCTGGTGTCGGTGCTGTCCGCGGCCAAGCCGAAGATCGCCGACTACCCGTTCACCACGCTGCAGCCGAACCTGGGCGTCGTGTCCAGCGGTGACACCACGTTCACCGTCGCGGACGTGCCCGGCCTGATTCCGGGCGCCAGCGACGGCCGCGGACTCGGCCTCGACTTCCTGCGGCACCTCGAACGGTGCGCGGTGCTCGCGCACGTCGTCGACTGCGCGACCCTCGAACCCGGTCGCGACCCGGTGTCCGACGTCGACGCACTCGAAGCGGAGCTGGCCGCGTACACCCCGGCGCTGTCCGGCGACGCGGGACTCGGTGACCTCGCCGACCGGCCCCGCATCGTGATCCTGAACAAGGCCGACGTGCCGGATGCGGCGGAGCTCGCCGAGATGGTGACCCCCGAGTTCGAGGCACGCGGTTGGCCCGTGTTCACCATCTCCGCGGTGAGCAGGGACGGCCTGCGCCCGCTGACCTTCGCGCTGGCGAAGATGGTCGAGGACTACCGCATCGCGCACCCGCCCGCCGCACCCAAGCGGCAGGTGATCCGCCCGATCGCCGTCGATGAGACCGGGTTCAGCATCATCGCCGACCCCGAGACGCCCGGCGGTTTCATCGTCCGCGGTACCCGACCCGAGCGGTGGATCCGGCAGACCGCATTCGACAACGACGAGGCCGTCGGTTACCTCGCGGACCGGCTTGCCCGTCTCGGTGTCGAGGACCGGTTGATCAAGATGGGTGCCGAGCCCGGCTGTTCGGTGACGATCGGCGACGTCAGCTTCGACTGGGAGCCGCAGACCGCGGCCGGTGTCGACATCACCCGCACCGGTCGCGGCACCGACGCCCGCCTCGACCAGGATGAGCGGATCGGTGCCGCCGAACGCAAGCACGCGCGTCGCATCCGCCGCGGACTGGACTCCGACGGCGACGGCAAGTGACCGGGGTGTCCGACACCCGCACCCAGATCGCCACCGCCCGGAGTGTCGTGGTCAAGATCGGCTCGTCGGCGTTGACCAGTCTCGAATCCGGGTTGGACAGAAGGAAACTCGACGCGCTCGCCGACGCCGTCGAGGCCCGCATGCGCGCGGGCTCCGACGTGGTCGTGGTGTCGTCGGGCGCGGTCGGTGCGGGCATCGCGCCGCTGGGCCTGTCGAAACGCCCCCGGGACCTCGCGACCAAGCAGGCGGCGGCGAGTGTCGGTCAACTCGCGCTCGCCCATGCGTGGGGCACCTCGTTCCACCGGTACGGCCGGACGGTCGGGCAGGTGCTGCTCACCGCCGACGACATCGCCCGTCGCACCCAGCACCGCAACGCGCAGCGGACGCTGGACCGGTTGCGGGCGCTGCACGCGGTCGCGGTGGTCAACGAGAACGACACCGTCGCGACCACCGAACTGCGGTTCGGCGACAATGATCGGCTCGCGGCGATGGTCGCGCACCTGGTCAGCGCCGACGCGCTGGTGCTGCTGTCGGACGTCGACGGTCTCTACGACGGGGACCCCCGTAAGGGCGGAGCCATCCTGATCCCCGAGGTGACGAGCCCCGAGGACCTGGACGGTGTGGTCGCCGGCTCCGGGGGGGCGCTGGGCACCGGCGGGATGGCCTCGAAGCTGTCCGCGGCACGCCTGGCCGCCGACTCCGGTGTCCCGGTGCTGCTGGCCGCCGCCACCGACGCGGCGGAGGCGTTGTCGACGGCGAGCGTCGGTACCGCGTTCGCGGCCCGTCCGACGCGCATGTCGGCGCGCAAGTTCTGGGTCCGGCACGCCGCCGACACCCAGGGTGAGCTGCACCTCGACGCGGGCGCCGTCCGTGCGGTCGTCGACAAGCGGCGCTCCCTGCTCCCGGCGGGCATCACCGCGACCGGCGGCCGATTCCACGGCGGCGACGTGGTCTCGCTGCTCGGCCCCGACGGCCTGCCGGTGGCGCGGGGTGTGGTGGCGTACGACGCCGCGGAACTCGAGGAGATGCTCGGCCGGTCCACGATGGAGTTGCCGTCCGACATGCAGCGGCCCGTCGTCCACGCCGACGACCTCGTCCGACTCTGACCGTCCGCTCAGGCTGACCGAATGTGGGATTTGGTCAGTCAGGCTGACCGAATCCCACATTCGGTCAACCCGGGGGTGGCAGCCGGGGGGTGGCAGCCGGGGGGGAAGGTCGACGCGGGGTCGGGTGGCGTGTCGGGGGAGGGTTCAGGTGACGAGAGTGGTGAGGGTCTCCGCGCAGCCTGCGTCGAGTTTCAGGGTGGCGAGGTCGTCGCCGCGGGTGGCGCCGCGGTTGACGATCGCGATCGGCATGCCGAGCTTCGCGGCCCGGCGGACGAAGCGCAGCCCTGACATCACCGTCAGCGACGAACCCAGCACCAGCAGCAGATCGGCGGACTCGACCATCGCGAACGCGGCGTCGACGCGGTCGCGGGGGACGGACTCGCCGAAGTAGACGATGTCCGGCTTGAGGACGCCGCAGCAGCGCGCGCAGTCCACGACGCGGAAGTGCGCGGTCTCCTCGAGTACGGCGTCGGCGTCCGGCGCGATCTCCACACCGGACGCGGCGGCAACGGATTCGGCGAAGCCGGGGTTGGCGGCGTCCAGTCGTTCGGCCAGCGACATGCGGGAGATCCGGTGCCCGCATCGCGTGCATCGCACCTGCGCGTAGCTGCCGTGCAGGTCGATCACCGACCGGCTGCCCGCCTTCGTGTGCAGCAGGTCCACATTCTGGGTGATCACCCCGCGCACCGTGCCGGTCCGTTCCAGTGCGGCCACCGCACGGTGACCCGAGTTGGGTCGGGCCCCGTCCATGTACCGCCAGCCCAGGTGGTTGCGGGCCCAGTAGTGCCGCCGGAACGCCGCGTCGCCCATGAACTGCTGATAGGTCATCGGGGTCCGGGGAGGCGCGTCGGGTCCGCGGTAGTCGGGGATGCCGGAGTCGGTGGACATGCCCGCACCGGTCAACGCGACGACGCTGCGGCCCCGGATGAGCTCCAACAGATCCACCGTCGTCCGAGGCGCGGTGGATGCGGTCATGGAGTCCAGGCTAGCGCGACCCGTCCCGGCGCGACCCCGGTCCGTCCTCGTCGTCGACCACCGGCGGGCCGTCGGGGTGCGGCGCGCCACCCTCGTTGACCCAGTCGGCGATCTCGGCGGCATCCTCCCGCGTGACGGGACGGCGCCGATGGAACAGGGATCTGACCTTGGTGCCGATCTTCGACATGGCTCGATGCTACCCACCGGCGGGCGGGTGTCTCGATCAGTGGGTAGACGCCGTTCTCGTCGTGCACCTCCCGCCCGGTGACCGGGGGATTGAACACGCACAGCATCCGCATCCGGGTGACCGGTTCGACCCGGTGCCGCTCGTTGCCGTCGAGCAGGTACATGGTGCCCGGCCGTAGTTCGTACACCTCGTTGGTGTCGAGGTCGGTGAGGATGCCGTCGCCCTCGATCAGCCAGACCGCCTCGATGTGGTTGGCGTAGTGGAACTCGTTGACCGATCCGGCGGCGATGGTGGTCTCGTGGAAGGAGAATCCGACGCCGTCGCCGGCGAGGACGATCCGCTTCGAGCGCCAGTTGCCGTCCGCGCTGGTGATGTCGCGGTCGGTGTCGGTGATCTCGTCGGTGGTACGCACGATCATGTCAGGCACACACCTTCGCGGTCGCCTCGGCGAGAATGCTCAGGCCGTGATTGAGTTCCTCGCTCGTGATCGTCAGCGGCGGAAGGAGTTTCACGACCTCGTCCGACGGACCGGAGGTCTCGGCGAGCAGTCCCTCGTCGTAGGCGAGACCACAGACCTTGACCGCCTTGCCGGGATCGTCGAATACCAGGCCCTGCACCATGCCGCGCCCGCGGGTGCTGACCCCGTCGAACGAATCCGCGAGGTTGGCGAAGATCTCACCGATCCGCTTGCCCTTCGACGCGGTCGACAGGCTGAGCAGGTCGTCGGCCCAGTACTGCTCGAGGGCGGCGGTGGCGGTGACGAAGGCGGGGTTGTTGCCGCGGAAGGTGCCGTTGTGTTCGCCGGGGGACCAGA
>NZ_JBHXNB010000019.1:0-81947 GCF_042720095.1 Rhodococcus sp. NPDC058505
ACTCGATCTCTCGGCCGCGACGGTCAGATGCTGATGCGCCCCTCGAGCGCGGCGAGGCCGATGTCGGTGCGGAAGTGCCCGCCGGGCAGCTTGATCGCGTCGAGCTTGGCGTAGGCGTCGACCCTGGCTGCGGTGAGGTCCGCCCCGGTCCCGACGACGCTGAGCACCCGACCACCCGCGGAGACGACCGCGCCGTCGACGACCTTGGTTCCGGCGTGCAGGACCCCGTCGTTGTCGGCGCCGACGATCGAGTCACCGGTGCGGGGCGTTCCCGGGTAGTTCTCGGCGGCGAGGACGACGGTGACGGCGGCGCCGTCCTGCCAGCGCAGCGGCGGCAGCGAGGACAGGGTGCCGGTCGCGGTGGCGTTCAGCACCTCCCCGAGCGGGGACTCGAGCAGCGCCAGCACGGCCTGGGTCTCGGGATCGCCGAAGCGGCAGTTGAATTCGACGACGGCGGGGCCGTCGGCACCGATCGCCAGGCCCGCGTATAGGAGGCCGCTGAACGGGCAACCCCGCTTCACCATCTCGGCGGCGACGGGGACGCACACCTCGTCGACGATCCGGGTGACCATGTCGGCGGGCAGCCACGGCAGCGGGGTGTAGGCGCCCATGCCGCCGGTGTTCGGGCCGGTGTCACCGTCGCCGACCCGCTTGTGGTCCTGGGCGGGGAGCAGCGGGACCACGGTTTCGCCGTCGACGAGGCAGAACAGCGACACCTCGGGCCCGTCGAGGAACGACTCCAGCAGCACCGGGTGCCCGTGCTCGAGGATGTCGGCGGCGTGCGCGCGCGCGGCGGCCCGGTCGGTGGTGACGACGACGCCCTTGCCCGCGGCGAGCCCGTCATCCTTGACGACCCAATTGGGGCCGAACCGGTCGAGGGCCTCGTCCAGGGTGGCCGGGTTGTCCACGACCTCACTGCGCGCGGTCTTCACGCCCGCGGCGGCCATCACGTCCTTCGCGAACGCCTTCGAGCCCTCGATCCGGGCGGCGTCGGCGGACGGACCGAAGCAGGCGATCCCGGCGGCGCGCACCGCGTCGGCGACGCCGGCCACCAACGGCACCTCGGGCCCGATCACCACCAGGTCCGCCGCGACCCGCTGCGCGAGGGCGACAACCGCGTCACCGGAGGCGGCGTCGACGGGATGCTGCTCGGCGATCTTCGCGGTGCCCGCATTGCCGGGGGCCGCAATGAGCGCCGTCACCCCCGGATCGCGGGACAGGGCGAGCAGGAGGGCATGTTCACGGGCTCCGGAGCCGATAACGAGTACGCGCACGAACCTCAGACTACGTTCCGGTCCGTCTGGGGCGCGACGTCAGGTCGCACGGCGTCCCCCCCTCGACTGCTTGACCTTCACGTTGGTCGAGACCCAATGATGGTTCCCGTGCCGAACTCCCCCGACCCGTTCCCCCGCCCCGACGACCTGCTGCCGATCGGCGCCTTCGCCAGGGCCAGCGGGATCACCCCGAGCGCGCTGCGCTTCTACGCGGATGCGGGCGTGCTGGATCCGGAGTGGACCGACCCGGCGACCGGATACCGCTACTACGCGCCCAGCCAACTCGAGCGGGCGGTCACGCTGCGCCTGCTGCGCGAGATCGACATGCCGCTCGCCGCTGTCACCGCGGTGCTGGACGCCGACACCGGGCGGGCGGGCACGCTGATCGAGGAGCACGTCGACGCCCTCGCCGCCCGCGCCGGGCAGGCACGGGCCACCGCAGCCGCGGTCCGTGCGGGTCTCGGCGGGGTCGGGTCGTGGACGCCGGTCGCGACGGTCGGCGGCCCGGTGCTCGCGGCCGCGGTGGACCAGGTCCTCTCGGCGACCGCGCACGACCACACGCACCCGGTGCTGACCGGCGTGCACCTGGAGGCGGTGGACGGCAGCCTGACCCTCACCGCCACCGACCGCTACCGCCTGTCCACCCGGACGATCACCCTCGACCGGCCCGGCGCCCCCGACTGGTCCGGCACCGTCGCCGGGGACGACCTGCGGCTGGCCGCGGCGTGGATTCGGCGCCGGCCGGTCGTCGACCTGCGGGCCGGTGCCGCGGACCTGATCGTCGACGCGGCCGAGGCGGGGGCCCGCACCTGCGGGCTGCTCACCGACCCGTTCCCCGACCATCGCGCCGTCGTCGCCGGGATCCCGCCGGTGCGCACCCGCCTGGTGCTGGACCGGGCCGCGCTGGTGCGGGCCGTCGAGCAGCGCACCGGCGACCGGGTGGTCCTGGCGGCGGCGGGCGATGCCGTGACGGTGGCATCACCGGGCCCGGAGCCGCGGCCGGTGCCGGTGCCCGCGACGGCCGTGGGCGCCGCGACCACCCTCGCCTTCGAGATCACCACCCTGTACCCGGCGATCTCCGTCGCCGCGGGCCCCGACCTGATGCTCGACATCGCGGGCCCGGACCTTCCGGTCCTGGTCCGGTCCGCCGACGACGGCGACCTGACGACGCTGGTGATGCCCGTCGCCCACCCCACCCCGCACGAAGGAGACCCCGCATGACCGACGCAACGATGGACGCGATCGCCGAGGCAACGATGCTCGGGCGCGGCGGCGCAACCGATGCCGCCCGCGCCCGCCTGCTCGACCTGTGGGAGGAGATCACCCCGTCCGGGGACGCCCTGCACCGCTGCACCCTGGCTCACTATGTGGCCGACCTGCACACCGACCCGGCACAGGCGTTGGTCTGGGACGTCCGCGCGTTGGACGCCGCCGCCGCGCTGACCGACGAGCGCACCGAGCGGCATCACCCCGGCCTCCGGGTGGCCGGCTTCTACCCGTCGCTGCACCTGAACATCGCGGACAACCTCCGCAGGCTCGGCTCGTTCGACGCCGCAGGTGACCATCTCGCCGCGGCACGGCGGTGCGAGGGCACGCTCGGCGACGACGAGTACGGGGCGATGATCCGGGGCGCGCTGCACGAGGTCGAGCAGCAGGTCGCGCGGCGCTCGACGGCGCCGCGGCCCACCCCGCAGGGCTGACCGCTCGGCGCGGTCAGCCGTCGACGAGCGCCTGCAGCGCGGCACCGTACCGGGCGACGATCCCGTCCGTCGGCGTTGCGAGCAGCCAGGGGCTCTCCATCACGTACAGCGCGGCCATCAGCCCGGCCAGTTGGGTGCCGATCAGGTGCGCGCGCAGCTCGGCGTCGTCCCCGCGCAGTCGCGGGGTCAGTGGCACGACGATCATCTGGTCGATCGCCTCCTGCAGGTGCGCGCGGACCGCGGGCCGGTCGGACGCGCGCATCAGCGCCGCGTACACCGCGGCGGGCCGGGCCGGCTGCCCGCGCCGGGTCCGGTCGACGACGAAGGTGACCAGCGCCGCGCCGAGCCCGTCGAGCGGACCGCGCACCACCTCGAGGAACTCGTCTGACATCGTCATGGTCCGGCCCACCGAAGGGAAAGGACGTACGTCATGGATCGCCTGAACGGTAAGCGGATCGTCGTCACCGGAGCGGCCAGCGGGATCGGCCTTGCTGCCGCCCGGCTGATGGTCGCCGAGGGCGCGCAGGTGCTGGTCGCCGACCTCGACCGCTCGGCGGCGGAGTCCGCCGCATCGGGCATCAGCGGCGACGGACCGGGACGCGCGATCGGCGTGGCGGCGGACGTGCTGAGCGAGGACTCGATCGCCGCGATGATCGGCGCGGCGGTCGACGAGTTCGGCGGCATCGACGTGCTCTGCAACCACGTCGGCGGCAGTGACCCCCGCAAGGATCTCGACCTGCTCCACATGGACCTCGACGAGTGGGACCGGGCGATGGCGCTCAACGCCCGCAGCACGGTGGTCGCCTCCCGCCTCGCGCTGCCGCACATGATCTCCGCGGGCGGCGGATCGATCGTCAACACGGCCTCGGTCGCGGGCCTGGCGGGCAACGTCCTGCAGTGCGCGTACGGCGCGACCAAGGCCGCCGTGATCCGGCTGACCCAGTACATCGCCACCCAGTACGGGCCCGACAGGGTGCGCTGCAACGCCATCGCCCCCGGCGCGATCATGACGCCAGCCCTGCGGGACAACGTCCCCGCCGAGGTGGTCGCCGACATCCGCCGCCACAACCCGCTCAACGTGATCGGCGATCCGGAGGACATCGGCTGGGCGATGGTGTACCTCGCGTCGGACGAGTCCCGCTACATGAGCGGACAGACCCTGGTGCTCGACGGCGGCCTGATGGCACAGACCCCGATCGCGGCGAGCAGGCGGGTCCCGCTCGACAGCTGAGCGCCCGGGTCCACCAACCCGACCCGTGGCGCATAATCACCCGCATGGCATCCGTGTTCAGCATGATCATCGCCGGCGACCTGCCGGGTCGGTTCGTCTGGGAGGACGAGGACGTCGTCGCCTTCCTGACCATCAACCCGATCACCCCCGGGCACACGCTGGTGGTCCCGCGCGCCGAGATCGACCAGTGGCAGGACCTCGACGGCGAGGTGTTCGCCACGTGCTCCCGCGTCGCGCAGATCATCGGCCGGGCCGTCCGCACGGGCTTCGACGCCCCCCGCGCCGGCCTGCTGATCGCCGGACTCGAGGTGCCGCACCTGCACCTGCACGTGTTCCCGGCGTACAGCCTCGGCGACTTCAACATCTCCGGAGCCGACCCGGACCCGTCGCCGGAGTCCCTCGACCAGGCGCAGGCCACGATCAAGGCGGCGCTGCGCGAGCTCGGTCACGGCGCGAACGTCCCCGCCTGACCGTCCCCTGGCCCCGCGCCGGGGCCCGGGGGCGGTCCCGGCGAGCGGGAACGGGGCTGCGCCCCGGCGGTCGACACGGTTGATTGGATCCAACCGACCGTCCCTGAGGAGTACCGCCAACGTGACCGCCACCGATTCCCCGCTCTACCGCCCGCTGCGCATCCGCGGCCTCGAGCTGCCGAACCGCATCGTCATGTCCCCGATGACCCGCACCCAGTCCCCTGGCGGCGTGCCGACCGAGGACGTCGCGCAGTACTACCGCAGGCGCGCCGAGGGCGGCACCGGCCTGATCGTGACCGAGGGCGTCGGGATCGACCACCCCAGCGCGATCGACCACCCGGACGTTCCGAACCTGCACGACCCCGCCGCCCGCGAGGGCTGGAAGCGGGTGGTGGATCAGGTGCACGAGGCGGGTGGCCGGATCGCACCGCAGCTCTGGCACGTCGGTCCGCTGTTCGGCGCGATGCGCACCGTCGACGACGTGACGCCGATGCGCCCGTCCGGCGTGTGGGGCGAGCCGGGCGTCACCTCCTACCCGCAGGAGTACGTCGAGCGCGCGGTCGTCCCGACCGCCGCGATGACCGAGGCCGACATCACCGCGGTGATCGAGGCCTACGCGGACGCCGCGCGCACCGCCGCCGAGATCGGGTTCGACGCGATCGCCATCCACGGCGGCCACGGCTACCTGCTCGACGCGTTCCTGTGGGCGTCGACCAACCGGCGCGACGACGCCTGGGGCGGGGACCTGCAGCGGCGCACCGCGTTCCCCGCCGCGGTGGTCCGGGCGATCCGCGCGGCGATCGGCGACGACCTGCCGATCATCTACCGCTTCTCGCAGCACAAGCAGCAGGACTTCACCGCGCGGAACGCCGAGACCCCGGAGGAACTGGGCATCATCCTCGGGGCCCTCGTCGACGCGGGCGCCGACGTCCTTGACGCCAGCTCCCGTCGTTTCGACGCCCCGGCGTTCGACGGCAGTGACCTCTCGCTTGCCGGCTGGGCCAAGCAGACGACCGGCGCGATCACGATGGCCGTCGGCTGCGTCGGGCTCGGCAAGTCGCTGCGCGACGGACGCCTGGCAGGCCCGACGGTGGAGTCCGTCGACAACCTTCCCGAACTCGAACAGCGGCTCGCCGCAGACGAATTCGATCTCGCCGCGATCGGCCGACTGCACCTGGCCGATCCGCGGATCGCGGAAACCCTGCGTGCGGGCGGACCGCTGCCGGAGTTCGACCGGCGCAGGCACGAGTCGGTCCTGACCTAGGATCCAGCACCGCCGATACCCCGAGCCGGTCCCGCGCGAGCGAGGCCGGCTCGGGGTATCTTCGCTCCGAGGCAGAGCTGTGATCTCGAGGGCGGGAGCAGGCAATGGCGGGCAATGCGTTCGGATTCGAGCCGGTAGCGGGCGGCGACACCCTCCCCTTCCCCCCGAGGCCATCGGGGAGCATCGCGGGCCGCACGATGCAGGAGTCCGTGTACAGCCCGCGCCCGCCGACCTCCCGGCTGGCATCCGACGCCCCGAACATCGTGGTCGTCCTGATCGACGATGCGGGACCCGGTCTGCCGAGCGCGTTCGGCGGCGAAGTGAACACCCCGACACTCGAACGAATGCGCGACGAGGGTGTCTCGTACAACCGCTTCCACACCACCGCGATGTGCTCGCCGACCCGGGCGGCACTGTTGACCGGGCGCAACCACCACCGGGTCGGCAACGGGCAGATCGCCGAACTGGCCAACGACTGGGACGGGTACTCCGGCCACATCCCAAAGTCCAGCGCCACCGGCGCCGAGGTCCTGCGCCAGTACGGGTACACCACGGCGGCGTTCGGGAAGTGGCACAACACCCCGGCCGAGGAGACCACTGCCGCTGGACCGTTCGACAACTGGCCGACCGGGGTCGGATTCGACTACTTCTACGGGTTTCTCGCCGGGGAGGCCTCCCAGTACGAACCGAATCTGGTCCGCGGAACCACCGTGATGCTGCCGCCGCGAACACCCGAGGAGGGATACCACCTCAGCGAGGATCTCGCGGACGACGCCATCGGCTGGTTGCGCAGGCACAAGGCCCTCGACGCCGACCGACCCTTCTTCATGTACTGGGCCAGTGGGTGCCTGCACGGTCCGCACCACATCATGAAGCCATGGGCGGACCGGTACGCCGGGAAGTTCGACGACGGGTGGGACGCCTACCGGGAGCGGGTCTTCGCGCGGGCGAAGGAACGGGGCTGGATTCCGCGGGACGCCGAACTGACCGACCGCGACCCGACGATGACCGCGTGGGACGACATCCCGGACGAGGAGAAGCCGTTCCAGCGCAGGCTGATGGAGGTCGCCGCCGGATACGCCGAGCACTGCGACGTCCAGGTGGGGCGCCTGTTCGATGAACTCGACCGGCTCGGCTACCGCGACAACACCCTCGTGCTCTACATCTGGGGCGACAACGGCTCGTCGGGCGAGGGCCAGAACGGGACGATCAGTGAACTCCTCGCCCAGAACGGAATCCCCAGCACCCCGGCCCAGCACATCGCCGCGCTCGACGAACTCGGCGGGCTCGACGTGCTCGGCTCGCCGAAGACGGACAACATGTATCACGCGGGTTGGGCGTGGGCGGGCAGCACACCATACAAGGGCATGAAGCTGCTCGCCTCGCACCTCGGCGGCACCCGGAACCCGATGGTCGCCCGCTGGCCTGCGCGGGTCGACCCGGACCCGGTGCCGCGTCCCCACTTCCTGCACTGCAACGACCTGGTGCCCACCTTCTACGACATCCTCGGCATCACCGCCCCGCGGACGGTGCACGGTGTCCCGCAGGATCCTCTCGACGGTGCCAGCTTCGCGCCAACCCTGGTCGATCGGGAAGCGAAGGCGGGCAAGCTCACCCAGTACTTCGAGATCATGGGCAGCCGCGCGATCTACCACGACGGCTGGATGGCGTCGGCGTTCGGTCCGCGCGCGCCGTGGCTGGCCGGGGTGCCCGGCGGCATCCGGGACTGGAGTCCCGACGACGACACCTGGGAGTTGTACCACCTCGACGAGGACTGGACGCAGAACCGCGACCTCGCCGAGCGACACCCCGAGAAGCTCGCCCAGTTACGGGAGATGTTCGCGATCGAAGCGGCCAAGAACAATGCCCTCCCGGTCGGCGGCGGGTTGTGGGTGGTCGCGATGCACCCCGAGCAGCGCATCTCGACCCCGTACACCAGCTGGGAGTTCACCGGGGACGTCACCCGAATGCCCGAGTTCTGCGCTCCCGCCCTCGGAAACAGGAACAATCGGGTCACCGTCGACCTCACCGTTCCCGACGACGCGCACGGCGTCCTCTATGCGCTTGGGGCCAATGCGGGCGGGCTGACGTGCTTCCTAGACGGGGGGTATCTCTGCTACGAATACAACCTCTTCATCCTGATGCGCACCAAGATGCGGTCCGCCGCACCGGTATCCCCGGGACGGCACACCATCGTCGTGACCACCGGCTACGCGGAGCCCCGTCCGGGCGGCCCCCTCGATGTTCGGATGAGCGTCGACGGCAATCAGGTTGCCGCGACAACCGTCCCGGTCAGCGCGCCGCTGCTCTTCACCGCCAACGACTGCCTCGACATCGGCACCTGCCTCGGGTCCCCGGTCTCCCTCGACTACTACGACCGCGCCCCGTTCCCGTTCACCGGCACCATCGACAGGGTCACCGTCGAGTACACCTGAGCTGCCGGGTCAGTCACCGATCCCGGTGCGCGGCAACAGCACCCGGAACACCGCTCCCCCACTGTCCGGCGAGTCGACGGCGACGGTGCCGCCATGCGCTGCGACGAGGGCCGCGACGATGGACAGGCCGAGCCCGCTGCCGCCCGACCCGCGGGCCCGGGACGAGTCGGCGCGGTAGAAGCGCTCGAACACCCGCTCCCGCGCCTCGGCGGAAAGTCCGGGCCCGGTGTCGGCGACCTCGAGCAGCGCCGACCCGCCGACGGTGCCGACGCGGACGGTGATCGCCGCGTCGGCCGGGGTGTGCCCGAGGGCGTTGCTCACCAGGTTGGTCAGCACCTGCCGCAGCCGGGCGTCGTCGCCGAGCACCTCGGGACGCCCGGGCCCGTCGATGACCTGCACGTCGATGGACCGGTCGGGCACGGACGCCCGGGCGGCGTGCACCGCGTCGGACGCGATCGTCAGCAGGTCGACCGGGGCCATCGCCAGCGGACGCTGCGCGTCGAGTCGGGCCAGCATCAGCAGGTCCTCGACGAGCAGGCCCATCCGGGACGCCTCCGCCTCGATCCGCGTCATCGCCTGCCCGGCATCGGTGACCGCGCCCTGTCGGTACAGTTCCGCGAATCCGCGGATCGTGGTCAGCGGGGTGCGCAGTTCGTGGCTGGCGTCGGCGACGAACCGGCGCATCCGCTCCTCGGAACGCCGTGCCGACTCCTCGGAGGCCTCGGTCGCCGCGAACGCCGCCTGGATCTGCTCGAGCATCCCATTCAGCGCAACGGTGAGCCGACCGACCTCGGTTCGGGCCTCCCGAACCGGGATCCGTTGGTGTAGGGAACCTTCCGCGATCGACGCCGCGGTCTCCTCGACCTCGGCGAGCGGCCGCAGGCTGCGCCGGACCAGGAAGTACCCGACGACGCCGAGCACGGCAAGCACCCCGACGCCGATCCCGATCTGCAGGGCGACGAGGCGCCCGACGGTGGCGTCGACGTCGTCGAGTCGGACCGCGACGGTGACGGTGCCGTTCGGGGTTGTCGTGGTCAGCGCCCGCCACCGCTCGCGCGCCTCCCCGACCGAGCCGATGGTGACCGGGGCGGCGCCGGTGATCTCGGTCAGGTCCGGGTCGACGGGCTGGTCGTTGATCACGAGCGGCGGTGGACCGTCCGGGGTTTCGGTCCGGATGTAGAACGGGCTCGGCGGACGGGAGGGCCCCGGTTCGGACGGCGGCGGGGGCTGTGGGTACACCCGGGGCCGCGCCCACGTCAGCGACGCGTCGCGCAGGGAGGTGTCGATCCGGGAGATCAGCGAGTTCGTCATCGCGGAGGTCACCGCGACGCCGGAGGCGAGCAGCCCGAGCGCCGCGAGCACCAGCAGCACCGCAACGAGGGTGACCCGCAGCGGAGCCCGGCGCGGCCGCGGCATCCCCGCTACCTCGGCTCCCGCATGACGTATCCGACGCCGCGGAGCGTACGGATCAGCCGCGGCTCGGTGGTGTCGACCTTGCGCCGCAGGTACGACACATAGGATTCGACGACGCCGACCTCGCCGCCGAAGTCGTAGTGCCAGACGTGGTCCAGGATGCGCGGCTTGCTCAACACGACACCGGCGTTGACCATGAAGTAGCGCAGCAGGGTGAATTCGGTCGGCGACAACGACACCGGCTCCCCCGCCTTCCACACCTCGTGGGTGTCGTCGTCGAGTTCGATGTCCGCGAACGTGATCCGCGCCGGCGCCGCGGTGGCCGGGTCCCGCGACACCCGCCGCAGGATCACCCGGAGCCGGGCGACCACCTCCTCGAGGCTGAACGGTTTGGTGACGTAGTCGTCGGCACCGAGCGTCAACCCCGACACCTTGTCCTCGACGGCGTCCTTCGCGGTGAGGAACAGCACCGGCGCGTCGATGCCGTCGGCCCGCAGCCTGCGCA
The DNA here is from genome assembly GCF_042720095.1 of Rhodococcus sp. NPDC058505. Lineage (NCBI taxonomy): Bacteria > Bacillati > Actinomycetota > Actinomycetes > Mycobacteriales > Nocardiaceae > Rhodococcus > Rhodococcus sp. NPDC058505. Next base: position 10,293 of record NZ_JBHXNB010000019.1, read on the forward strand.
GCAGACCGAATCCGTCCATGCCGGGCATCATCACGTCGAGGATCATCGCGTCGGGGCGGAACGCCTTCGCCCGGTCGAGGCCCTCCGCGCCGGTGGACGCGGTCGCCACCTCGAATCCCTGGAACCGCAGGCTCACCGAGAGCAGTTCGACGATGTTCGGTTCGTCGTCGACGATCAGGATCTTCGCTTCGGTCCGCGCGGCAGTCACCCGACCAGTGTCGGGCAGTCACCTTCCGGCGAGCCGCCAGGAAGCTGAATGTCTCCTGTGAATCGGCGGCCCGCTGGTCACGGCGGCGCCGGGCCGCCACCGCGGTGTTGCTACGGTGGGGGACGTCGACGACGACATCCGGACGAGCGCACCGTACCCGGCCAGCGACAAGACGGTGCCCTGGGAGTGAAACACCATGGCATGGGTCGTCCTCGTCATCTCCGGTGTCCTCGAGGCGGTGTGGGCCACCGCCCTCGGCAGGTCCGACGGATTCACCCGGCTCGGGCCGACGGCGGTCTTCGGGGTCGCGATCGTCGCCAGCATGGCCGGTCTCGCCTACGCGATGCGGACCCTCCCGGTCGGCACCTCGTACGCGGTGTGGGTGGGCATCGGCGCCGCCCTCACCGTCGGATACGCGATGGTCACCGGCAGCGAGTCGGCGTCGGTGATGAAGGTGCTGCTGATGCTCGGCATCGTCGGCTGCGTGATCGGACTGAAGGCGCTGCACTGACCTCCCCCACGACGCAGGCGCCGTGACACGGGCCGGTGCCCGTCGGGTCCGGTTACAGTGACCGCATGAACCTGGTGGCGATGGTCACAGCGCCTGCCCGGGTGGGCCTCGCGCTCACCGACACGGCCCTCGGCGTTGCCGAGTCCGCGCTCGGCGCCGCCCGCGTTGCGGTGGCCGCGTCGGCAACCGGGAACGTCGCGGGCCTTGGCGGGCTCGCAACGGCGAACCCGTCGGGACCGCTGAAGCTGCTCCAGCAGATCGCGGAACTCGCATCCGATCAGCGCCCCCTCGGGCAGGCGATGCGGCCGGGCGGCCCGCTCGACCGGATCCTCGAACCGGGTGGCGTGGTGGACCGGCTCACCGCTCCCGGCGGCACCCTTGAGCGGGTCCTCGAACCCGGCGGGCCCCTGGAGCGGGTCCTCGCGCCCGGCGGACCGGTCGATCGTCTCCTCGACGAGGACGGACCGGTGGAGCGACTCCTCGCACCCGGCGGCCTGCTCGACCGGCTGACCGCCGAGGATGGCCCGCTCGAACGGCTCACCGCGACCGCGGGCCCCCTGGAAACCCTGACCAAGGAGGGTGGCATCATCGACCGCGCCCTCGAGGAGGGCGGCGTGCTCGAGTCGCTGCTCGCGAAGGACGGTCCGCTGGAACGGATCATCGCCGAGGGCGGTCCCCTCGATCAGATCGTGTCGCTGTCGGAGACCCTCACCTCGCTGGCCCCGAACCTGGAGCAGTTGGGCGACAGCGTCGAACTGCTCCGGGAAACGGTGGGCGTGCTCGGCGCGGCCGTCGGGCCGCTCGGCGAGCTTGCCGGGCGGTTGCCGGGGCGGTGGCTCAAGGGCGGACGGCCGAACGGAAACGAGCTGCACTGACGGTTCGGAGCGCTCACCCGGACGCCGCGGTGCCCCGCGTTCCCGGCGCCGCGCCGGACGCGACGCGCAGCCGGTCGAGTTCGGTCTCGACTTCAACCAGCCGCCGGTATAGCGCCTGGATGCTCGCCATGCACACCCCGTTGGCGTCGACCTGGGCGATGACCCGATCCGACGACCCCAGCGCGAAGGTCGCGGCGAAATCCTGCGCCATCGGCCCGAGGTGGCGCACCGACTCGTGGTCGAACCGGTACGTCCACACGCTGAGCGGCAGGTCCGCGAGCCGTTCGAGGACCTCGTTGGCGCCGTCCGGCACCGCCGCGTCGGTCGACACGCCCCGCCGGCGGGTCGCGTGCGACCGCATCCACGCGAGCGGATGGTGGGCGCCACCGAGCCGCCGCCGATCGTCTTCCCTGTTGTCCACCGGGATCAGGGGCGAAGCGGGCGGATGTGCTGCTTCGCCCGAATGTCGCTGAGCAGAAGTCCGATGCCGCCGCCGAGCAGTCCGAGTCCGAGACCCAGCGCCGCTCCGCCCAGGCCGATCGCGAGTCCAAGCATGATTCCTCCAAGGCTCTCGTCGAGTCGAATGTCGGGGCGGCCTCGGCGTGGGGGCGGCCCCACGAGATGAACACCTTCCACGGTCGTCCTCCCGCACGCCGATTGCAACCATGCGACCGATGTCGGAAGGGCCGGCACGGTCTGATACAGATACCGGTCATGAAACGCATCATGTTCGCCGTCCTCGCCGCCGCCTCCGTCTCCGTGCTCGCCGTCGGGTGCGGATCGGGCTCCGACTCGACCGATGCCGCGACGGTGGAGGCGACCACGGCCGCCGAGTCGGCGACGGGCGGCTACGCCGATCCCGTCTCGACCGGTGACGTGTACACCGACACCTGCAACGGTGTGCGGTCCTACATCCAGACCATGAAGGACGCCGGTCTCGCCGCCGACGACGCGAAGGTGCAGGCGATCGGCGACGAGTTCCTGAACCTGGCGAAGTCGGAGCCGGACTGGGCGGGCAAGTCGGCGCAGGAGCAGGCCGACTTCGAGCGCGGCGTCGCGGACGGTGTCGCGGGCACCTGCTGACGCCGGGAACGACAACGGCCCTGAACTGCGGTGCGCAGTTCAGGGCCGAACGGAGCCCCCTGTCGGGATTGAACCGACGACCTTTCGCTTACAAGGCGAGTGCTCTACCACTGAGCTAAGGAGGCGGGCAGGGCGCGCCCATCATATCCATCCGCCCGGACCACCCCGAACACGGGACCGCCCGGACCGCCCGCGCGAAATCCGCCCGCGGGAACGTTGCCGCGCAAGCCTTCCTGCTGGCGCGGCTCACGCTCCCGTCGCGGCGAGCACGTCGAGATAGTGCTGGTTGTACATCACGCCGAGGATGTTCCCGAACGGGTCGACGACGGAGGCGGTGACGAATCCCGGCCCGCGTTCGAGGGGCTTGTCGTGCACGGTGGCGCCGAGGGCGAGCAGCCGAGCGAACGCCGCATCGACGTCGTCGACGTGCCAGTAGACGACCTGGCCTGCCGGCTGCTCGGGGCGGGGATGCGGCGCGAACCGTGCGTCGACGATGCCGAGCTCGTGCTGCAGGTCGCCGATGCGGAACTCGACGTAGGCGGTGTGCCCGTCGATCTCGCGGGCGAAGTACGCCTCGGTGCCGAGCACCTCGGCGTACCAGTCCCTTGCGGCCGCCACGTCGTCGGCGTAGAAGCTGACGGTGCTGAGTCCTCGCAACATCGGTGGATCCTTCCTCGTTCACGGGGGGTCGAGATCATCCTTACCGGTGAACTGCCCGCCGTTCGAGCACATTCCCCTCGCGTCCCGGAATCCGTTCTGCCGCCGCCGCGCCAACACCACCCACCCGCCGGGCTGCGCCGGGAACCGATAGCGTGGCATCCATGAGTACATCCGAGATCGCCACGGTCCTCGCGTGGCATGACGCGTTGAACTCCGACGACATCGACACCCTCCTCGCGCTGTCCAGCGACGACGTCGAGATCGCCGATGCCGAGGGCGCCGGGCAGGGTCTCGGCGCCCTGCGGGAGTGGGCGTCGACGGCCGGGCTGACGCTTGAACCCGGCCGGATGTTCGTGCACCAGGGCGTGGTTGTCGTCGAGGAGCGGCAGTCGGTCGCCGCGCGCCCCGGCGAGACGATTCCACTTGCCCTCGCCTTCCGCGTCGTGCACGACCAGGTGACGTCGGTGTTCCGGCACACCGACCTGGCCGCCGCGTTCGACGCGACCGACCTCACCGAAGAGGACCTGGTGTCCTGACATGTCGCGGTGGCGCAGCGCCATCACCACCCTGAACAACCTCGTCGGTGAACGCGCGGTCGTCGACGAGCCGGTCGCCGCGCCGACACCGCTGCGCCCGATCGACCTGACCGACGACGCGAGGGTCGCCGAGGTGCTCGATCTCGCGGTCCGCTCCGGGGAGGTGCTGCTGGCGTCCGGCTCGTCCGCGACCGACACCGCCGCCCAGGTCCGGTTCGTCGCCGCGACCTACGGCCTCGCCCGCTGCGATGTGGACGTCACCTACAACGCGATCCGCGTCAGCGCCCACCGCGGCCCGACGATGCCCCCGGCGACGAGCATGCGGATCGTGCACTACCGCTCCCTCGACTTCACCCGGCTCGCTGCCGTCGACAAGCTGACCAGGCAGCTGCGCACCGAGGCCCTCGACCCGGCGATCGCGTTGGCGGAGATCAGTGCGATCAATCGGTCGCCGCATCCGTACAACCGGTGGGTCGCCACGTTCGGCTGGTCCGGGATGGCCGCGTCCGCGTCCGTCCTGCTCGGCGGCGGCGCGCTGGTGGCGGTGGTCAGCTTCCTGACGACGGCGGTCATCTACCTGACGAACCTGATGCTGAACCGGTTCGGGTTGCCGTTCTTCTTCCAGCAGGTGGTCGGCGGCTTCATCGCCGCGGCGCCCGCCGCGGTGCTCTACGCCCTGCGGGACCCGCTTGGGCTCGACGTGAAACCGTCGCTGGTCATCGCGGCAGGGGTGATCGTGCTGCTGTCCGGGCTGGCGCTGGTCGGTTCGGTGCAGGACGCCATCACCGGCGCCCCGGTCACGGCGGTCGCCCGGTTCTTCGAGGTGTTGATGCTGACCGGCGGCATCATCGCCGGTGTCGCGGTGTCGCTGCGGATCGCCGCCGCGCTGGGGACGCCGCTGCCGGACACCACGCCGGATCCGCTGTCGCCGAGCTTCAGCGAGATCCCCGTTCAGGTCGTCGCCGGCGCGTTCACCGCGCTGTTCTTCGCCGTCGCCTGCTACGCGGAGCGGCGCGCGCTCGCGGTGGCCGGGCTGAGCGGGGCGGCGGGCATCCTCGTCTACTTCACCGCGCTGACCCTGTCGATCGGGCCGGTGATCGCGACCGCGATCGCGGCGACGGTGGTCGGGTTCGTTGGCGGCCTGCTCGCCAGGCGGGCGCTGACGCCGCCGCAGGTGATCGCCGTCGCGGGCATCACCCCGCTGCTGCCCGGCCTGTCGCTGTACCGGGGCCTGTACGCGCTGCTGAACAACGACCTGCTGCTCGGCATCGGCGCGCTGATGTCGGCGCTCGGCATCGGGGTCGCGCTCGCGGCCGGGGTGACCCTCGGCGAATGGCTGGCCCGGACGCTGCGGCGGCCACGGCGACTCCCGCGAACCGAAGCGCTCCGGTACCCATTCCTGCAGCGATGGCAGGACGGGCCCGGAGCGCGGTGGTTTCGGCGGTGAACCGGATGGCTAGCCGTTGCCTGCGGCCTTGTCCTTCTCCATCGCCTCACGCAGGCTCTTCGGACGCATGTCGGTCCAGTTCTTCTCGACGTACTCGACGCACGCCTGGCGGCTCTCCTCGCCGAAGACGATCCGCCATCCCTGCGGCACCTCGGAGAAGGTGGGCCACAACGAGTGCTGGTCCTCGTCATTGACGAGAACATAGAAGCGACCGTCTTCGTCGTCAAAGGGATTCGTGCTCATTTGGCCTCGCTTGTCGCAAACTCGTTCGTGGTGCTGTCCACCCCTGTGGAGGACTCGACCCTATCAAGATCGCGTCTCGCTGACCGACTTACGACGATCGAATTGAGGATCTCCCCGGACCGGATCGCGACATTCGACAGCAGCGACGCGGTCAAACCGTGCGTCTTCTCCGTTCCGCCCTGCAGATAGATGCCTGCCCGCACGTCGTCCGGGGTGCCGAGGCGGTAGTCCCGGTCCACGTCGGTGACGGCGCAGGCAGGCGCGAACTCGCCGAGCAGCTCGTCGAGCGGCGCCGGGGCGAAACCGGTGGCCAGGACCAGCGCGTCGCAGGTCAGCGTGTCGGTGAGCCCGTCGAGGTTGCTGCGGATCGCGACCTCGATGCCGTCCGCGCCGTCCTGCACGGACACGATGTCCGAGGCGCGGTGCATGAACAGGCGACGCCTGCCGCTCACCAGTTCCTGGTATTCAGCGGTGTACAGCTCGTTGATCAGGTCGATGTCGACGACGGAGTAGTTGGTGCCCTTGTGCACGCCGAGCAGCCGTTCCCGTTCGTCGGGGCTGGCGCCGTGGAACTCGTCGACGGTGGCCGGGTCGAAGATCCGGTTGGCGTAGGGGCTGTCGTCGGCTGGGCTGTAGCCGTACCGCGAGAACACGCTGTGCACCTCGGCCTGCGGGTGGTTGCGATGCAGGTACTGCACCACCTCGGCGGCACTCTGCCCGGCGCCGAGCACCGCGAACCGCTGGTGCCGCGGCTCCGGCATCTGGTCGAGATGGAACAGGAACCGGTGATTGTGGAAGCACCGCGGCGACGGGGTCGCCCACTCCGGCAGCCGCTCCCGCAGCCCGGCGCCGACCGCGATGTTGCGCGCGTGCAGCGTCCGACCGTCCGACGCCGCGACCGTGAACTCGTCGACGGTGCCCGCCGCCGAGCGCACCCCGCTGACCCCGGTCACGGTGAACCCGTAGCGGACGTCGGCGTCGACGCGGTCGGCCGCCCACTGCAGGTAGTCGTTGAACTCGAGGCGGCTGGGGAAGAAGGTCTGATGGTTGACGAAGTCGACCAGCCTGCCCTTGTCGAACAGGTAGCAGAAGAAGCTGAAGGTGCTGGCCGGGTTGCGGAAGGTGACCAGGTCCTTCGGGAACGCGATCTGCATGGTGGCGCCGTCGAGGAGCATCCCCGGATGCCAGACGAACCGGTCCTGGCGTTCAACGAAGCAGGCCCGGATCCGATCCTCCGGCGCGGATGCCGCGTTGTGTTCCTCGATCGCGATGGCGAGCGCGAGGTTCGAGGGCCCGAACCCGACGCCGACGATGTCGAACACTTCGGACCGGGAATCCCCGCTCGTCCGAGTCGAAGTCATGGCAGCAGTCCATCCTCGCCGCGGAGCGGCGGTCCCGTTCTCCGGCACCCCGCATCGAACCGAGGCCCCCGTATTAGTAGCGCAGCCTACCCTAATACGAGGGGGGTTCGGTCGGTGCGGCGAGGACCCGGGCGTCAGCCCTTCAGGAAGTCGAGGACCGCGGAGTTCACCGCCTCGGGACGCTCCAGGTAGCCGTAGTGGCCGCAGTCCTCCAACTCGATGTACCGGGCGCCGGGGATCGCCTTCGCGACCTCCGCGGCGAGGCCGGGCGCGACGAGACGATCGTCGGCAAACCCGATCGCCAGGCACGGCACCGTGATCCTCCCGTAGGCGGGCAGGCGGTCACCGAAGTCGTCGAGACCCTCCTGCGCACGCACCCCCGGCGAGGGGGTGCCCTTGGAGAACGCGAAAATGTCGAGCCAGTCCTGCGCGGCCATCGGGTCGGCCAGCGACGTGGGCGACAGGTTCAGCACCGCGGTGATCGCGGCGCGGTACGTGTCGGGCAGGGTGATGCCCTTCTCGTCCAGTTCCCGCTCGCCGTCCCGCAGCGCCTTCTGCAGGGTGTCGCGCCTACCGTGCGCGGCGAGGAACACCGCCCTGCGGACCAGGTCCGGGCGGGTCAGCGACAACTCCTGCGCGATCCGGGCGCCCAGCGACGTGCCGACGACGTAGGCGGGGCCGCCGAGATGCTCGATCAGTGCCGCGGTGTCCGCGACCATGTCCTCGATCGTGAATCCGGCAGCGCACTCGTCGGTGGGGGCGATGCCGCGGTTGTCGAACGTGCACACCCGGTAGCCCGCGGCGACCAGCGCGGGCACCTGATGCAGATCCCACACCCGGCCGGGGCTGCCCGTCCCCATGATCAGCACGACCAGATCTCCGGAGCCCTTGACCTGGTAATTCAGCTGAATCCCGTTGATCGTGGCGAGCGGCATGAACAGACCTTTCCGAGGGCGGCAACGACGCTGGTCACCGTACCCTGCTGCGATCCGGGCACCCCGCGCCCTGTCAGGCCTTGACCGCGTGCCCCATGTACGAGATCGCGGTGGACCGGGTCCTGCCGAAGTCGAGGCGGCGGCTGACCTCGCCCCAGGGCAGCCTGCCCCGCGACGCGCGGGCCATGTCGAGGACCCGCAGCGGATTCCGGGACCGGGGTCCTAGTCCGACGATCGCGCCAGCCCGCAGGCCCCCGCGGCCCAGCGCATCGACCAGTTCGGCGGGCCTGATGCACATCGCCCAGTCGTGCACGTCGGTGTCGAACAGCCGGGACCACCGCCACTGCTGCATGAGCTTGATCGCGACGAGCCTGCTGGTGCGGGTCCGGTTGATGGTGTCGAAGAGGAACACGCCGCCGGGTTTGAGGGCGCGGGCCGTCTCCCCGATGACGGCGTCCACATCGGTCACGTGTTCGAGCACATCGCAGCAGTAGGCGACGTCGAACTCCGCGTCCCGCACCGGGATTCGCTCCCCCGAGCCCAGCCGGTAGTCGATGTCGAGGCCGCTCGCCGCGGCGTGAGCGCGGGCCGTGGTCACCGAGACGGCGGAGGGGTCGACGCCGACAACACGAAACCCGATCCGGGTGAACTCCTCGGCGAGGAAGCCGCCGCCCGAGCCGATGTCCAGAGCGCACATCCCGGTGAAGTCGGCACCGATCCGCGCGGCGAGCACCTCACGGAAGTACGCGAATCGGCCCGGCGTCAGGCTCCCGTGCAGCATGTTGAGCGGATTGTCCTCGTCCCACCAGCCGTCCCCGACACGGTCGTAGACGTCGTTGTCGATCGGCACCGGATCACCTGCGCGTCCTGGGTCTCGGCGGGGACGGACCCGTCCCCCGGACCACCCTTGCACGATCGGCGCCGTCGTGCCATCGCGGTCACCGCCCGGACCAGGCCGTCCACAGCGTCGCGTAGCGCCCACCCGCCGCAACGAGGTCCGGGTGCGTCCCGGATTCGATGACGACGCCGCGGTCGAGCACCAGCACCCGGTCCGCGGCGGCGGCCTGGGTGAGCCGGTGCGCGACGATCAGGGTGGTGCGGCCGCGGGTGGCCGCCTCGGCCGCCGCCTCGAGATCCCGCGCGCCAGCGCTGCCCGCCTCCGCGGTCGCCTCGTCGAGCACCGCGACCAGCGGGTCCGCCAGCACGAGCCGGGCCAACGCCAACTGCTGGGCCTGGGCGGCGGTCAGCAGCGACCCGCCCTCACCGACGACGGTGTCCAGCCCACGGTCGAGGGCCCGCGCCCAGTCCAGCGCGCCGACGGCGGCGAGCGCGGCCTCCGCCTGCTCGGTGGTGGCGGACGGCCGGGCCAGCCGCAGATCCTCGATCAGCGGGCCGGCGAACACGTGCACCTCCTGGCTGACGATCACCACCCGCTCACGCAGCCCGTCCCCGAGGTCGGCGACGGGCACGCCGCCGAGGGTAACGGCGCCGCCGGTCGGGGCCAGCGATCCTGCTGCGATGGCCGCGACCGTGGACTTGCCGGCGCCGGTGGCCCCGACGAGCGCGACCCGCTCCCCGGGTGCCAGCCGAATGTCAATGCCGCACACCACGTCCCGTTCACCGTCGTAGCTGTAGCGAACCCCGTCCAGGCGTAGTTCCGCGGACCGCGGGACCGCCCCGGACGCACCGCGGATCGGCACCGGAATGTCGACGACACCGACCAGCCGGGCCAGCGACGCGCCCGCCGACTGCACCTCGTCGAAGGTGAACATCAGCATCCCGATCGGGTTGAACAGTCGATGGAACAGCAGCGCCGCCGCGGTGGCGGCACCGACGGTGACGTGCCCGTCGCGGACCAGCACGAAACCGACGACCAGGATCACCGACAGGCCGACGAACTCGGCCCGGTTGCCGCGTCCGGCCAGCCGGGTGAACAGGGCGAACACCCCGGTCGCCAGGTCCCGCGCCCGCGAGGAGGCCCGGTCAATCTCGGCCAGATGCCGGTCCTCGAGCCCGTAGGCGCGGACCGTGCGGGCACCGGACATCGTGGCGACCAGGGCCTGCGCCCGCTCCCCCATCGCGACCCGCTCGGCGGCGAACACCGGCCCCGACCTCGGCAGGTACCAGCGCAGCGCGAGCCCGTACAGCGGCAGGGCGACCGCACCCGCCACCCCGAGACGCCAGTCCATGCCCAGCATCGCGACCAGACTCAACGCCACCAGCAGCACCGCCGACACCAGGCTCGGGACCACGTCCGCGACCGCCTTGCCGATCACCGCGACATCGTCGCCGACCCGGGACAGCAGGTCGCCCGTGCCCGCCCGTTCCACCGTGGCCACCGGCAGCGTCAACGCGCGGTCGACGGTGTCCTCCCGCAGTCCCGCGAGCATCCCCTCACCGAGCCTGCTGATCAGGATCGACGTCCACCCGGCGAACAGGCCGCCGACGATCGCCGCGACGGTGATCACGGCGACCACCCCGACGATCGCGGTCCCGCCCGCCTGCTCCCGCACCCGGTCCACCAGCACACCGAACGCGTAGATCGGGACCAGCGTCGTCGCGGCGCCGACGGTCCCGGCCGCGGCGGTCAGCGCGGTCAACCGGCGGCGCCTGCCGAGTTCGCCGCGCAGCCACGACCAGCACCGCCGGGTGGTGGCGATCGGCAGCAGCACAGCGTCGTGCGCGGTCACCGCAGCACCACCTTCCGGTACGTCGCATCGGTGGCGACCAGGTCCGCGTGCCGCCCCTCGGTGACCACCGAGCCTGCGCCGAGCACCAGCACCCGGTCCGCTGCAGCGAGCAGGGCCGGGCTGGAGGTGATCAGGATCGTGGTGTGGGCGCGGTCGGTGTCACCGTGACGCATCGCGGCGATGCCGTCGGCGATGGCCTGTTCGGTCACCGCGTCCACCGCCGTCGTCGGGTCGTGCAGGACCAGGACCGGGGCCCGCGCGAGCAGCGCCCGCGCCAACGCGACCCGCTGCCGCTGACCACCGGACAGGCTGGCACCGCGGTCGGTCACCGGCTGGTTCAGGCCCTCCGGGTGCGCCCCGACGACGTCGGCGGCGGCGGACGCCGCCAGCGCGCGCCGCACCGCGTCGGGGTCGGCGTCCGGACGACCGCCCGCCACGTTCGAGCCGATCGTCCCGGCGAACAGGTCGGTGTGGTGCGGCTCGACGAGCAGTGCCCGCCGCGCGTGCGCGAGGTCGATCTCGGCGAGCGCCGCGCCGCCGACGGTGACGGTGCCCCGATACTCCCCGGGCGGGACGTGCCCGGACAGCAGGTGCGCCAGCGCCTCCGCGTCCTGGGGGCGGTGCGCGAGCACCCCCAGCAGCTCGCCCCGCCGCGCCAGCAGCGACAACCCGTCCAGCGACCGGAACCCGACCCCGGCCAGCTCGAGGTCGGCGACCGCGGGCACCGGCCTGGTCCCGGCCGGGACCAGGGGCTCGGCGTCGAGCAGCAGGGCCAGCCGGTCGGCGGACGCGCGGGAACCGGCGAGGAACCCCGGCAGCCGGGACAGCGTCCCGAGCGGTTCGATGACGAACTGGGACAACCCGACGACGGTGATCAGTTCCCCGACACCGATCCGGCCCTGCAGCGCGAACCAGCCCGCGAATCCGGCGACCCCGACCGCGAGCAGGGCGCTGACGGTGACCGACGCGCCAAGGTGTCCGCCGGTGGCGCGGGCGGCCCGCAGGGTCGCGGCCAGCGCGGTGCGGCTCGCCGCCCGATACCGGTCCGCCGCGACCCGTTCCGCGCCGAGCCCGCGCAGCGGACGCAGCCCCGCGACCAGGTCGGTCGCCAGCGCCGCCGCCCCCGCGGTCGCCTCCTGCTGCGCGGTCACCCGCCGGGTCACCACCGGCGCGGCCACCTGCATCACCGCGAGGATCAGCGGCGTCCCCACCAGCACCGCCAGCCCGAGCGGGACGTCGATCACCAGCAACGCGACCGCCGACGCGGCCACCGCGGTCAGTGCGGCAACGCAGCGGGGCAGGATGTCGAGGATCCAGGAGGCGCGCTCCGCGTCCGAGGTCGCGACGGTCAGCAGCTCCCCCGCCCGCAGCTCGGTCCGCACCCCGCGCGGGTCCAGGATCCGGCCCGCCACCTCCACCCGCAGCAGGTGCGCCTCCTGCTGCATCGCCCGCACGATCAGCTGCGCGCCGAAGCGCCACGCCAGGGTGAGCACGAGAAACAGCGCCGCGAGGCCGGTGATCGACCAGACCAGCGCCGGACTGGACGAGGGGGCGATCGCCCGCCCGACGATCCACCCGATCGCGATCGGCACCAGCGTCTCGGCGAGCTGGTGGACCGCGAGCAGCGCGGTGCCCGAGGTCAGCCTGCCGCGGTGCCTGCGGACGGTGCGACGAAGAATCGCGCCGCCGCCGGTGCCTGTGGGTGCGTCCGCCATCACTCTCCCGATTCCCTGCGAAGTGAGTGAACCCTAAACCAGCCGGAAGTGGCGCGGGAGGCCCCCGTTCTCTTAGAGTCGCGGGCAGAAATCCCCGGCTGCGCGTCCCGCAGCTTCCCCATGGAGGAACCGGCATCATGGCCACCAAGACCACCACCGAGAACGACATCCCCGACGAGGAACTCGAGCCCGTCACCGACGAAACCGCCCGACAGGCACAGCGGGTCGTCGCGGCGTACGCGGCAGACGCCGACGAATGCCGCATGTTGCTGTCTATGCTCGGCATTGGCCCCTCGGCCAAGGTCGACTAGTTCGCCGCCGCTGCCCGCTCGGCAGCACGGCAGGAAAGACAGGATCACAGTGGGCGCTGCCGCTTCGGAATTCGTCGTCGTCGCCAACCGGCTGCCCGTCGATCTGGAGAAGCTGCCCGACGGCAGCACCCGCTGGAAGCGCAGCCCCGGCGGCCTGGTCACCGCCCTCGAACCCATCCTCCGCGGTAACCGCGGGGCATGGGTGGGCTGGCCCGGGGTTCCCGACACCGAGCTCGAGCCGATCGTCGAGGACGGCATCGAGATGCATCCCGTCGCGCTGAGCGCGCAGGAGGTGTCGGACTACTACGAGGGCTTCTCCAACGCCACCCTGTGGCCGCTCTACCACGATGTCATCGTCCGCCCGGAGTACCGGCGCGAATGGTGGAACGCGTACGTCGAGGTCAACCGCCGCTTCGCGGAGGCAACCGCGAAGGCGGCCGCCGAGGGCGCGACCGTGTGGATCCAGGACTACCAGCTTCAGCTGGTCCCGAAGATGCTGCGGATGCTCCGCCCCGACCTGACGATCGGGTTCTTCCTGCACATCCCGTTCCCCCCGGTCGAACTGTTCATGCAGATGCCGTGGCGCACCGAGATCGTCGAGGGCCTGCTCGGTGCCGACCTGATCGGGTTCCACCTGCCCGGGGGCGCCGAGAACTTCCTGTTCCTCGCCCGCAGGCTGATCGGGCACCAGACCTCGCGGGGGTCGGTCGGGGTGCGCTCGAAGCTCGGGGTCGTGCAGGTGGGGTTCCGCACCGTCCGGGTCGGCGCGTTCCCGATCTCGATCTCGTCCGGCGCCCTCGACGAGCAGTCCCGCACCAAGACCATCCGGGATCGGGCCAAGCAGATCCGCAAGGAACTCGGCAATCCGAAGAAGATCATGCTCGGCGTCGACCGGCTCGACTACACCAAGGGCATCGACGTCCGACTCGACGCCCTGCACGAACTCATCGCGGAGGATCGGGTCGATCCGGCAAGCACCGTGATGGTGCAGTTGGCGACGCCCAGCCGCGAGCGGGTCGAATCGTACGTGCAGATGCGCGGCGAGATCGAGATGACGGTCAGCCGGATCAACGGCGAGTACGCCGAGGTCGGGCGGCCCGTCGTGCACTACATTCACCGGCCCATCCCCCGCGACGAGCTGATCGCGTTCTTCGTCGCCGCCGACGTCATGCTGGTGACGCCGCTGCGGGACGGCATGAACCTGGTCGCGAAGGAGTACGTGGCCTGCCGCAGCGACCTCGGCGGCGCCCTGGTGCTCAGCGAGTTCACCGGCGCCGCAGCCGAACTCCGCCAGGCGTACCTGTGCAACCCGCACGACCTCGAGGACGTGAAGGACAAGATGGAGGCGGCGCTGACGCAGCCGCGCGAGGACGGCCGCAGGCATATGCGCGCGCTGCGCCGTCAGGTCCTCGCCCACGACGTCGACCGCTGGGCCAAGTCGTTCCTCACCGCGCTGTCCAGGGACTCGGTCGCGGGTCCCGCACTGTTGCCCACCGAACCGGTGGACTGAGCCACCCGAACGACGAAGGCGCCGCGGTGAACCCGCGGCGCCTTCGTCGTTCGGTGGATGGTCCTATACCGGCGAGAGTCGCCCGGTCAGCCAGCGGTCGCCGTCCTTGTGCATCTCCATCCGCACCCGGCTGCCGGTGGTTGCGGCGTCCGGGACGTCGGCGCTGGTGGTGATCTGGTTGACGAACAGCAGCACCACCGCATCATCCGGGGTGGCGGAGACGACGGAACCGGCCTGCACCGTCGCCTGCACCGTCAGCTTCTTCTCCTTCGCGCCGGGCGCGATGGTCTCCTTCACCAGCGTGTCGTACTCGTCCCGGAAATCGCCGGTGAGTCCGTCCGCGGCAGCAGCGAGTTGCTGGTCGACCTCGTTGTAGTTGTAGGACAACATCTTCGCGGCCTGGGCGCTCGCCGCCGCGACCGCGTCGGTGCGGGCCTGCTCGGTGGCGCGGTCCTGCAGGTATCCCGTGAGGAGCAGCCCGACACCCACCGCGAGCGCGACAACCAGCACCGCGGCAACGGCCGTGAGCACCTTCGTGGACGAGGTCCCAGGCACGGCAGGCGGGTCCGCGGGCTCGCCCGCTGCCGTCGCATCCGCTGCCGTGTCGGCGTCCTTTGCCGGCGCGTCCGTTGCCGTGTCGGCGTCCGCCGGCGCCGCCTTCTCTAGGTCGACGCCGGGGGCGTCCTTGCCTTCGCCGGGCACATCCTTCGCTTCGCCCGGCACATTCTTCGCTTCGCCCGGCACATTCTTCGCTTCGCTCATGGCACGAACTCCACCTTCGAGGCCGTCATGGTTCCGCCGTCGTCGGTGACGGTGACCCGCATCCGGAAGTCCCGCGGGCCGTTCTGGGTGCCGTCCGGGGTGCTGACATCGGCGCGGGCCGCGACGAGAACCTTGGCGGTGTCGCCATCCTGACTCTCGAATCCGGACTCGAGGATCTTGCCGACGGTGGTCACCCCGGCCTCCTTGACGACGGAGACGAACGGGTCCTCGCGGCCGTCGAACTCGGACTTGAACTCGCCGCTGGCGCCGGCGAGGATCCGCTCGACGTCCTCCTTCGCGGTGTCCGGCTTGATCGTCGTCAGGTTGAGCACGGTCTGGCGGGCGGTCTGCACGAACGCATTGCGCTGCGCGTCCCGGTCCTGCGCGGCGCTGCGCTCGATCAGCAGCCACACCCCGGCCGCGAGCAGTGCCGCGACGAGCACCCCGACCAGGATCCAGGCGAGCATCCCGGGGCGTCTGCCCGGCGCCGCGGTGGTGTCGCCGTCGCCGGTCTGTCCGCCGGTGCCGATGGAATCCGATTCGGCAGCAACCGATTTCGGAGCTTCGGTGTTCTGGGTCGTCAGCCCTGCTGACGTGTCATCATCGTCTGCCACGTCGTGTCCTCTCTTGCTTCTCCACCCGACGCCAGCGCGGGCTGGGCGTACAGGCGGCCGTCGGGCCCGACGTACTTGCCGGTGGTCGGGTCGTACGGGCGCGCCGTGGCGGGCACTCCCGAGGCGCCGCTGTAGGAAGCCGGGGCCGTCGTGTACGAGGGTACAGACGGGTCCTGGACCGGGCCGCTGGGCGGGTTGTTGCCCGCCCCGACGTGACCGCCCGCGCGGCACTGCTCGACGCTCGCGGCCCGCCTGCCGGGGAACTCCATGCACGGGTAGTTGCGGGCGCCGCGCACGGCCGACGGATCGTCGGGCGCGACATTGCAGAACAGGTTCGGCGGGGTGTCGGGAGTCGACACCTCGTCACCGGAGCGACGCTGCTCGGGCGGCAGGAAGCCGGTGGTGCACGGCGGCGGGTCGTTCACCTGGAGATGGAAGTTCACCAGGGCACCCTCGTCGATCGGGCCCTTGAACGCCGCGGTCATCAGGCCGGCGACCAGCGGCGGGTAGATCACCAGGACCTGTTCGATGCTCTTGTTGTAGATGGCACCGACCTCACCGACGCTGACCAGGTTCGCCAGCAGCAGCGGCAGCGTCGGCTGCAACTCCTGGAACAGCTCGGTGGCCTCGGCGGCCGCACCCGGCCCCTTCTCCAGCAGGCCCCGAATCTGCGGATCGCTGGCCCGCAGCTGGTTGGAGAAGGTGACCAGATCCCGGGTCCAGGACCGGATCGCGTCGCTGGTGACGACCTGGGTGTCGAGCAGCGCACCGGCCTGATCGATCAGCGTCTTGGTGGCGTCGACGTTCGCGTTCGCCTCCTGTACGAACAGCCGCGCCGAGTCGATCAGCCGCTGCAGGTCCGGCCCGGCACCGTTGAACGCCTTGAAGGATTCGTCGACGACCAGCCGCAACTGCGTATTCGAGATGCTCTTGACCAGGCTGTCGGCCTGATCGAGCATGTCGCCGACGTCCTGCGGGGTCGAGGTCCGGTCCACCGGGATGACGTCGCCGTCGACGAGATAGGGCTCGCCGTCCGAGCGGGAGATCAGGTCGACGTACTGCTCACCGATCGCGGAGACACTCTTCACCGCGGCGTCCACATCGGCCGGGATGTCGAAACCGCTGCCGATCGACAGGGTCGCGTCGACCCCGCTGTCGGTGAGGGTCACCGACTCCACCTTGCCGACGTTGGTGCCCCGGAACGCGACGTTGGCGTGCTCGTACAGCCCTCCGGTGGAGGACAATTGGACGGTCACCCGGTACTGCCCGATCCCGAACAGAGCGGGCAGCCGGACATACTGGGTGGCCATCACGGCGAGTCCGATGACCGTCAGGATCGAGAAGATCACCAGCTGGACCCGGACGAACTTGGTGAGCATCATGGCGTCGGCGCTCCTAGCTGCGGCAGACCGGGGATCTGGATGTCCGGCAGGCCGGGAATCTTGATGGCGGCGGGCGGCTTCGGCTCGGCCTGGAGCGCGTCCGGCTGCTTTGCCGCGGGCGTGTCAAGCGGATTGGCCGCCTCGCCGGCGGCCCCGGCGAACTGGCCGAGCGCGCCCTCGACCCCGGCCAGCCGGGTCGCCATGCCGCCGCCGCCGAAGTTCAGGTCCAGCCGTTCATTGGTCAGATCGACCATCATCATCAGGTTCGCGTAGTCGCCCCGGATGAACTGGTCCATATTCTTCATCGCGAACGGGAAGGTGAACAGCAGCGACATCACTTCGGTGAGATTGTTTCCGGTACTGGCCAACTCGTCGAGCAGCGGCGCCAGCGAGGCCAGGTTCGCCTTCAGGTCGTCGCCGCTCTCGTTGATGACCCGGGTTGCGGTCGTGCTGAAGGTGCCGAGCGCGACGAGCGCGTTGGTCAGATTCTGCCGCTGATCGACGAGGACGTTCAGGGCGGGCGGAACCGCCTCGAGCGCCGCGTTGAGGACCTCGGTCTGCTGGTTGACGGTGCCCGCGAGCCGGTCGATGCCCTCCATCGCCGAGATGATCTCTCCGCGCTGCCGGTCGAGGCTGCCGACCAGGCTGTCCAGCTGCGGCAGCAGATCCCGGATCGAGTCGGTCCGGCCGTCGAAGGCGGCATTGAGCTCGCGGGTGATGTCGTTGATCTGCGCCAACCCGCCACCGTTGAGCACCACCGACAGCGACGACAGGGTCTGTTCGGTCGTCGGGTACGCGCCTGCCCGGTCGAGCGGGATCACGTCCCCGTCCTGCAGCGTTCCGTCGGGGGCGATGCCCTCCGGCGGGGCGAGCTCAAGGTGCTGGGAGCCGAGCAGGCTGGTCTGACCGATCCGCGCGGTCGCATTGGCGGGCAGCTGCACGTCCGGGTTCAGCGACACCGTGACGAGAGCATTCCAGCCGTCGACCTCGATGCCGGTGACGGCGCCGACGGTCACGTCATTCACCCGGACAGGTGAGTTCTGCGACAGCGTCGTCACATTCGGCATCTCGATCCGGACGGTGTAGGAGCCGTCCTCGGTGCCCTGGGTGCCGGGCAGCGGCAACGAGTTCAACCCGTCCCACTCGCATGCGGTCAGGGTCAGCGTCAAGCCCAACGCCACCGCGACGACGGCGGCCCTGCGGCCCCTGCGCTTGCGCGCCATCATTGTCCGCCTCCCGGATTAAGGAGCGCCCCAAGACTCTTGGGCACGTTCACTGTCGGCATGGCCGCGAGCGGGCCAGCGATGGTCGCCGGAGCGGTGCGCGGCGCGACCTCACCTGCGAGGCTCGGCGGCGAGTACTCGATCTGATCGGGGTTGGCGGTGGTACCGATCGCCGGGTTGGTCAGGATCCCCGGGTAGTTCATCGCGACCGAGTTCAGCACCGGGCCGAGGTACTGCGCGCACAGGTCCGCGCTCTTGTCGGAGTCGTTGTTCTCCAGGCCGCGGATCATGCCGCAGATCATGTTGATCGGGTTACCCGCGTTGGACCCGGCGATCGCGCCGTTGAGCGAGCCCTGCCGCGGGGCGTAGAGGTTGTTGAAGTTCGCCAGCGCGTTCGGCGCAACGTGCAGCACCTGTTCGAGCTCGGGGCGCTTGTCCACGAGCATCGCCGTTGCGTCGGCGAGCCGCTCCACCTGCTCGGTGAGCGAGGACCGGTTCTCCGACACGAACCGCTGCACGTCCCCGACCGCGACGTCGAGATCGGTCAGCGCGGTGCCCAGCTCGTCGCTGGTGTCCGCGAGCAGCGACGACACCGACTGCAGCCTGCCGCCGAACTGCACGATCTGCTGGTTGCTCGCCGACAGCGTGGTGACGAAGGTCTGCAGGTTCCGGATCGTGCCGAACAGGTCGGTCCGGCCATCGGACATCGTCTTCATCGTGTCGGACAGCTCGCGCAGGGTTGTGCGCAGCGAGTCGCCGTTGCCGTCCAGGTTGGCGGCCGCGGTGTCGATGAAGGTGCCCAGCGACCCCTGGTCGGCGGCACCCTGCGGTCCGAGGGCCTCGGACAGCTTGGTGAGCTCGGCCTTGATCTCGTCCCACTCCACCGGAACCGCGGTCCGCTCCAGCGGAATCTCGGCGCCGTCGGACATCGCGTCGCCGCCGTCGTAGACGGGGGTCAGCTGGACGAACCGCGCGGCGACCAGGCTCGGCGCGACGATGACGGCCTTCGCGTCGGCCGGGATGTCCACGGAGCGGTCGATGTTCATCACCACGGTGGCGCCGGAGCCGGTGGGGTTGATCGTCTCGATCGTGCCGACCTTCACCCCGAGCACCCGGACGTCGTCGCCAGCGTAGATGCCGCTGGTCGACGGGAACTCGGCGGTGATGGTCGTCTTTCCGATGCCGGGGAAGAAGTACAGGACTCCCACGACGAGGGCGGCGACCACGGCGACGATCCCGCCGCCGATCAGCCACTTCTTCGAATTCGCTTGCTGGCTCATCGGTTCGGATCCTTGAGCTCGGTCTTGAGCGGGGGAAACTGTTGCAGGTCCTTCGGCACGTGCTCGGGCCAGACGAGCTGGTCGACCATGGTCTGGGTCAGCGCCCCGACGCTGAAGTTCGCGACGTACGCCATGAAGAACGGGCCGCTGCCGACCGCCTCACCGAGCGCGGTCGCGTACGGGGCGAGCCCGTCGAGGCCGCGGCTGATGTTGTCCTTGTTGCGCTGCAGGATCTCCACGGCGGCGTTGAGCTTGTCGAGCGTCGGCTTCATCTGCTGCTCGTTGTCCTGCACCAGCCCGGTCAGCTGCCTCGACACCGCGGACACGTTGGTGATCAGCTCGCTGATCGCGGTGCGCCGCCGGTCCAATTCGCCGAGCAGGTGGTTGCCGTCGACGACCAGCGCGTTGATCTGGTCGCTGCGGGTGGCGAGGATGCCGGTGACACTCTCGGCCCGCGCGAGCAGATCCTTGAGGGACTCGTCGCGGGCGTTGATGCTCTCGGAGAGCCGGGTGACGCCCGCGAGCGCGGTGCGCAGTTCCGGCGGTGTGTCCGCCAGCGCGTCGGACATCGCGTTCAGCGAGTCGTTCAGCTGGCCGGTGTCGAGCTCGGACACCGTGGTGGTCAGGTCACCGAGTGCGTCGTTGAGCGAGTACGGGGAGGTGGTGCGGTCCAACGGGATCGTGCCACCGGAGGCAAGAATCTCGGTGCCCTCCGGCAGCACCTCCACCGACTTGCGCCCGAGAATGGTGTTGGTCTTGATGCTGGCGCGGGAGCTGTCCCCGAGTTCAATCGACTCCTGCATCGTGAAGCCGACCAGGACGTCGGTGCCGTCGAGCTCGATCGCCTCGACCTTGCCGACGTTCACGCCGGCGACGGTGACGTAGTCGCCGACGAGCAGCCCGCCCGCGTCCGCGAACTCCGCCTGGTAGTGGATGCCGCTGGCGATGAACGGCAGCCGGTCGTACTGCAGGCCGGCGATCACCAGCGCGCCGGCGACGACGAGCCCGATGACCCCGAGTTGCACGGGGTTTCGTTCGCGCATGCTCATCGGAACGCGCACCTCCCTGTCTCTTGGGTCGGGGTCGTCGGAAGTGCCACGTGCAGGTCCTTCCCGTCCGGAGCGGAGAACTTGAAGCTCACCGAGCAGGTGTAGAACTGGAAGAAGCTGCCGTAGGTGCCGGTGCGGATCAGCTTGCGGTAGGCGTCCGGCAGGCGGTCGAGCACCCACTGCACGTCGTCCTCACCGTCGACGAGCTGGGTGGCGACCTGCTGCGCACCCGCGATGGTGGCCTGCAGTGGGGGCCTAGCCCCCTCCAGCAGCCGCGCGAGATCGCCGGTGGCGGTGGCGATCTGCGGGATCGCGGCGCCGATCGGATCCCGGTCCTGCGCGAGGCCGCTGACCAGCTGCTGCAGTTCGTCGATCGTCGAGGAGAACTGCTCACCGCTGTTATCAATCGTGGTCAGCGTGGTGTTGAGGTTGGTGATGACGTCGCCGATCAGCTGGTCCCGTTCGGCGAGGGTGTTGGTGAACGAGCTGGTGTTGCCGAGCAGCGAGACCAGGGTTCCGCCCTGCCCCTGGAACACCTGGAGCAGTGCCGCGGTAAGGTCGTTCACCTGGTCCGCGCTCATGCCCTTGAGCAGCGGCTTGAAGCCACCGAGCAGCAGGTCCAGGTCGAGGGCAGGCGAGGTCTGCGATTCCGGGATGGTGCCGCCGTCGGACAGGGTGTCCGTCGACCCGGCGCCCTCAAGCAGTTCGAGGTAGCGGTCCCCGACCAGGTTCTCGTACCGGACGGTGGCCCGGGTGCTCTGCAGCAGCGGGTACTTCGCATCGACGTCGAACGCGACGTGGGCGAGGGCATCCGAGCCGACCTCGACGCCGGTCACCGAGCCGACCGGGACGCCAGCGATCCGCACCTTGTCCCCGGACTGCAGCCCGGAGGCGCTGGTGAACTCGGCGTGGTAGTCGTCGGTCGAGCTGAACCGGGCCTGGCTGAACACGATCGCCAGCCCGGCGAAGATCACCGCCATCACGGTCGCGAAGACGGTCAGTTTGATCGCGGTCGGCCGCATCACTTCTGCCCTTCCTGCGGCGCGACGCCCGCGTAGAGCCACTGGAACATCTTCGGCACGTTCAGCGACGTCTTGGTCGACGGCACGAACGGCACGGTGCCGGTGTCGGTGACGACGAACGGCGCGTTGCCGTCGGTCTTCGGGTCGAAGTTGGGCAGGCCCCAGCAGCTCGGGCCGCCGGTGGCGTTCACCTTGGGCAGGTCCTTCGGATAGGTGTAGGGCTCGGCCCCGGGCAGGAAGCTGGTGCTCAGCGCGACTCCGGGCTGCAACCCACCCATGATCTCTTCGGCCTGCGGACGAACCTTGTTGAGTCCGACGATCACACAGGCCGCGCTCGGCGCGTACTCGGCGAGCATCGCGGTGGTCGGCCGGAGCAGGTCGAGGGACCTGGTCAGGTTCGGCTCGTTCTCGGTGACCACCTGGTTGGCGGTGTTCGCGAGCCCGGTCACGTTCATCAGCAGCAGGTTCAGGTTGTCCTGCTCGTCGACGATCGAGCCACTGGTTGCGGTCGCGTTGTCGAGCAGCGTCATCAGGTTCGGGGTGACGTCGGCGAACGTGTTGGTCACGGTCGCGGCGGCCTCGAGGTCCTTCTGCAGCTGCGGCAGCACCGGGTTCATCGTCTTGAGATACGAGTCGGTCTCCGCGAGCAGCTGGCCCAGCTGGTCGCCGCGGCCGTTGAGGGCCTCGGAGATCGCACCGAGCGTCGCGTTGAGCTTCTCCGGCTCGATCTGCTGCAGCAGCGTCGACAGGTGTTGGAACAGCGTGTTGAACTCAACCGTCACGGACGTCGCCGCGATGTTCGTGCCCGCCGCCAGGGACTGCGAGGACGGGTTCTCGGGCTCGACGAAGTTGACGTACTTCGCACCGAACACGGTGGTGGACTTGATCTCCACCGTCGAGTTCGACGGAATCAGGTGCAGCTGCGAGGGATCCATGTCGAGGTGCAGCACGGCCTCACCGTCGACCTCGTCGATCGAGCCGACGCGGCCAACCTCGACCCCGCGCATCTTCACCTTGGCCTGCGGGTCCATCACCAGGCCGGACCGCTGCGCGGTGACCGTCACCGGCTCGGTGTCCTTGAACCCGCCGGAGAACATCACCAGCGCGGTGGTGGTGATGGCCACGAGGCTGCCGACGAGGATCAGCGCGGCGACCTTCTTCTTTGCTGAGGAATCGGACATGCGCGCTACCCCGAGAGGTTGAAGTTGCCGGACCCGCCGTACACGGCGAGCGAGATGAGCAGGGTGACCGTGACGACCGCGATCAGCGAGGTCCGCACGGCGTTGCCGACCGCGACACCGACCCCGACGGGGCCGCCACTGGCGTTGTACCCGTAGTAGGTGTGGATCAGCATGACCGCGACACCCATCACGATCGCCTGCGCGAACGACCACAGGATGTCGGTCGGGATCAGGAACGTCGAGAAGTAGTGGTCATAGACGCCCGGCGACTGGCCGTTGATCACGACGGTCGCGAACCGGCTGGCGATGAACGACGCGACGACGGCGAGCGAATACAGCGGGATGATCGCGATCATCCCGGCCATCACCCGGGTGCTGACGAGGTACGGGATCGACGGGATCGCCATCACCTCGAGCGCGTCGATCTCCTCCGAGACCCGCATCGCCCCGAGCTGTGCGGTCGAGCCTGCGCCGATGGTGGCGGCAAGCCCGATGCCCGCGATCACCGGGGCGGCGATGCGCACGTTGATGAACGCGGAGAAGAAGCCGGTCAGGGCCTCGACGCCGATGTTGCCGAGCGAGCTGAAGCCCTGGACCGCGATCACCGCGCCGGAGGCCAGCGTCAGGAACGCGACGATCACCACGGTGCCGCCGATGACGGCGAGTGCGCCGGTACCCATGCCGATCTCGGCGATCAGCCGGATCGTCTCCTTGCGGTAGTGGATCAGGGCGCGGGGCGCCCACACCAGTGCCCGCCAGGAGAACAGGGCCTGCTCACCGACGCTGTCGACACCGAGTCCGACCTTGTGCAGGCGGCGGCGGGTGCCCCGGAACTTTCCGGTCAGTGCGAATGCCATCCCGTCACCCCGCCGTCAGCTTGATGCCGATGGCGGTGACCAGGACGTTGACGACGAACAGCGCCATGAAGGCGAAGACGACCGTCTGGTTCACGGCATCACCCACGCTCTTCGCACCACCCTTCACGTTGAGACCGAGGTAGCACGCCACCAGGCCAGCGATCATGCCGAACAGGCCTGCCTTGAGCTGCGAGATCATCAGCTCACCGAAACCGGTGAGCAGGGTGATCCCGTTGACGAACGCGCCGGGATTCACGTCCTGCAGCAGCACCGAGAAGGCGAAGCCGCCCGCGATGCCGATGGTGCTGACCAGGCCGTTGAGCAGCAGCGCGATCACCGTGGATGCGAGCACCCGCGGCACGACGAGCCGCTGAATGGGGTCGATGCCGAGCACCCGCATCGCGTCGATTTCCTCGCGGATGGTGCGGGCTGCGAGGTCCGCGCAGATCGCGGTCGCGCCGGCACCGGCGACGATCAGCACCGTCACCATCGGGCCAACCTGGGTGACCGCGCCGAGTGCGGCGCCCGCTCCGGACAGGTCGGCCGCGCCGATCTCGCGGAGCAGGATGTTGAGGGTGAAGCTCACCAGCACGGTGAACGGGATCGCGACGAGGACGGTGGGGACCATCGACACCCGCGCGACGAACCACGACTGGTCGACGAACTCCCGGCCCTGAAAGGGGGGTCGAACCATGGCGCGGAACACTTCCGCGGTCATCTGGAAAAATCCGCCGACCGCACGGAGCGGCACGGCAAGGAGGTCGTTCATCGGTCCTCCTCGTCAAGGGTCGTTCGCGTGGCGGGATGGGCGCGCACCACGGTTGGGAAGACGTGTCGATTCCCCCCAGGATCTGTGATGCGGGTCATACTAAATAGAACACGTTCACCTGTCAAAGCCGTCCACCGTCCCGGCCGTCACCACTGGTCAGAGCGGATGCAGACAGTCGGGGCCTGCCCGAGGCCGAGGACGCGTTCATCGAACCGTCCAGCCCGGCGAACAGGCGGTCGTCGACCCTCACGAGACCGAGCACGGCGGCCGCATATGCCACCCTCCGACGCATCCTTGAACGACTCACGTTGCCTGCCTTCACCTTTCACCGGGTGGGACAGCCGGCGTCCGACACACCGGCCCAGAAGCGACGGGGCGGACGAGCGCCCGAACGGCAACCCCTCCGCCCCGCGTCGCGAACTCCGAGCTCACGGGCCGGACACACGGCCACCCCGACCCCGACCGCACGCGTGGCCGCCGGGCACGTCCTCGTACCCACGGTCGAGGCCGCGTCCATTCCGCCACATCATGTCCGGTCGGCGCCGCAGAATGCGGGAAACCACAGAGTTCTTTTAACTGCGAACGAACTGGCGCGCCGAGAGTTCGGCGCACGGCGTCAGCCCAGCGACTTGACGGCCTCGGTCGCGGCGAACATCCGACCGGGTTCCCGGCCGTCGAAGTAGCCGCCGATCGACTCGGCGAGCCCGGCCGGGCTCCACTCCGCGTCCGGCGCGTCGAAACGCTGCTCGACGACCGGCGCGGCCATCAGCGCAACCATCGGCCCGTACACGATGAAGACCTGGCCGTTCACGGCATCCGCGGCGGGCGAGGCCAGGTACGAGACGAGGTTCACCACATGCTCGGGCGAGAGCGGGTCGACGGCGCCCTCGGGCGCGTCACCGAAGACGTTCTCGGTCATCGCGGTCCTGGCCCGGGGGCAGATCGCGTTCGCGCGGACGCCGTAGCGCTCCAGCCCGCGGGCGGCGGACAGCGTCAGCGCGGTGATACCGGCCTTCGCGGCACCGTAGTTGGGCTGCCCGGCCGGGCCGAGCAGACCGGCCTCCGAGGAGGTGTTGATCAGCCGGCCGTACACCGGAGCGCCCGCCGCCTTGGACTCGGCGCGCCAGTGCACGGCTGCGTTGCGGCACAACAGGAAATGACCGCGCAGGTGCACCTTGAGCACCAGGTCCCACTCGTCGTCGGACATCGAGAACAGCATCTTGTCGCGGACGATGCCCGCGTTGTTGACCACGATGTCGACGCCGCCGAGCTCCTGGGCTGCCGTCATCAGGGCATCGGCGGTGGAGCGCTCGCCGATGTCACCGGGGACGAACACCCCCTTGCCGCCGATGGCCTGGATCTCGTCGAGCAGGGCGTCCGACTGCTCGCCCGCCGCGAGGTCGTTGACGACGACGTTCGCTCCGGAGCGAACAAGGCCGAGGGCCTCGGCCTTGCCGAGGCCCGAGGCCCCACCCGTGACGATCGCAACCTTGCCGTCCAGACTTACCTCGCGACTAGCCAATCTCACCACTGCCTTCGTGAATAGGTCGAGAATCAGGTGTGGAACGGGCGGAAGGATCGTACAGAGAACATCGCCCCGTTCGTGACGGCAGTCACTTTAGAACGTGTTCTCATTCGCGGCAAGGTTCGATTCTCAGAGCACGAGCGTGAGCGCCGCGCGCGGGCACTGCGAGACGGCCTCCTTCATCAGTGCGACGGTCTCCGGGTCGTCGCCGACGGGCTGCGTGACGATCAGGTTGTCGTCGTCATCGAGATCGAAGACGTCGGGCGCGACACCGACGCAGACGCCATTCGCCTCACACCGGTCAAAATCGACCTTGACCTCCATTGATGAACCTCATTTCTGCTGGGATCGGAACGGCTGACCGGACGGACGATGGGCTGTGTCCACGGCCAGATCCATCATTAGACTAGAACCCGTTCCACGCCTGTGCAATGATGCGAAAAACCGGCCACGACGGGCCAAAAGACGGCCCAGCACGAGGCGCCCCGCCAGAACGCGCCCGGCACCGTTGGCGATCACTAGAACCTGTGTCAGACCGGAGAGGGATCATGCACATCACCTACACCGCGGAACAGCAGAAGCTGAGGGAGGAACTGCGCGCGTACTTCGCGAAGCTGATCACTCCCGAACGCCGCGAAGCGCTGGCCGCCCAGACCGGCGAGTACGGCTCGGGCACCGTGTACCGCGACGTCGTCCGGGAGATGGGCCGCGACGGCTGGCTGGCGCTGGGCTGGCCCACGGAGTACGGCGGACAGGCACGCTCCGCGTTCGACCAGCTGATCTTCACCGACGAGGCCGCGATCGCGGGCGCACCGGTTCCGTTCCTGACCATCAACTCGGTCGCCCCGACGATCATGCACTACGGCTCCGAGGAGCAGAAGAAGTTCTTCCTGCCGAAGATCGCGGCCGGTGAACTGCACTTCTCGATCGGCTACTCCGAGCCGGGCGCGGGTACCGACCTCGCCAGCCTGCGCACCACCGCGGTCAAGGACGGCGACGACTACATCGTCAACGGCCAGAAGATGTGGACGAGCCTCATCGCCTACGCCGACTACGTCTGGCTCGCGGTGCGCACCGACCCGAGCGCCAAGAAGCACAAGGGCATCAGCATGCTGATCGTCCCCACCACCGCGGACGGCTTCTCGTACACGCCGGTCCACACGATGGCGGGCCCGGACACCAGCGCCACCTACTACCAGGACGTCCGCGTCCCGTCGTCCGCCCTGGTCGGCGAGGAGAACGGCGGCTGGTCGCTGATGACCAACCAGCTCAACCACGAACGGGTCGCGCTGGTGTCCGCTGCGCCGATCCAGGGTGCGCTGCGCGCCACCGTCGAGTGGGCGCAGAACACCAAGCTGGCCGACGGCCGCCGGGTGATCGACCAGGAATGGGCCCAGATCAACCTCGCCCGCGTGCACGCCAAGGTCGAGTACCTGAAGCTGCTGAACTGGGAGGTCGCGTCCGCGGACGCGCCGAGCAAGGGCGACGCATCGGCATGCAAGGTGTTCGGCACCGAATTCGCCACCGAGGCATACCGACTGCTGATGGAGGTCCTCGGACCCCTGGCCTACCTGCGGCAGGACTCGACGGGCGCGATCCTGCGGGGCCGGGTCGAGCGGATGCACCGTTCGTCGCTGATCCTCACCTTCGGTGGCGGCACCAACGAGGTGCAGCGCGACATCCTCGCCATGACCGCACTGGGACAGCCGCCCGCCAGGCGCTGACGTCGGCCACCGGCCGAGTGCTGACGTCGGCCACCCCACATCACCCAGGACCGCACCCGAAGGAATCACCGTGGACTTCACCCTCACCGAGGCCCAACTGGACCTCGAACAGCTCACCCGGAGCATCACCGAGAAGCTCACCACCAACGACCGGCTGCGCGAGATGGATGCCGCCGAGGACCGTTTCGACCGCACGCTGTGGCAGGCGCTGGCCGACGCGGGTGTCCTCGCGGCGGCCCTGCCCGAGTCGGTCGGCGGTGGCGGATTCGGCATCCTCGAGCAGTGCTCCGTGCTCCGCGAGATCGGCCGAACCCTCTCTCCCGTGCCGTATCTGAGCTCGATCATGCTCGCCGGGTCGGCGCTCGCCGAGTTCGGCGACGACGCCCAGCGCGACCTGGCGCGGCGAGCGGCCGACGGCTCTGCGGTCGTGACCGTCGCGCTCGCCGAGGAACTCAACCACGACCCGGCGCACCCGGCCACCCGCGCCGAACGCAGCGGCGCCAGCTGGACGATCACCGGAACCAAGATCACGGTCCCGGCCGCCGCGTTCGCGGACACGATCCTGGTCCCCGCCACCACCCCCGACGGCGTCGCGGTGTTCGTTGTCGACCCCGCAGCGCCGGGCGTCCGGATCGATCGGCAGCTCACCACCGACTACAGCGCCGAGGCGATCGTCGACCTGTCCGGTGCGGTCACCGCACAGCTGCTCGGCGGCACCGAGCGCGGCGCCGAGGTGGTCGGCTGGATCCTCGACCGCGCGGCGGTCGGGTTGGCCGCCCTGCAGCTCGGCACGCTCGAACGCGCCCTCGAACTCGTCTCCGAATACGCCCGCGAGCGGGTGCAGTTCGACCGCCCGATCGGCAGCTTCCAGGCCGTGGCACAGCGGCTCGCGGACGCCTTCATCGACGTCAAGGCGGTCCGGTCGACGCTGTGGCAGGCCGCGTGGCTGCTCGGCGAGAACCTGCCGGCCGACGCCGAGGTGCGGACCGCGAAGTTCTGGGCTGCGGACGCCGGGCACCGCGTCGCGCACACGGTGATCCACGTGCACGGCGGCGTCGGATTGGACCGTGACCACCCCGTGCACCGCTACTTCCTCGCCGCCAAGCACAACGAGTTCGCGCTCGGGTCCGCGACGGAGCAGCTCCGCAGACTGGGACAGACGCTGGCCGACGTCCCTGCCTGATCCCTACACTGCGCGCCATGACCACTGCTCCCACCGTCACCGACCTGCTACTCGCACTGCGGGACGACAACGACCACGGAATCCTCTTCGAGGACACGAGGATTCCGTGGTCGGAGCACGTCGGCGCATGCATCGACGTCGCCGCAGCACTGGCGTCGCTGTTGGATCCAGCGGCACCCCCGCACGTGGGGGTGCTGCTGGACAACGTCCCCGAGTTCGCGCTGCTACTGGGTGCCACCGCGGTCGGCGGCACCGTCCTGGCCGGGCTGAACCCGACCCGGCGCGGCGCCGCCCTCGCGGGGGACATCGCCCGATCCGACTGTCAGGTCGTGGTCACCGACTCCGAGAAGGCGCGCCTGCTCGACGGACTCGACCTCGGTGCGGTGCGGGTCCTGCTGGTCGACTCCCCCGAGTGGCACGACCTGCTCGCCGCGCACCGCGACAGCACCGCACCGGACGCACGCCCCGCGCCGGACGAGTTGTTCATGCTGATCTTCACCTCCGGCACCAGCGGTGACCCGAAGGCGGTCCGGGTCACCCACCGGATGGTCGCCGGCCCCGGTGTGATGCTCGCAAACCGGTTCGAGTTGACCTCCGCCGACACCACCTACGCGTCGATGCCGCTGTTTCACTCCGGCGCCGTGATGGCGTGCTGGGCGATCGCGCTCGCCGCTGGCGGAAATTTCGCGCTCCGGCGCAAGTTCTCGGCGTCCGGCTTCCTGCCGGATGTCCGCCGGTTCGGTGCTACCTTCGCCCACTACGTCGGCAAGCCCCTCGCCTACGTGCTCGCCACTCCCGAACGCGACGACGACGCCGACAACCCGCTGAAGATCGTGTACGGCAATGAGGGTTCGCCGTCGGCGATCGCCGACTTCGGCCGCCGGTTCGACGTCCGAGTCGTCGACGGATTCGGGTCCACCGAGGGCGGTGTGCTGATCTCCCGCCTGCCGGGCACCCCCGCCGGGGCCCTCGGCCCGCTGCCCGCAGGCATCGCCGTCCTCGATCCGGACACCGGGGCACCCTGCCCGACAGCGGAATTCGATACGGCAGGCCACATCCTCAATGCCGACAAGGCCACCGGCGAGCTGGTCAACACCACCGGGACCGGGAGCTTCGCCGGGTACTACAAGAACCCGGCGGCCGAGGCCGAGCGGGTCCGCGACGGCCAGTACTGGAGCGGCGACCTCGGCTACGTCGACGCCGACGGCTACGTGTACTTCGCGGGCCGCAGCTCCGGATGGATGCGGGTCGACGGCGAGAACCTCGGCACCGCGCCGATCGAGAACATCCTCGCCCGCCACCCGGGGGTCGTTGAGGTCGCGGCGTATGCGGTCCCCGACCCCCAGGTCGGCGACCGGGTGGCCGTCGCGATCGTCGCCGCGGACGGCTTCGACATCGACGAGTTCGCCGAGTTCCTCACCGCGCAGGGCGATCTCGGCCCCAAGCAGCTGCCGAGTTTCATCCGCGTCACCGCGGACCTGCCGAAGACCGCCACCTACAAGGTGCTCGGCCGGTCGCTGAGCGCGCAGCGCTGGAACTCCCCCGACCCCACCTGGTTCCGCGCCGCAGGCGCCGCGTCGTTCGTGCCGGTGACCGCGGACCTCGCCGCGCAGCTGGACACCGAACTGGACCGCTGATCCCCTCCCCCTCGCCCGAGTGAACGGAAGCGTTCAGTCGATCTGATCGAATGAATGTGCCGTTCGCTCGGTGCGCCGGCGTCTGCCGAACAGCTATCTTGCTTACACCGATAGTGATACCTTGCTGTGCATGAGTCCTTCCGTTGACCGCCGCAGCCTCATCCTGCGGGGCGTCCTCGACCTCTGTGTCCTGTCGATCCTTCGCGAACGCCCGATTTACGGCTACGAACTGACGGAGCGACTCGCCGAACGAGACCTCCTCGTTGCGGGCGGATCGTCGTACCCCCTACTCGCCAGGCTCGAACGGGCCGGACTGGTGTGCACCGAGAGCCGCCCGTCCGACTCGGGTCCGCCGCGCAAGTACTACTCGGTGACCGACCTCGGCCTCAACACACTGGCGACCGGAACCGAGGAATGGGCAACGCTCGCCGCATCAGTGAATTCGGTTTTGCCATCAACGAACTCGACAGGAGAAGCACGATGAGCGTCACCGACTCCACCCCCAGCGGGGTTCCGACGACCGCCGATGTCACCCGAATCGCCGCCCGGGTGTGGCGCCGTGCCGGTGTGCGACGCAGCGACCGCGCGGGACTGCTCGACGAACTGTCCGGCGAACTCGAGGCCGCGGACAGCGCGGGCCTTGGAGCCGATGCCGTCGTGGGTAGCGATCCCGCCGCAACGCTTCGGTCCTGGGCGGACGAACGCGGGCTGTCCGGTCGGGCAACCCGACTCGGGTTGGTGGTGCCGGCCACGCTTGCCGGCGCCACCCTGGGCATGGGGACGACGCTGACCATGCTGTACCTGGGTTTCTGGCGCAACGTGACCGTCGAGCCCGCCCAGCTGATTGGCGTGATCTTCGCGGCGAGCGGCGCCCTCGGCTACCTGCTCGCGCTGGCCTGTACGTGGGGCACGCTCCGGGCCGTCGGGGATCCCCGGGCCGCGGACACCACACGGGCCCTGGCACGGATTCTGCCGATCGCGGCCCTGTTCGCGATCCTGGCCGGAGTCGGCACCGCGTGGGCGCAGGGCTTCACCACGCTGCCAAGTACCTTTGCCACCACGATCGTGGCCGTGTGCGCGATGGTCGGCGCTGGCGCTGCGATCGCCCGCCACATCGGACTCCGACCCCGCGTCGACTGAAGTCGAATGACGAAGGCCGGGTACGAGATTCGTACCCGGCCTTCCGGCGTGCTGCGGTCCTGACCTCCGGCTACCCGCCCAGCTTGTCCAGCCGCGCGACGGTGGCCTCGAACTCGGCGACCAGGTCGGCCATCGTGTCCGCGACGGGCCGGATCTCGTTCATCCGGCCGACGATCTGGCCCGCCGGCATCGCGACGACATCCGGGTTCTCGGCGGCGGCGATCCGCTGGTGCGCCTCGGCGACCAGGATGTTCTGCAGCGGCATCGGCAGCGCGGCTGGCGCACCCTCCGCCGACCACGCCTCGGTCCACTTGGTCTTGAGCAGCCGCGCCGGCTTGCCCGAGTAGATCCGGGAACGGACGGTGTCGCTCGAGGTTGCCGCAAGCAGTGCCCGCTGCGTCGCCGACGTACCGTCCGCCGCGCTGCCGAGCCGGTACTCGGCCGCGGTGAGCCAGTACGATCCCATCCACACGCCCTGGGCACCCAGCGCCATCGCCGCCGCGACCTGACGGCCGCTGCCGATGCCACCCGCCGCGATGACCGTCGCGGAATCACCGACCGCGTCGACGATCTCGGGAACCAGCACCATCGAGGCGATCTCACCGGTGTGACCGCCCGCCTCGTAGCCCTGCGCGATGACGATGTCGACGCCGTTCGCGACGTGGCTGAGCGCGTGCGGGACCGCACCGGCCAGCGCCGCGACCGGGACGCCGTGGCCGTGCGCCTCGTCGATCACGTCCTTCGGCGGCGAGCCGAGTGCGTTCGCGATCAGCGCGGGACGGTGCTTGAAGGCGACGTCCAGCTGGGCTCGGGCCACCGAGTGCAGCCAGCCGAGGACGCCGGTGGCGTGCTCGACGTCGTCGGACAGCGGAGGAACCCCGAGCTCGGCCAGCGTGCGGTCGACGAAGGCGCGATGCTCGGCCGGGATCAGCTTGTCCAGGTCGACCGCGCTGCCCTCGGTGGGCACCTTCGCGGGCATCACGACGTCGACGCCGTACGGCTTGCCGTCGGTGTTCTCGTCCATCCAGTTCAGCGTCGCGTCGAGTTCCTCGGCGTCGTTGAAGCGGACGCATCCGAGGACCCCGAGCCCGCCGGCCCGCGTGACGGCGGCCGCCACATGCTCGGAGGGGGTGAACGCGAAGATCGGGTACTTGATCCCGAACTTCGCCGCGAGCTCGTTGTGCATCAGGAGTTGCCGTTCGTGTAGTGATCGTCCGCCTCGCGCGACTCGGCGACGCCCTTCGCCCACTTGTAGTCGGGCTTGCCGGCGGGCGACCGCTTGATCTCGTCGACGAACCACACGCTGCGCGGCACCTTGTAGCCCGCGATCTCCTTGCGCGCGGCTGCCACGATGTCGTTCATGCTCGGGCGGGCGCCGTCACGGGTCGCGACGACCGCGGCGACCCGCTGGCCGAACCGCTCGTCCGGGACACCGATGACGAGGGTGTCGAAGACGTCGGGATGCGTCTTGACCGCGCCCTCGACCTCCTCCGGGTAGATCTTCTCGCCGCCGCTGTTGATCGAGACCGAGCCGCGGCCGAGCATCGTGACCGTGCCGTCCGCCTCGACGGAGGCGTAGTCGCCGGGGATCGAGTAGCGGATCCCGTTGTAGACCTTGAAGGTCTCGGCGGTCTTCTTCTCGTCCTTGTAGTAGCCGAGCGGGATGTGGCCGCTGCGGGCGAGCAGGCCGACCTTGCCGGAGCCGGGCTCGATCGGGTTGCCCTCGTCGTCGAGGACGGTGGTCTGCGAGTCGATCTTCACCCGCGGGCCGCCGGTGTGCTCGAAGCCCTTGGTGATCGTCGCGAGGCCACCGAAGCCGGTCTCGGAGGAGCCGATCGAGTCGGTGAGCAGGCGGTTCGGCAGCAGCTCCAGGAACTCCTCCTTCAGCGCCGGGGAGAACAGCGCCGCACTGGAGGCCAGCACGTACAGCGACGAGAGGTCGTACGGCTCACCGGTTTCCGGGTTGCCCGCCTTCAGCGCGTCGAGCATCGGACGGGCCATCGCGTCACCGGTGATGAAGATCAGGTTGACCTTGTGGCGGTCGATGACCTGCCACACGGCGTGACCGTCGAACTCCGGGTGCAGCGCAAGGGTGCCGCCGCCGAAGAGGCTGTGGAACACCGCGGACTGCGCGCCGCCGTGGATCATCGGCGGGATGGGGAACCGCACCATCGCCGGGTTGGCCGCGCCGAGCTTGGCCATGTCCCACTCGTCCTGGACGTACTCGCCGGTGATGAAGTTGACGCCGCCGCCGAGCACCCGCCACCAGTCCTCGTGCCGCCACATGACGCCCTTCGGCATGCCGGTGGTGCCGCCGGTGTAGAGCATGAAGATGTCGTCGGGGCTGCGCTCGCCGAAGTCGCGGGCGGGCGAGGACTGTGCGAGCGCCTCCTCGTACTCCACCCCGCCGAAGCCGGCGAAGTCCAGCTCGCTGGTGCCGTCGTCGATGACCACGACCGACTTGACCTGCGGGGTGTTCGGCAGCACGTTCGCGACCTTGTCGACGTACCTGCGCTCGACGACCAGCGCGGCCATGTCCGAGTTCTCGAAGATGTACTGCAACTCGTTCTCGACGTACCGGTAGTTGACGTTCACCATCACGGCACGGGCCTTGAACACCGCGACCATCGCCTCGATGGCCTCGATGGTGTTCCGGGAGTAGATGCCCACCTTGTCGCCGGGCTTCACCCCGTGATCGAGCAGGTAGTGCGCCAGCCGGTTGGTGCGGTCCTCAAGTTGCGAATAGGTGAACTCGCGACGCCCGTCCAGCAGCGCCACGCGCTCGGGATTCAGGTCGATGGAGTGCTCAACGAAGTCTGCGATGTTAAGTGCCACGACCAACAAAGTAGAACGTGTTACCGTTTCTGGCAAGAGTCAATTTGAGACCCAACTCACACGCATTCGGGAGCAATCAGTG
The DNA here is from genome assembly GCF_042720095.1 of Rhodococcus sp. NPDC058505. Lineage (NCBI taxonomy): Bacteria > Bacillati > Actinomycetota > Actinomycetes > Mycobacteriales > Nocardiaceae > Rhodococcus > Rhodococcus sp. NPDC058505. The sequence continues at coordinate 44,643 of NZ_JBHXNB010000019.1, forward strand.
TCCTCCACCACGGCCGCGATTTCAGACGTTTCGGACAAGTCCGCGCACTGCCTCGTGGAGAAGCGCGGTCACGTCCTGATCGTCACGATGAACCGCCCGGAGGCACGCAACGCCCTCTCCGGCGAGATGATGGCGATCATGGTCGACGCCTGGGACCGGGTCGACAACGACCCCGACATCCGGGTTGCCGTCCTGACCGGTGCTGGCGGCACGTTCTGCGCGGGCATGGACCTCAAGGCGATGAACAAGAATGCGCCCGGCGACGCCTTCTCCAAGGGCAGCCTCGACCCGACCTCGCTGCCCGCCCTACTCAAGGGACGCAGGCTGACCAAGCCGCTGATCGCGGCGGTCGAGGGCGCCGCGATCGCGGGCGGCACCGAGATCCTGCAGGGCACCGACATCCGGGTGGCGGGCGAGAGCGCGAAGTTCGGCGTCTCCGAGGCCCGCCTCGGCCTGTTCCCGCTCGGCGGGTCCGCTGTTCGGCTGGTCCGGCAGATCCCCTACACCGTTGCCGCGGAAATCCTGCTCACCGGCCGCAACGTCCCCGCACCCGAGGCCAAGGAGCTCGGCCTGATCGGCCATGTCGTGCCGGACGGCGAGGCGCTGACGACGGCGCTCGAGATTGCCGAGCGGATCGCCGCCAACGGCCCGGTCGCGGTGCAGGCCATCCTCAAGACGATCCGGGTGACCGAGGGCATGCACGAGGAGGAGGCGTTCAAGCTCGAGGCAAAGATCGGCGCCGAGGTGTTCAAGAGCGACGACGCCAAGGAAGGCCCCCGGTCCTTCGCCGAGAAGCGCGCCCCGAAGTTCCAGGGCAGGTAGCCCCTCACGAGCCCCGCCCCCTCACCCGACCCACTCCGCCCACCCCGCCCCGCCCCGCCCCCGAGTGAACGGAAGCGTTCAGTCGATCTGATCGAACAAATGTGCCGTTCGCTCGGGCCAGCGAATTGGCGAGAATGACCCATCCGGAGCCACACGGACCGACTGCCATCACCCCGTCGCGCGACGCTCCGGGTCCATGATCACGGGCGGCCGGGGGCGCTGAGCCGCCAGCGCGAAGTGGGCACGAAGCGACGCGGATACCGCGCTCGGATCTGAGTACACCATCCGGGGAATGGTCACCAGGACGACGATCAACTGGTCCTGCATCCTGGTCCGCCGTTCGACCGTGGCCGCATACAGCTCCGGCGTGGCATGCCAATCGACCGAGTCGATCTCCCACGCCAATCCGACGCTGTCGATCCAGCCGTCGGGCTGCGCCAGAAACACACCGTTTGAGGTGCGAATCGGGCGGTTGAATACCATCTCGGGGAGGCCGGTCGACTGCCAGATCTTCCGGGCGACGGCCTCCGGAACCGAGTGCACATTCGCGTCCATCTCCTCGACCACGATGCGTGGCAGAGCCGAGCCGCGGACGCTCCCCTCCTCAAGCTCGACCGCCAACTCGGCAGCGGTGACGGCCCTGCGTTGAACAACGGATGCGATCAACGCGCGTGCCGAGTCGAGCGTCACGCACAGCCGGGCAGCGTCCAGCACCGCCCGCGGGATCGGCGCACACGGCAAACCGCTCCTGTTGACGGGTACTGGCAACCGAGTGGTCCGCTCGACCCGAACAAGCGACGTCGACTGCTTCCGTCGACGATCCGGAAGCAGCACGTGAACCTCGCCAGCCTCCTCACCGAAGCCATACTCGCGCAACGCAGCTCGGCCGGTGAGCAAGGCGTCGTCCCCGCAGTACGTCAGGGCCGCGACTACGCGCTGCCGCGGCGTCGGGTAGCCGTTGGTCAACTGGACAACACCGGGAAGGAGCCGCCGCCACGGCCCACCCGGCTTGCATCTCGCAACGATCGTCGACGACGACACCCCGAACGACGCCAGCGTGGCCACGCTGATCACCCCACTGACCGCGGCCATCTCAAGCACTCGACCCTCGCCGCCCCATCCCCCGTGCCTCATGACCTCGATCATGGACGCATCCGGAGACCCGGACCGTCCCTGGAGTGGGTGTCTGTGTACAAATTCCCGGCCTGTGGACAACCGAGACTCCCGAGTGAACGGCACATTCATTCGATCAGATCGACTGAACGCTTCCGTTCACTCGGGGAGGCGGGCAGTGGGTACTAGGCCGGGTGGACGGCGGCGGCGAGTTCGCGCACGTGTTCGACGTCGCGACAGGTCACCAGCAGCATCGTGACGCCGGCGTCCTCCCACACCTTCACCTGCCTGCGGACCTCGTCGAGGTCGCCGACGATCATCGTGTCGGTGACCATCTCGTCCGGCACGGTCGCGATGGCCTCCTCCTTCTTGCCTGCCAGGAAGAGCCGCTGGATCTCCTTGACCTCGGCCCCGTAGCCCATCCGGGTGTACACCTGGGCGTGGAAATTCAGCTCGGCGGCCCCCATTCCGCCGACATACAGCGCGGTATAGGGCTTGGCGGCGGCGATCGCCGCGGCGCGGTCATCGGTGACGACGACCTGGCAGGTCGCGGCGATCTCGAAGTCCGCCCGGCTGCGTCGGGCGCCGGGGCGGGCAAATCCCTCGTCGAGCCACGCGTTGTACATGTGTGCGAGCCGCGGCGTGTAGTAGATCGCGAGCCAGCCGTCGGCGATCTCCGCGGTCAGCGCGACGTTCTTCGGCCCCTCGGCGCCGAGCCAGATCGGCAGGTCCGCGCGGAGCGGGTGGGTGATCGGCTTGAGCGGCTTGCCCAGTCCCATCCCGTCCTCGCCGCGGTACGGCAGCGGATAGTGCGGGCCATCGTTGGTGACGGCTGCTTCCCTGGCCAGGACCTGCCGGATGATCGAGACGTATTCCCGGGTCCGGGCAAGGGGTTTCGGGAACGGCCTGCCGTACCACCCCTCCACGACCTGCGGCCCCGAGACGCCGAGGCCCAGAATCGCCCGCCCGCCGGATAGGTGGTCAAGGGTCAACGCGTGCATCGCGGCGTTGGTCGGGGTCCGGCCGGACAGCTGCGCCACCGAGGTGCCGAGGCGGACCCGCTCGGTGCTCGACCCCCACCAGGCGAGCGGGGTGAACGCGTCGTTGCCCCAGGATTCTGCGGAGAACACCGCTTCGAAGCCGCAGCGCTCGGCTTCTGTAACGAGTTCGGCGGCGTTCGTCGGCGGCTGCGCGCCCCAGTATCCGAGTTGCAACCCCAGCTTCATTTGCGCGCCTCCGTGTTTTCCCATTTCCGCCGCACCGCGACAGTGACTCTTGCCACAGTAATGAGAACCTGTTCTACTCGATTCCGTGACCCTTGAAAAGACCCAAGTGGCCGAGCAGCCCCTGCGGGCACCACTTAATCTCAAATTCGACTACACGCGGTCCGTTGGACCGACCATCGGCGCGTTCGTCACCGGGCTGCGCGACCGAAAGGTGGTGGGCGCCCGGGCCTCCGACGGCCGGGTGCACGTGCCGCCGCCCGAGTTCGACCCCGTCACCCACGAACCGACGACCGACTTCGTCGACGTCGCGGACACCGGGACGGTCGCCAGCTGGACGTGGATGCCCGACCCCATCGAGGGCCAGCCGCTGAGCCACCCGTTCGCGTGGGCCCTGATCCGGCTGGACGGCGCGGACACCTCGATCCTGCACGCCGTCGATGCCGGATCGGCGGACGCGATGAGCACCGGGATGCGGGTACGGGTCCGCTGGGCCGACGAGCGCACCGGACACATCCGCGACATCGCCTGCTTCGAGCCGGGTGAGAGCGAGTCCACCCCCTCCGCATCCGGCGGCGAGCCGGTCACCGACATCGTCACCCCGATCGACCTGCACTACACGCACACCGCGTCGTTCGAGGAGAGCTACTACCTTCGCGGCCTGATGGAGGGCAAGGTCATCGGCGGCCGCACCGACGCGAACGGCAAGGTGTATGTGCCCCCGCGCGGTGCGAACCCCACCGACGGCGTCCCCACCAAGGAGCAGGTCGAGGTCTCCGACAAGGGCACCGTCACCACGTTCTGCATCGTCAACGTCCCGTTCCTCGGTCAGCAGATCAAGCCGCCCTACGTGGCCGCGTACATCGTCCTGGACGGCGCGGACATCCCGTTCCTGCACCTGCTCCTCGAGGTCGATCCCACCGAGGTCCGGATGGGCATGCGGGTCGAGGCCGCGTGGCGCCCGAAGGACGAGTGGGAGTACTCGCTGCGCAACATCTCCCATTTCCGCCCCAGCGGTGAGCCGGACGCGGACTACGACACCTACAAGCATCACCTCTAGGAGCCGGTAAGACCATGACAGACATTGCAGTCGTCGGCTTCGCGCAGGCCCCCCATGTGCGCGAGACCACCGGCACCACCAACGGTGTCGAGATGCTCGTCCCCTGTTTCCAGCAGCTCTACGCGGAGCTCGGAATCACCAAGTCCGACATCGGGTTCTGGTGCTCCGGATCGTCCGACTACCTGGCCGGGCGCTCGTTCTCGTTCATTTCCGCGATCGACTCGATCGGTGCCGTTCCGCCGATCAACGAGTCGCACGTGGAGATGGACGCCGCCTGGGCGCTGTACGAGGCCTGGGTCAAGATCATGACCGGTGAGGTCGACACCGCCCTCGTCTACGGCTTCGGTAAGTCGTCCGCGGGCAATCTCCGCCAGATCCTCGCGATGCAGATGGATCCGTACGTCGTGGCGCCGCTGTGGCCGGACTCGGTGTCGGTCGCGGGCCTGCAGGCCCGGCTCGGGCTCGACGCGGGCAAGTGGACCGCCGAGGACATGGCCGAGATCGCCCGCCGCAGCCGGGCCGCCGCGAAGAGCAACCCCAACGCCCAGATCTCCGGTGACGTCGACGTCGAGACGCTGCTGGCAGGCGAGTACGTCGCCGACCCGCTGCGCGCGCACGACTGCGCCCCGATCACCGACGGCGCCGCCGCGATCATCCTCGCCCGTGGCGACCGCGCCCGCGACCTGTGCGAACGCCCCGCGTGGATCACCGGAATCGACCATCGCATCGACTCGCCGAACATCGGCTCGCGGGATCTGACGGTCTCCCCGTCCACCGCGGCCGCGGCCCGCGCCGCGACCGGCGGTGACGTCTCAAACATCGACGTCGCCGAACTGCACGCCCCGTTCACGCACCAGGAGATCATCCTGCGGGAGGCGATCGGCCTGACCGACGCCACCAGGATCAACCCGTCCGGCGGCCCGCTGACCGGCAACCCGCTGTTCTCCGGCGGCCTCGAACGCATCGGCTACGCCGCACAGCAGATCATGAGCGGTGACGCCCAGCGCACCCTCGCCCACGCCACCAGTGGCCCCGTGCTGCAGCAGAACCTGGTCGCAGTCATGGAAGGACGCAACAACTGATGGCGAGCAACAATTCCCGAGGCTCCGCCCGAGGTAAGCAACTCGCAGCCGTCCTCGGCACCGGCCAGACCTACTACGTCGCCAAGCGGCACGACGTCACGATGGCGGGCATGATCCGCGAGGCGATCGACCGCGCGATGGCCGACGCCCACGTCGGCTGGGACGACATCGACGCGATCGTCATCGGCAAGGCGCCCGACCTGTTCGAGGGGTCGATGATGCCGGAGCTGGCGATGTCGGATGCACTGGGTGCCAACGGGAAGCCGCTGCTGCGCGTGCACACCGCCGGATCGGTGGGTGCCTCGACGGGCAACGTCGCGACCAGCCTCGTGCAGTCCGGCGTCCACAAGCGGGTGCTCGCGGTCTCGTGGGAGAAGCAGTCGGAATCGAACGCGATGTGGGCGCTGTCCACGCCGGTGCCGTTCACGATGCCGGTCGGTGCGGGTGCTGGCGGCTTCTTCGCCCCGCACGTCCGCTCGTACATCCGCCGCTCGGGCGCTCCCGACCACATCGGCGCGCTGGTTGCCGTCAAGGACCGGCGCAACGGCGCGATGAACCCGTACGCACACCTCAAGCAGGCCGACATCACCGTCGAGTCGGTGATGGAGTCCCAGATGCTGTGGGACCCTATCCGTTTCGACGAGACGTGCCCGTCCTCGGATGGTGCCTGCGCGATCGTCATCGGCAACGAGGACGCCGCAAAGGAGGTGCTGTCGGAGGGACGCAAGGTCGCCTGGATCCACGCGACCGCGATGCGCACCGAACCGCTGTCGTACGCGGGCCGCAATGTCGCGAACCCGCAGGCCGGTCGGGACGCCTCGGCCGCGCTGTGGAAGGCGGCGGGGATCACCGACCCGCTCACCGAGATCGACGAGGCGGAGATCTACGTCCCGTTCTCGTGGTTCGAGCCGATGTGGCTCGAGAACCTTGGGTTCGTCGCCGAGGGCGAGGGCTGGAAGTTCACCGAGGCGGGCGAGACCGCGCTCGGCGGACGGATGCCGGTCAACGCCTCCGGCGGCGTGCTCTCCTCGAACCCGATCGGCGCGTCCGGCATGATCCGGTACGCCGAGTCGGCGATGCAGGTGATGGAGCGGGCCGGCGACCACCAGGTGGACGGCGCGCGGAAGGCCTTCGGGCACGCGTACGGCGGCGGCTCGCAGTACTTCGCGATGTGGGTGGTCAGCTCCGATCGCCCCACCAATTAGGAAGGGGCACACCGTGAAGTACACCGTCGGAATCGCGATGAGTCCGCTCGAGCAGTTGGTCCCGCTCGCGCAGACCGCCGAGGAGTGCGGGTTCGCCAACATCGGCCTCCCGGACTCGTTGTTCTACATGGAGACCGCGGCCGCCGACTACCCGTACACCCCGGACGGGTCGCGGATGTGGAACGCCGACACCCCGTGGGTGGATCCGTTGATCGCCGCCGCGGCGATGGGTGCGGCGACCTCGACGATCGGCTTCTACACCAACGTCCTCAAGCTCGGTTCCCGCAATCCCCTGCTGCTGGCCCGCCAGGTCGGGTCGGTGGCGAACCTGACCGGCAACCGGTTCGGGTTTGGTGTCGGGATCGGCTGGGCGCCGGAGGAATTCGAATGGTGCGGGGTGCCGTACAAGAAGCGTGGCGCCCGGGTCGACGAGATGATCGAGGTCATCAAACTGGTGCTCGCTGGCGGCATGGTCGAGTTCCACGGCGAGTTCTTCGACTTCGACCGGCTGCAGATGAGCCCGGCCCCGTCGGTGCCGGTGCCGTTCTATGTCGGCGGGCACACCGAGGTCGCGCTTAAGCGCGCGGCGCGGGTCGGTGACGGCTGGACGTCGGCGATGATGAAGTTCAAGGATCTCGTCGCGACCAAGGCCCGACTGGACGAGCTGCGGGCCGAATACGGCAGGGAGAACGAGCCGTTCGAGATCCAGGCGGTGTGCATCGACCGGTTCGGCAAGGACGGCTACGCCGAGATGGCCGACGCCGGCATCACCGACTGCATCGTGGTGCCCTGGCTCTTCGACGGCGTCGCCTTCGACGGACCGCTCGAGGCGAAGCAGGACTCGCTGCGCAAGTTTGCCGATCAGTACATCAAGTAGGGAGATGCCATGACGGCTGAGACGACCACCGACCACCCTGCCCTGATCGCCTCGCGCGCGTCGCAGGCCGCGGCCAGCGGCAAGCGCAAGGAGGAGTGGCTGAACCTGTTCGCCGAGGACGGCTGGGTCGAGGACCCGGTCGGCCCGTCGGGCTTCGACCCCGAGGGCAAGGGGCACCACGGGCGGGAGGCGATCTCGAAGTTCTACGACATGACGATCGCGAACACCGACTCGATCGAATTCATCATCGACGACCAGTTGGTGTGCGGCAGTGAGGTCGTCAACATCGGGCGGATCCGCACGGTGCTGGCCGGTGCGCAGGTCGATGCCGAGGGCGTGTTCATCTACCGCGTCACCGACGAGGGCAAGCTGCAGTCGCTGCGGGCCTTCTGGGAGGTCGACCGGGCAATGAAGACCATGACGAAGCTGTAACCCTCCCCGGAACAGGCGAAGGGCCGCATCCCGATCGGGATGCGGCCCTTCGTCGTTCACGACCTGCCGGGTGCTCGGCGGGAACCGGACGCCCCGTCCGGAAAGCCAACAGCGCCGGCTGGACCGTGTGGTCCCGCCGGCGCTGTTTCGCGTTACCGTCGGCTCGCCCTCACCGAGCCGTCAGTGCGCGACGGGGCAACCCCCACCGGTGCCCTGGGTCTGGTAGTCGACCTGGTACTCCTTGAGGCCGTTGAGCCAGCCGGAGCGCAGGCGACGCGGGTCCGCCACCTCGGTGATGTCCGGCAGGAAGTCGGCGATCGCGTTGAAGATCAGATCGATCTCCATGCGGGCCAGGTTGGCGCCCAGGCAGTAGTGGGCACCGGTGCCGCCGAACGACAGGTGCGGGTTCGGGTCCCGCAGAATGTTGAAGTCGTGCGCGTTCTCGAACACGTCCTCGTCGAAGTTCGCCGAGATGTAGTTCATCACCACACGCTGACCCTTGGTGACGGTGACGCCGCCGATCTCGGTGTCCTCGAGCACGGTGCGCTGGAAGGCTGCGACCGGGGTTGCCCAGCGGATGATCTCGTCCGCCGTGGTCTTCGGGCGCTCCTTCTTGTACAGCTCCCACTGCTCGGGATGGTCCATGAAGGCCTTCATGCCGTGGGTGATCGCGTTGCGGGTGGTCTCGTTGCCCGCAACGGCGAGCAGGATCACGAAGAACCCGAACTCCTCGGCGCTGAGTGCCTCGCCGTCGACGTCCGCCTCGATGAGCGTGGTGACCAGGTCCTCGCGCGGGTCGGCCTTGCGGGCCTCCGCCATCTGGTACGCGTAGCCGAGGATCTCCATCGACGCCGTCACCGGGTCGATGTCCAGCTCCGGGTCGTCGTAGCCGGTCATCTGGTTGGACCAGTCGAAGACCTTGCCGCGGTCCTCCTGCGGCACGCCGATGAGCTCGGCGATGGCCTGCAGCGGCAGCTCACAGGCGACCTGGGTGACGAAGTCGCCCTTGCCCTCTGCGGCGGCGGCCTTGACGATGGCCTCGGCCCGCTCGTGCAGCTCGTCCTTGATCGCATTGATCGCGCGGGGGGTGAAGCCGCGGGAGACCAGCTTGCGCAGCTTGGTGTGCTCCGGGGCGTCCTTGTTCAGCAGCACGAACCGCTGCAGTTCGATGTTCGCACGGTCGATGTCGTCGGCGAACCGCGGAATCGCGGTGTTCTCCCAGGTGGAGAACACGTCGCTGCGCATCGAGACGTCGCGGATGTCCTCGTGCTTGGTGACGAGCCAGTAGCCACCGTCACTGAAGCCGCCGACGCCGTCCGGCTGCTCGACCCAGAACACCGGCTGGGTGTTGCGCACCTCGGCGAGTTCCTCGACGGGGAGTCGATGTGCGTAGATGTCCGGGTCCGTAAAGTCGAACCCGGCGGGGATGTTGGGCTGCGCCACTGCTGTCTCCTGCCCTCGCGTATCAAGTCGCAAGTGATCTGTAACACGTTCTATCGATATTGAATCACACCCCCAACGTCTAGGGAAGATCTGCAGCCAGAGTCCTTGCCGAGGCACGGAACCTGTTCTACTTTCCTAAGAAGAACATGAAAGGAGCCCGCAGTGGGCACACCAGTAATCGTCGAGGCCGTCCGGACCCCGATCGGCAAGCGCGGCGGATGGCTGTCCGGCCTGCACGCGGCCGAAACCCTTGGTGCCGCGCAGGTCGGCCTCCTCGAGCGCTCCGGCATCGATCCGCAGCTCGTCGAGCAGGTCATCGGCGGCTGCGTCACCCAGGCGGGTGCGCAGTCCAACAACGTCACCCGGACCGCGTGGCTCGCCGCGGGCCTGCCCTGGCAGGTCGGCGCGACCACCATCGACTGCCAGTGCGGCTCCGCGCAGCAGGCCAACCACCTGATCGCAGGCCTCATCGCGACCGGCGCCATCGACGTCGGCATCGCCTGCGGTGTCGAGCAGATGAGCCAGGTCCCGCTCGGCGCCAACGTCGGCACCGAGGCCGGACCGCGCCGCCCCGCCTCCTGGGACATTGACATGCCCGCCCAGTTCGAGGCCGCCGAGCGAATCGCCAAGCGCCGCGGCATCACCCGCGACGACATCGAGGCGCTCGGCGTCCGGTCGCAGGCCCTGGCCAAGCAGGCATGGGAGGAGGGCCGCTTCGACCGCGAGGTGCTGCCCGTGACGGCCCCCGTCATCGGCGCGGACAAGCTGCCCACCTCCGAGACCACGGTGATCTCACGCGATCAGGGTCTGCGCGACACCACCGCGGAGTCCCTCGCGGGGCTCAAGCCGGTCATCGAGGGCGGGATCCACACCGCGGGCACCTCCTCGCAGATCTCCGACGGCGCCGCCGCCGTGCTGCTGATGGACTCGGACCGGGCGCTGGCGCTCGGCCTGAAGCCGCGGGCCCGGATCGTCTCGCAGGTCCTCGTCGGCGCCGAGCCCGAGTTCCACCTCGACGGTCCCGTGCAGGCGACCGCCAAGGTGCTCGAGAAGGCGGGCATGAAGATCGGCGACCTCGACCTGTTCGAGGTCAACGAGGCGTTCGCGTCGGTTGCGCTGTCGTGGGCGCAGGTGCACGGCCCCGACATGGACAAGGTGAACGTCAACGGCGGCGCGCTCGCGCTCGGACATCCCGTTGGCAGCACCGGATCCCGGCTGATCACCACCGCGCTGCACGAGTTGGAGCGTCGCAACGGCTCGACCGCGCTGATCACGATGTGCGCGGGCGGCGCGCTGGCCACCGGCACCATCATCGAACGGATCTGACGCCGCGATGAACCGCCCACCGCTGCTCGACACGAGATTCACGCGCTCGATCATCAAGTGGATGTCGAGGGCGAACGTGGTCGCGTACCGGGCGACCGGTGGGCGGATCGGCGGCAAGTGGCGGGTCGGCAGCGCCGCGCGGACGGGGCTGCCGATCTGCCTGCTCACCACCACCGGACGCAAGTCCGGTGCGCACCGGGTCAGCCCGCTGCTGTTTCTCGAGGACGGCGACAGCGTGGTGCTCGTCGCGTCGCAGGGCGGCCAGCCGAAGCACCCGCTGTGGTACCTCAACCTGAAGGCCGACCCCCGGGTGACCATCCAGATCCGGTCCCGGCTACGCCCACTCGTCGCGCGCGTCGCCGACGACGAGGAACGCGCCCGGCTGTGGCCGAAGCTGGTGGCGATGTACCCGGAATTCGACGACTACCAGGCGTGGACCGACCGGCAGATCCCGGTCGTCGTGTGTTCCTAGAAAATCCCCTTCGGGTGGCCGACAATGCGAGATGACTCGGCAATGCTCACCCAACAGATGAGGGAGATCGTCATGACGGCCGGCCCCCAAGATCAGATCCTGGACCGACGCGAACTCGCGTCCGCGTTACTCAAGGCGCTCGAGATGCGACACGAGGTCCTCGACGCGATCGTCGAGAGCGACGACCACGCGGGGGCGGTGCGCGCGGTGAGCGGGCTGCTCGACAGCACCGAGGCGAACGCCGAGGTGGTGCTCGGGCTGCAGCTCGGGCGGTTGACCCGCCTCGAACGGGACCGGCTGCGCGACGAGGTGCAGAACCTCGACGCGACCCTGAAATGGCTTCCCGAACAGCGACCCGCCGCGACCGGGTCCGGCGTCCGGCTGCGACCGTTCGGCGGCAGCGACTCCGATGCCGACCTGTTCCGGCTGCGGTCCGAGGAGCAGTTCGACGACAACGGGAATCCGTGGTCGTCGGACCGGGTGGAATCCGAGCGGGAGCGGGGGCTGCGCCGCGTCGACGACGAGACCGCGGCCTGGTTCGTGTGCGAGGACGTCAGCGGTGACGCCCCGCGCAGCGTCGGGCTGGTGTTCGGCGAACTGACCGGCCAGGAGGTCGACATCGCCGTCTGGGTGGCGCCTGCCTCACGCAAGCACGGCTACGGCACCGCCGCGCTCAAGCAGTCGCGCACCGAGCTGGCCGCCTACTTCCCTGGCACCGTCGTCGTCGTCCGCACCCCGGCAGGCGCGTAGCGCCCGTGAGTCCTTTTGGTCCCCTGGCGGGCCAAAAGGACTCACGGGCGGCGCAGCCGCCTACGCCCCGTAGACCGGCGTCGGGGTCTCGGCCTTGGCCAGCAGGTCCGCGACGACCGGGCCGAGTTCCTTCGGCTCCCAGCGCGCGCCCTTGTCCTGGCTCGGGCCGTGCCGCCAGCCCTCGGCGACGGTGACCTTGCCGCCCTCGACCTCGAACACGCGGCCGGTGACGTCCTTCGACTCGGTCGAGCCGAGCCACACGACGAGCGGGGAGATGTTCTCCGGCGCCATCGCGTCGAAGCCCTCCTCCGGGGCGGCCATCGCCTCGGCCATCGCACCGCCAGCGCCGACCGTCATCCGGGTGCGCGCGGCGGGCGCGATCGCGGTGACGGAGACGCCGTAGTTCTTCAGCTCGGCCGCGGCCTGGATGGTCATCTCGGCGATGCCCGCCTTCGCCGCGGCGTAGTTGCCCTGGCCGATCGAGCCCATCAGGCCCGCGCCGGAGCTGGTGTTGATGATCCGGGCGTCGACCGGGCGTCCGGCCTTCGACTCGGCACGCCAGTACGCGGCGGCGTGCCGCAGCGGGGCGAAGTGGCCCTTGAGGTGCACGCGGATCACCGCGTCCCACTCCTGCTCGCTCATCCCGACGAGCATCCGGTCCCGCAGGAAGCCCGCGTTGTTGACCAGCACGTCGAGGCCGCCGAAGGCGTCGATCGCGGTCTTGATCAGGTTCTGCGCACCCTCCCAGTCCGCGACGTCGTCACCGTTGACGACGGCCTGGCCGCCCGCGGCGATGATCTCCGCGACGACCTGCTCGCCGGGGCTCTCACCGGTGGCGGTGCCGTCGCTGCCGACGCCGATGTCGTTGACGACGACCTTCGCGCCCTCCGCCGCGAACGCCAGTGCGTGCGCCCGTCCGATGCCGCGGCCCGCGCCCGTCACGATGACGACGCGACCGTCTACCAGTCCGCTCACTACTTCTCCTCCGTTGATGCCGCCGCCAGGAAGGCGGGGCGTTCACCGCCACCGTGGACGGTCAGGGTCGAACCGCTGACGTAGGACGCCAGCGGCGATGCCAGGAATGCTGCACAGTTTCCGATGTCCTCGGGGCGGGCCATCCGACCCAGCGGGACCGTGGCCCCGACCGCCTCGACACCGGCCTCGTCGCCGTAGTGCAGGTGCGCCTGCTCGGTCTCGACGAGCCCGACGACGATCGAGTTCACCCGCACCTTCGGCGCCCACTCGACCGACAGGCTGGCCGACAGGGAGTCGACGCCAGCCTTCGCCGCGCCGTACGCCGCGGTGCCCGGCGACGGGCGGCTGCCGCTCACCGATGAAATGTTCACGATCGAACCGCCGCCGTCCTGCTGCTGCATAACGGCGTTCGCCGCCTGCGAGATCAGCAGCGGGGCCAGCAGGTTCAGTTCGACGATCTTCGAATGGAATTTCGGGCCCGCGTCGGCGGCGAGGGCGAACGGTGCGCCGCCCGCGTTGTTGACGACGGTGTCGAGCCTGCCGTGCCGCGCGACGATCCCGTCGATCATTGCCTGCACCTGCTCGGGGTCGCGGACGTCGCAGGCGACAAACTCCACCCCGCGGCCGTCGACCTCGATCGGGTCGTCCGCGGGCCTGCGCGCGCAGGTCACCACCGTCGCCCCCGCTCGCAGGAAGGTGCGGCTGATGCCCGCCCCGACCCCCCGCACCCCTCCGGTGACGAGCACGACGCTGCCACTGAGACCCAGATCCACCAACGCACCTCCGCTGTCAGCGGCCCCCTCACGGCCGCCCGATGATTCGCCTGCGGACCGGTGGGGCTGCTCCGGTCGCATCGGCGACGGACTCCGGCCAGGCCCGCAGGTGTGCTAACTTACCAAGCAATCGCTTGGTTTGGCGACCTACCTAAGGAATCACGATGGGAATCACCTCCACTTCCGACGGGGCCGGCATCGTCACGGTCACCGTCAACTACCCGCCCGTGAATGCGATCCCCTCGAAGGGATGGTTCGAACTGGCCGACGCCATCCGCGAGGCCGGGCAGAAGCCGGACACCCACGTGGTGATCCTGCGGGCCGAGGGACGCGGCTTCAACGCCGGTGTCGACATCAAGGAAATGCAGGCCACCGAGGGTCACGGCGCCCTGATCGACGCCAACCGCGGCTGCGCGGCGGCGTTCGGCGCCGTCTACGACTGCGAGGTCCCCGTCGTGGTCGCCGTCAACGGCTTCTGCGTCGGCGGTGGCATCGGCCTGGTCGGCAACGCGGACGTCATCGTCGCCTCCGACGACGCGATCTTCGGCCTGCCCGAGGTGGACCGCGGCGCGCTCGGCGCGGCCACCCACCTGGCCCGCCTTGTCCCGCAGCACATGATGCGGACGCTGTACTACACGGCGAAGAACGTCGACGCCCAGACCCTCAAGCACTTCGGGTCCGTCTACGACGTGGTCCCGCGTGAGGAGCTCGACGCCTGCGCGCTGAAGATCGCCGGTGAGATCGCCGCCAAGGACACCCGGGTCATCCGGCGCGCCAAGGAGGCCATCAACCGGATCGACGTGATGGACGTGCACACCAGCTACCGGATCGAGCAGGGCTTCACGTTCGAGCTGAACCTCGCAGGCGTCGCCGACGAGCACCGCGACGAGTTCGTCGCGACCGGCAAGCCGAAGTCGAACACCAAGGGAGAGGGCAACTAATGGCCGAGAAGCGCGACAAGCGCCGCTCACTGGACGAGGCCGTCGCCGGCATCCAGAGCGGGATGACCATCGGCATCGGCGGCTGGGGCTCGCGGCGCAAGCCGATGGCCCTCGTGCGCGCCCTGCTGCGCAGTGACGTCACCGACCTGACCGTCGTCGGCTACCTGGGCCCGGACCTCGGTCTGCTGATCTCCGCGGGCAAGGTCAAGCGCGCCTACTACGGATTCGTGTCCCTGGACTCGGCGCCCTTCTACGACCCCTGGTTCGCCAAGGCCCGCGTCGCCGGGACCGTCGAGTCCCGCGAGATGGACGAGGGCATGGTCAAGGCCGGCCTGCAGGCCGCCGCCGCGCGCCTGCCGTTCATGCCGATCCGCGCCGGCCTCGGCTCGGACGCGCAGACCGTCTGGGGCGACGAGCTCAAGACCGTCGCGTCCCCGTACCCGGACGCCGACGGCCGCATCGAGTCCCTCATCGCAATGCCCGCGCTGAACCTCGACGCTGCCCTGGTCCACCTGGACCTGGCCGACGAGCGCGGCAACGCCGCCTACACCGGCGTGGACCCGTACTTCGACGACCTGTTCTGCCTCGCGGCCGAGCAGCGCATCCTCAGCGTCGACAAGATCGTCTCGACCGAGGAACTCGTCAAGTCCGTCCCGAACCAGGCGCTGATCCTGAACCGCGCGATGGTCGACACCGTCACCGAGGCCCCGAACGGCGCACACTTCACCTTCGCGGGCGGGTACAAGCGGGACGAGAAGTTCCAGCGCCACTACGCCGAGTCCGCCAAGACCCCCGAGGCATGGCAGGCCTTCGCCGACACCTACCTGTCCGGCAGCGAGGACGACTACCAGGCCGCCGTGCGCAAGTTCGCAGAGGAGCAGAACGCATGACCGAGGTAACCCGCGCCGAGTACTGCGCAGTCGCGTGCGCCGACCTGTTCGCCGACGCTGGCGAGATCTTCGCCTCGCCCATGTCGACGATGTCGCTCATCGGTGCCCGCCTGGCGAAGCTCACCTCCGAGCCGGACCTGATCATCACCGACGGTGAGGCCCTGATCTTCGCCGACGCCCCGGCGATCGGCGCCGCCGCACCGATCGAGGGCTACATCCCGTTCTCGAAGGTCTTCGACGTGGTCGCGTCGGGCCGTCGTCACGTGGTGATGGGCGCCAACCAGATCGACAAGTTCGGCAACCAGAACCTCTCCGCGTTCGGCCCGCTGGACAAGCCGACCCGCCAGATGTTCGGCCTGCGTGGCGCCCCCGGCAACTCGATCAACCACGCCACCAGCTACTGGGTCGGCAAGCACTCCACCCGAGTGTTCACCGAGCAGGTCGACGTGGTGTGCGGGGTCGGCTACGACAAGGTGGACCCGGAGAACCCGGCGTTCCGCTTCCTGAACAACTACCAGGTGATCACCAACCTCGGTGTGTTCGACTTCCAGGGTCCCGGCCGTACCTTCCGTGCCGTCACGCTGCACCCCGGCGTCACCGCCGACGAGGTCGCCGAGAACACCTCCTTCGAGGTCGCCGGGCTGGCCGAGGCGGGCGTGACCCGTGAGCCCACCGCCGAGGAACTGCGGATCATCCGCGAGGTCCTCGACCCGAAGAGCTTCCGCGACCGCGAGATTCCGGCATGAGCAGCCAGGTACTGCGTACCCCGCTGACCGAGCTGGTCGGCATCGAGCACCCGATCGTGCAGACCGGCATGGGCTGGGTGTCCGGTCCGCGCCTGACCGCGGCCACCTGCAACGCGGGCGGTCTGGGCATCCTCGCCTCGGCGACGATGACCTACGACGAGCTCGAGGTCGCGATCAAGAAGACCAAGCAGCTCACGAGCAAGCCGTTCGGCGTCAACATGCGCGCCGACGCGTCCGACGCCGGCCAGCGGTGCGACCTGCTCATCCGTGAGGGTGTCAAGGTCGCGTCCTTCGCGCTGGCGCCGAAGAAGGACCTGATCGCCAAGCTCAAGGACAACGGCATCGTCGTTGTCCCCTCGATCGGTGCCGCCAAGCACGCCGTCAAGGTCGCCTCCTGGGGCGCCGACGCGGTGGTCGTGCAGGGCGGCGAGGGCGGCGGCCACACCGGCGGCGTCGCGACGACGCTGCTGCTGCCGTCGGTGCTCGACGCCGTCGACATCCCGGTTATCGCTGGCGGCGGTTTCTTCGACGGTCGTGGGCTCGCTGCTGCGCTGTCCTACGGCGCGGCCGGTGTCGCGATGGGCACCCGCTTCCTGCTCACCAGCGACTCCGCGGTGCCGGACTCGGTCAAGCAGCAGTACCTGCAGCGCGGCCTCACCGACACCACGGTGTCGGTGAAGGTCGACGGCATGCCGCACCGGGTGCTCAACACCGACCTGGTCAACGCACTCGAAAAGTCCAGTTACGCCAAGGGACTCGTCGCCGCCACCAAGAACGCGATGAAGTTCAAGGCGATGACCGGCATGAAGTGGTCGACGCTGGCCAAGGACGGCCTCGCCATGAAGAAGTCCGGCGACCGGACGTGGCAGCAGATCATCATGGCCGCCAACACCCCGATGCTGCTCAAGGCCGGTCTGGTCGAGGGCAACACCGAGGCCGGCGTGCTGGCGTCCGGTCAGGTGGTCGGCATGATCGAGGACCTGCCCAGCTGCCAGGAACTGATCGACCGCATCGTCGCGGACGCGGTCAAGCGCATCGACGCGCTCGGAGCGCTCAAGGCCTGAGCCGAACGCACCGACCCCCCTCCGGGTGAAGGGCACCATCGACCGGTTGAACCGGTCGGGGGTGCCCTTCACCCGTTTCCGACGCCGTCAGGCCGTCGCCACCCGCAGCACGAGCGCGGCGACCGCCAGCAGCAGGAACCCGGCCGGGAACGGCAGCGTCCGGTACCACCGCACCCGCAGGTGGGCGGCGACGGCGCAGGTGAAGTACAGGACAAGGCCGACGGCCGCGGCTACCCCGATCGCGGGCACGACGATCCCAACAAGCAGGCCGACGACACCGGCCGCCTTGACCAGACCCAACGGCAGCAGCCAGGAGCGGGAGAGCCCCACCCTGACCGCATTGGCGACGGCGGCGTTCGTCTGCAGGAAGTCGGCGACGGCCGCGTAGCCGTTGGCGAGCACGGCAGCGGCGGTGACGGTGACGTAGGCGGTGAACATCGAACCCTCCAGCGAACGCGAAGGCAAACACCTTCTGCCACAATCCTTCCCATCGCGACATTGCCCGTCCAATACCCGCGTCCATACGCTGGTTGCATGGATGTGGACATCCGGTTGCTGCGCTACTTCGTCGTCGTCGCCGAGGAGGCAAGCATCACCGCGGCCGCGGAACGGCTGTTCGTGTCGCAGCCGACGCTCACCAGGCAGATCCGGCAACTCGAGACCACGCTCGGGGTGGATCTGTTCGTGCGGTCCCACACCGGCATGTCCCTGACCGATCCCGGACGTACCCTCGCCGGCCACCTCCCCGCGCTGCTCGACGGCTGGGACACCGCGGTGCGGGAGACACGACAGTCCGCCGCCGTCACGGCGGGGGTGCTGCGGGTCGGGTTCGTGGCGACCGCAGCCAACGAGTCGACTCAGCGGATCGTCGCCGCCTTCACTCGCCGGCACCCGGGTTGGCGCGTCGACATGCGCAGGACCGACTGGGCCGACCCGACCGCGGGGCTCGCCGACGGCCGGGTGGACGCCGCGTTCCTCCGACTACCGGTCCCGGACCACCCGCGGCTGCGCGTCGAGGTGCTGTTCACCGAACCGCGCTGGGTGGCACTGCCCGCCCGCCACCGATTGGCCGGGCGCGAGTCGATCGACTTCCCCGAACTGTGGGACGACCCGTTCGTTGCCGGGCCCGCCGAGGCCGGGCGCGCGCGTGACCACTGGCTCGCTACCGCGGAGCGCGACGACCGGGCCCCGATCATCGGCGCCGTCGCCCACAACTCGGACGAGTGGCTGGCGGCGATCGCGAACGGCTACGGCGTCGCGCTCGCCCCCGAGGGCGTCGCCCGCTTCTATCGACGTCCGGGCATCACGTTCGTCCCGGTCACGGGCGTGAGCGGGAGCCGGGTCGCCGTCGGGTGGGCCGAGGAACGCGACGGCGACCCGGTGCTGCGCGACTTCGTCCGGTGCTGCATCGAGACCCGATCCGGATCCCGGTGAGGGTCGCCGCCGCCCGACCTCCGCTCATCCCTGGCGGGCGGCGATCCGGGCACGCACCTCGGGTCGGCGCAGTGGCGGCACCGTCGATGGTGGCTGCCGCCGCTCCGGCAGCTCGGCGAGCAGCCGTTCGGTGGCGGCGGTGACCTCGGCGACGGCCCGCTCGAACGGCTCCCTGGTGTGGTCGGACAGCTTGTGGATTCCGCTGACCTTGCGGATGTACTGGACCGCGGCGGCCTCGATCTCCTCCGCGGTCGCGGCCGGTTCCAGGCCGCGCAGCTCGGTGATGTTTCGGCACATGCCTCGACGGTAGACCCCGACGGCGCGCGGCGCGACGAGCGTGCCGCGCGCGGACACCCAGGTCGGTGGACTCCCCTCCGGTAACGTCAGCCCCTGTGAAGCTGACGCGTGAACGGGGTGAGCAGGCCACCGGACCGGGGCGTCCCCGTGATCCGCAGGTCGATCGCGCGGTGCTCGAGGCAACGGTCGACCTGCTGGTCGAGTCCGGATACCAGAAGACCACCATCCAGGCGATCGCCCGCCGGGCCCGGGTCAGTGCGCCGGCGATCTACCGGCGGTGGGCGACCCGCGAGATGATCATCGAGGACGCGATCTTCGGCCTCCGCGAGGACGACGAAATGCCTGCGCCCCCGGCCACCGACGACCTGCACGCGGACCTGCTGGTGTGGACTCGCAAGTTCCTCGACAGCACCGCCCATCCGGCGGCCCGCTCGGCGATCCCCGGACTGCTCTCGGCCTACCACCACCACGACGGCGTGCACGAGCGGCTCGTCCAACGAGCCGAGGCACCGGCCCGCGCCGCGTTCGTCGCGCGGGTCCTCGGGTCCGTGTCGCTGCCGGACCCGAAGGCCGAGGACACCGCGGGCATCGTGTTCGACATGCTGGTCTCCGCCACGATGATTCGCGGTGTCACGCACGGCGACGAGGACGCCGACGAGTGGTGCGCGAAGCTGGCCGACGCCCTCAACGCCCTGATCTCGACGCTGCGTTAAACCGCTGGCTCGCGAAAACACCGATGCCCTCCCGATCCGGCGGATCGGGAGGGCATCGGGATTCGATCGCGGTGCCTACTTGATGCGCTCGATGATGGTGACGTTCGCGGTGCCGCCGCCCTCGCAGATGGTCAGCAGGCCGTAGCGGCCGTCGACCCGCTCGAGCTCGTTGAGCAGGGTCGCCATCAGCTTGGTGCCGGTCGCGCCGAGCGGGTGGCCGAGCGCGATCGCGCCGCCGTTGACGTTGACCTTCGCCGGGTCGGCGCCGATCTCCTTGATCCAGGCGAGCACGACCGGCGCGAACGCCTCGTTGATCTCGACGACGTCGATGTCGTCGATGGTCAGGCCGGTCTTGGCGAGCGCGTGCTGGGTGGCCGGGATCGGCGCGGACAGCATGAAGATCGGGTCGTCGCCGCGCGCGCTGACGTGGTGGATCCGGGCGCGGGGCTTGAGGCCGTGCTTGGCCACGGCCTCCTCCGAGGCGAGCAGCAGCGCGCTGGCGCCGTCGGAGATCTGGCTGGCGACGGCGGCGGTCATCTTGCCGTTCTCGACGAGCACGTTCAGGCTCGCCATCTTCTCCAGGCTGGTCTCCCGCGGGCCCTCGTCGACGGTCGCGTCACCGAGCGGGACGGTCTCGTTGTCGAAGCGGCCCGCGGCGATCGCTGCCTTGGCCCGCTCGTGGCTCTGCAGCGCCCACTTCTCGAGCTCCTCGCGGCTGATGTCCCACTTGTCGGCGATCATCTCGGCGCCAAGGAACTGGGACACCTCCGCATCGCCGTAACGCTCGGTCCAGCCGGTGGACTCGGCGGTCGGGGTGCTGAACCCGAACTGCTCGCCGACGACCATCGCCGACGAGATCGGGATCTGGCTCATGTTCTGCACGCCGCCCGCGACGATCAGGTCGGCGGTGCCGGACAGGATGGCCTGCGCGCCGAACTGGATGGCCTGCTGGCTCGAGCCGCACTGACGGTCCACGGTGACGCCGGGGACGTGCTGCGGCAGCCCCGCCGCCAGCCAGGACAGCCGGGCGATGTTGCCTGCCTGGCCGCCGACCGCGTCGACGCAGCCGAAGATGACGTCGTCGACCTCGGACGGGTCGATGCCGGTGCGCTCGACCAGCGCCTTGACGATGTGCGCGCCCAGGTCGATCGGGTGGACACCGGCGAGCGCGCCGTTCTTCTTCCCGATGGGGGTGCGGATGGCGTCGACGATGTATGCCTCAGGCATGGGATCTCCCTAGGGTTAGGACCGGCTCGCGGGGCTGGACAGCCCGTCGAGAACGATGGCGAGGTACTGCTTGGCGACGGTTTCCGCGGTCATCGGTCCGCCGGGCCGGTACCACCGGACCGCGACCCAGACGGTGTCCCGCATGAAGCGGTACACCAGCTCGACATCGATGTCGGGGCGGAAGCTGCCGTCCGTGATGCCGGATTCGAGCACGGACACCCACAGGGTCCGAAACTCCCGGTTGCGGTCGGTGATGTACGCGAACCGGTCGCTCCCGACGAGATGCTTGGCCTCGTCCTGGTAGATCGCGACCGCGGCGTGCGAACTGTCGATGGACTCGAAGGAGGCGACCACGAGCGCCTCGAGGGTGGCTCGGGCGCCGAGCCCGGAGTCGGTGATCGCCTGGTACCGCCCGAACAGGTCGTCGAGGAATCCGCTGAGGATCTCGTCGACCATCGACTCCTTGGAGTCGAAATGGTGGTAGAGGCTGCCGGACAGGATCCCCGCGGCGTCGGCGATGTCGCGGACGGTGGTCGCACGGGTTCCGCGCTCCGCGAACAGTGCCGCCGCGAGGTCGAGCAGCTCAGCGCGGCGACCGGACTTGGTGGCGGACTCTTCGGCACGGGGCGGTGGTGTCACATCGCCATCATACCAACCAAGCGATTGCTAGGGTCCGAGGATGGCTGACACAACGCACTGCGCCGTCGTGACCGGAGGTTCCGGCGGCATCGGCATCGCGATCGTCCGACGGCTCGCCGCGGCGGGACACCCGGTGGCGCTCACCTACCGGGCGAACGCCGGCCGGGCCGAGGCCGCCGTCGCCGAGGTCGCGGCCGCGGGCGGGCTGGCGCGGGCCGACCGCGTCGACGTCACCGACCCGGCCGCCGTCGCGGAGTGGGCCGACGCGGTGCGCACCGGGTTCGGTGAGCCGTCGGTGCTGGTCCACGCGGCGGGCCCGCACATCCCGATGGTCCACCTGTCGCGGGTCTCCCCCGCGACGTACGCCGAGCACCTGAATGCCGAGGCGACCGCGTTCTTCGCGATCGTATCGGCGTTCCTGCCCGCGCTGCGGGCCACCGCGGGCTCGGTCGTCGCGGTCACCACCGCGGCCACCGATCGTTACCCCGTGCGCGACGGCCTGTCCTCGGGCACCAAGGGTGCCGTCGAGGCGCTGGTGCGGGCGTTCGCGGCGGAGGAGGGCCGGTTCGGGGTGCGGTTCAACGCGGTCGGGCCCGGCATGCTCACCGACGGGATGGCCGCGCGACTGATGGGCAGCGCCGATCTCGACGAGCGCGCGCAGGCGGTCGCGATGAGCCGGATCCCCCTTGGCCGCTTCGGGTCAGCCACCGACATCGCGGAGGCCGTCAGCTTCCTCGCCAGCGACAAGGCGGGCTTCATCACCGGCCAGAAGCTGAACGTCGACGGCGGCTACACCGTCTAGGCGGCTTCGCCGCCCGTGAGTCCTTCTGGCCCCCACTCGGACCAGAAGGACTCACAGGCGGGACAGGGGTTTTCGTCCCGCCTCACCCAGCCCTCGCGACGCAGGACCCGCTCGACCTCCTGCGCCACCACGCACGGGGTCCCGACGGTCTCCTCGTAGCCGAACACCAATCGAGGTCGCCCCGCCAGTTCGGCGGCGTTGTCCCGACGCCGGTCGCGGAACTTCACCTCACGCATGGAGTGCGACCAGCGCCCGTCCAGGCGAACGATCAGGGGTGCGCCGCATCCGGTGTAGTCGCAGTCTTCCCACAGGGTCCTGCCGTCGACGATCACCGGCCCCTGTCGGTCCGCTCGTGGCAAACCGTGCGCCTGCTCGACGTCGACCGCGAAGTGGTATTCGAGTACCGATTGCACACCCTCGGCGAGCAGGCGGACCGCGTCCTCGAGCGCCCTGCGATAACGCCGGGGTGTCCGTTCCTGCAGGCGCTGCCGTACGTCCGCCAGCCGGATGCGACGGTTCGTGACCGACGAGATCAGGCTGACGTAGGCGGCCCGTGCGGTCGGCTCCGCCACCGCGAGGTCGATCGCCGTGTCGGCCAGCGTGGTCCGGGGCATTGCCGTGTCGAGACCGACGTAGGCGTGCGCACGCGAACGGTGCACGACCACCCCGGGGTGCAGGACGGACCCGACCGCGGGCACCGGGAACCCTGGACTGCCGCCCCCGACGCACGTGGGTGACTGGCCCTTGGCCGAGAGTCGGTACGGCACGGTGATGTGCACGGGAGCGGATGGATCGGCGGGCACGATGCCCCATTCCTCCGCAGCGGTTCGGTGGCTCAGCAGCGCCGGGCCACCGCCGTAGATCAACGCGGCCATGAGCGTCATCGGCCGGGTCAGCGGGCCGGTGGTCACGCAGTAGACGCCGTGCAGCACCCGCTGCCAGTGCCCGGCCTCGAGCCGTTTACGGACCCGGGTGCGCGGGAAGCCGCATGCGGTCAGCTGAGCCTGGGTAACCAGGCCGAGCTGCGCATCGAGGAGGACCTGAAGCTCGCGAGGTGTCTGTTCCGGAGGCATACACCGGACCATGACCGCCCGGTCCGACACGCGCACCGACCCCGGGAAGGGTTATCCACAGGCGCTACGCGCCTGTGAGTCCTTCTGGCCCCGGTGGGGACCAAAAGGACTCACAGGCGGCGGAGCCGCCTAGGCGCGCTGGCTGGAGATGGAGACGATCTCGCCGGTCAGGTAGGTGGTGTAGTCGCTGGCGAGCATCGCGATCGTCGCGGCGATCTCCCACACCTCGGCGGCGCGGCCGTACGCCTCGCGGGAGGCGAGGGTGTCGAGCAGCTCGTCGCTGGTCACCTTCGCCAGGAACGGGTGCTTGGCGATGGACGGGGCGACGGCGTTGATCCGGACGCCGTACTCGGCGGCCTCGATCGCCGAGCAGCGGGTCAGCGCCATGACGCCCGCCTTCGCCGCCGCGTAGTGCGCCTGCGAATGCTGCGCACGCCAGCCGAGGACCGACGCGTTGTTCACCAGCACACCGTTGTGGTCGACGCTCTTGAAGTAGCGCAGTGCCGCGCGGGTGGCGCGGAAGGTGCTGGTCAGGGTGATGTCGAGGACGCGGTCCCACTGCTCGTCGGCCATGTCGACGACCGGGGTCTCGCCACCAAGGCCCGCGTTGTTGACGAGGACGTCGATGCGACCGAGCTGCTCGGCGGCGCTCGCGATCAGGGCGTCGACCTGCTCGGTGCTGGAGACGTCGCACACGAAGGAGGTGATCTGCTGGCCGCCGAACTCGGCCGCCAGCTTCTCGACGGTCTCGCCGAGACGACGCTCGTGGAAGTCGGAGACGAGAACGTCGGCGCCCTCGAGCAGGGCGCGGCGGGCGGTGGCGAAACCGATGCCGGTGCCCGCGGCGGCGGTCACGACGACCTTCTTGCCCTTGAGCAGGTTGTGGCCCTCGATCTCGGCGGGAGCGACGGAGAGCGGGGACTGGACGGAAGTGGTCACGGGCGTGCCTCTCGGGGAAGGCCGAGCACCCGCTCGGCGATGATGTTGCGCTGGATCTCGTTGGATCCGCCGTAGATGGTGTCGGCGCGGCTGAACAGCCACAGCCGCTGCAGGTCGTTCAGTTCCTCGCCGGGCTCGGTGTCCTCGACGCCGACGAGGGAGGCCGCCCCCTGCACCTCCATCGCAAGTTCACCGAGGCCGCGATGCCAGTTGGCCCACAGCAGCTTGGCGACGGACGCCTCGCCGCCGCTTTCGCTGGCGTCGACGGCCGCGAGGGTGCGCAGCGCGTGGGCGCGCATCACCTGCAGACCCATCCATGCCCGGGAGATCTTGGTGCGGATCGCGGGATCGGTGGCGGCGCCGTTGCGCTCGGCCAGTTCGACGACCGACTCGAGTTCGCGGGCGAAGCCGATCTGCTGGCCGAGGGTGGAGACACCGCGCTCGAAGGTGAGGGTGCCCATCGCCGTCGCCCAGCCATTGCCCTCGCCACCCACGACGAGGTCGGCGTCGGTGCGGGCGTTGTCGAAAAACACCTCGTTGAACTCGGAGGTGCCGGTGAGCTGGATGATCGGGCGCACCTCGACGCCGTCCTGGTTCATCGGGACCAGCAGGTACGACAGCCCCTTGTGACGCGACGACCCCGGCTCGGTGCGGGCGACGACGAAGCACCAGTCCGACAGGTGCGCCAGCGAGGTCCACACCTTCTGCCCGTTGACGACCCACTGGTCGCCCTCGATCCGGGCGGTGGTCGACACGTTCGCGAGATCGGAGCCTGCGCCGGGCTCGGAGTAGCCCTGGCACCACAGCTCGGTAACGGTCTTGATGCCGGGCAGGAACCGCTGCTTCTGCTCCTCGGTACCGAACGCGATCAGCGTCGGGCCGAGCAGTTCCTCACCGATGTGGCTCACCCGCGCAGGCGCATTGGCGCGCGCGTACTCCTGGTGGAAGATGATCTGCTGGCTCAGCGTCGCCTCGCGGCCGCCGTACTCCCTCGGCCATCCGAGGCACGTCCAGCCGGCCGCGGCCAGGTGACGGTCCCATTCGAGTCGCTCCTCGAACGCCTCGTGTTCACGCCCCGGCCCACCGAGGCCCTTCAGCTCGGCGAACTTCCCCGAGAGGTTCTCCTCGAGCCATTCGCGCACTTCTTTGGCGAAGGCCGCGTCCGCGACCTCGCTCTCACCCTGGCTAACGTCCACAGCGATACGGTACCCTACCAAGCACTTGCTTTGTATAGAGGTTTCGCCTCGCCCTAGGAGAAATAGTGAGCACAGATGTGACCACCGAGCCCCGGACGACCCCGGCCGCGCTGCTGCGCGCGGCGGAACTGTACGGGTCGAACGAGGCCATCGCCGACGGGTCCGACCGCGTCACCTACACCGAACTGCTGGACCGGGTCCGCACCACGGCACGGGCACTGATGGCCGCGGGCATCGAGCCCGGGGACCGGGTCGCCATCTGGGCTCCCAACACCCACCACTGGGTGGAGGCGCTGCTCGCCGCCCAGTACGCGGGCGCAACGGTGGTGCCGATCAGCACCCGGTACACCGGTCACGAGGCCCTCGACCTCCTGCAGCGCACCGCGGCCAAGGCGCTCGTCGTGCCCGCCCGGTTCCTCAAGGCGGACCGGCTCGCGAACGTGCTCGACGCAGCTGGCCCCGGCGGGCTGCCGGACCTGAAGCTCGTGGTCCGCACCCCGTCGGACAACCCGGCCGACGGCGTCCCGACGACCGAGTTCCCCGGCGGCGACATCCTCGAGTGGGATCGGCTTGCCGCAGCGGCCGAGCCGGCCTCGGTCGCCGACGCCGACGCCCGCGCCGCCGCCGTCTCCCCCGACGACATCGCCGACATCCTGTTCACGTCCGGCACCACCGGCAAGAGCAAGGGCGTCATGACCGCGCACCGCCAGACCGTCGGCATCGCCGACGCGTGGGCCGACTGCGCCGAAATCGACTCCAACGACCGATACCTGGTCATCAACCCGTTCTTCCACACGTTCGGCTACAAGGCCGGGATCATGGTGTGCCTGCTGCGCGGCGCCACCAACGTGCCGTTCGCCACCTTCGACGTGCCGAAGGTGATGGGCACCGTTGCCGCCGAGAAGATCACCGTCCTGCCCGGCGCACCCACGATCCATCAGACGATCCTCGACTTCCCGACCCGCGACGACTACGACCTGTCGAGCCTGCGGATCGCGATCACCGGCGCCGCCGCGGTCCCGGTCGTCCTTGTCGAGCGACTGCAGGCCGAACTCGGGTACGAGGCGGTCCTCACCGCGTACGGCCAGACCGAGGCGGTCGTGGTGACGATGTGCCGCACCGACGACGATCCGGTCACTGTCGCGACGTCGTCCGGACGCGCCATCCCCGGCATGGAGGTGCGGATCGGCGACCAGGGCGAGATCCTGGTGCGCGGCGAGAACGTCATGCTCGGCTACCTCGACGATCCCGAGGCCACCGCGAAGACGATCGACGCCGACGGCTGGCTGCACACCGGCGACGTGGGCGTCCTCGACGAGCGCGGCTACCTGGACATCACCGACCGTCTCAAGGACATGTACATCTCGAACGGGTTCAACGTGTACCCGGCCGAGGTCGAAAACACCCTGGCGCGCATCGATTCCGTTGCCGAGGCCGCGGTCATCGGCATTCCGGACGAGCGGGCGGGCGAGGTCGGCCGCGCGTACGTGGTCGTGAAGCCGGGCGCCACCCTCACCGCCGACGAGGTCATCGCGTTCTGCAAGGAGCGTCTGGCCGGCTTCAAGATTCCGCGCGAGGTGCGGATCGTCGACGGGTTGCCCCGTAACCCGTCCGGCAAGGTCCTCAAGAACGATCTGCGCGAGGGAAAGTCGTGACCCCTCCCCTTCCGGACGAGGGCGAGGTCGTCACCTACCAGGTGCGCGACCACATCGCGTACGTGACACTCAATCGCCCCGAGTACCGCAATGCGCAGAACTCGGTGATGACGTACGCACTCGATGCCGCCTTCGAACGGGCCGTCGAGGACGACGACGTCAAGGTGATCGTGCTGGCGGGCAACGGCGAGCACTTCAGCGCCGGTCACGACATCGGCACGCCGGGCCGCGACCATCACGTGCACTACGAGAACAAGGCCGCACTGTGGTGGGATCACCTCGGAAAGCCCGGCGGCGACCAGCGTTTCGCCAGAGAAACCGAGGTGTACCTCGGAATGTGCAGGCGCTGGCGGGAGATTCCGAAGCCGATGATCGCGCAGGTGCACGGCGCGTGCATCGCGGGTGGTCTGATGCTCGCGTGGTGTTGCGACCTGATCGTCGCCTCCGACGACGCGTTCTTCTCCGATCCCGTTGTCCGGATGGGTATTCCCGGGGTCGAGTACTTCGCGCACCCGTGGGTGCTCGGGTCGCGGTTCGCCAAGGAGATCCTCTTCACCGGAGACCGCTTCACCGCGCAGCGCGGGTACGAGGTCGGCATGGTCAACCGGGTGGTGCCCCGCGCCGATCTCGCCGCAGCGACCAAGGACCTCGCCGACCGGGTCGCGCAGATGCCGCGCTTCGGCCTTGCCCTGACCAAGAAGGCCGTCAACCAGTGCGAGGACCTGATGGGTCAGCGCGCGGGCATGGACTCGGTCTTCGGCCTGCATCACTTCGCCCACGCGCACAACGCCGAGGTGGGCAGGGACTCGCTGGGTGGAATGGACGTCAACAGTATGAAAGCGAAGGCGAAATAGTGGATCTCGAACTGGACGACAAGGCCCGCGCCTTCCAGCTGGAAGTGCGGGAGTGGCTCGCGGCCAACGTCCCGGCACAGCCGCTGCCGTCGATGGACACCGCGGAGGGCTTCGAGGCCCACCGCGAGTGGGAGCACAAGCTGGCCGACGCCCGCCTGTCGACCGTCGCCTGGCCCGCCGAATTCGGTGGCCGCGACGCGTCGATGATCGAATGGGTGCTCTTCGAAGAGGAGTACTACAAGGCGGGCGCGCCCGGCCGGGTCAGCCAGAACGGCATCTTCCTGTTCGCGCCGACCCTGTTCGAGCACGGCACGCCGGAGCAGCTCGCCCGGATCATGCCGCGCATGTCGCGTGCCGACGACATCTGGGCGCAGGCCTGGTCCGAGCCGGAGGCCGGATCCGACCTTGCCGGCATCCGCTCGACGGCCCGCCGCACCGAGGGCGGCTGGATCCTCAACGGGCAGAAGACGTGGAGCTCGCGCGCGGTGTACGCCGACTGGGGCTTCGGCATGTTCCGCACCGACCCGGAGGCGCAGCGCCACAAGGGTCTGACCTACTTCATGTTCCCGCTGAACCAGGATGGCGTCACGGTGCGGCCGATCCCGCAGCTCGACGGCGAGCCGGGCTTCGCGGAGATCTTCTTCGAGGACGTGTTCGTCCCGGACACCGACGTCGTCGGCGAGGTGAACAACGGCTGGCGGGTGGCGATGAGCACCGCGAGCAACGAGCGTGGCCTGTCGCTGCGCAGCCCGGGCCGCTTCATGTCCGCGGTCGACCGTCTCGTCGAGGTGTGGAAGTCAGGCGCCGACACCACCGACACCGCCGCACGGGATCGTGTCGTCGACGCGTGGATCGGCGCCGAGGCGTACCGGCTGCACACCTGGGGCACCGTCACCCGGATGCTTGAGGGCGTTCCGCTGGGTGTCGAGGGCTCCATCAACAAGATCTTCTGGTCCGAGCTCGACGTCCGCATCCACGAGACGGCCCTCGACCTGCTCGGTGCCGACGGCGAGCTCGCCGGCACCTGGCAGGACGGCTACCTGTTCTCGCTGTCCGGCCCGATCTATGCCGGCACCAACGAAATTCAGCGCAACATCGTTGCCGAGCGGCTGCTCGGACTCCCGAAGGCGGATCGATGAAATTCTCCCTATCCACCGAGCAGCGCGACTTCGCGGACAGCCTCCGCGGCCTGCTCGCCGGTGCCAACACCCCGGCCGTCGTCCGCTCCTGGGGCGAGAACGACACCGCCCCCGGTCGTGAGCTGCTGACCCAGCTCGCCGAGACCGGCGTGACCGCGCTCGCGATCCCCGAGGAGTACGACGGGATCGCCGCGCACCCGGCCGATCTCGCCGTTGCCTTCCTCGAACTGGGCCGCGCCGCGGTCCCCGGACCGCTCGTCGAGACCGCGGCCGCGGTCCCCGCACTGCTGTCCGCCCTCGGTGACCAGTCGCTCGCGAAGCGGTTCCTGCCCGGCATCGCCGAGGGCACCTCCCTCGCATCGCTGGTGCTCGAACCGTCCACCCCGCGCGCCCTCGACGCCGACCTGGCCGACCCCGTCCTGCGAGTCAGCGGCGACACCCTCGAACTGGTCCGCCCGACCACGCAGCTCGAGTCCGTCGACCCGGCCCGGCGCCTGTTCGAGGTGGAGGCCGTCGAGACCCTGGCCCAGGGGCCGGACGTCGCCGCGGCCGCCGAGCAGGCCTACGACCTCGCGGTGCTCGCGGTCTCCGCTCAACTGATCGGCGCCGGTCACGCGATGATCGACACGGCAACCGACTACGCGAAGAACCGCGCGCAGTTCGGCCGGGTCATCGGCAGCTTCCAGGCCGTCAAGCACCACCTGTCCGACGCGAAGGTCGCCGTCGAGATGGCCACCCCGCTGGTGTACGGCGCGGCGATCGCGATCGCCGACGGCGCCGACACCGTCGCCCGCGACGTCTCCGCCGCGAAGGTCGCCGCCGCGAATGCCGCCTACCTCGCGTCCCGCAAGGCGCTGCAGGTGCACGGCGCGATCGGCTACACCCTCGAGTGCGATCTGTCGCTGTGGCTGACCAAGGTCCGTGCGCTGCAGTCCGCATGGGGCACCACCGCCGCGCACCGCGCGCGGGTTGCGAGCGCGCTGTGAGCGGCGTCGGGGTGTTCGCGGAGGAGCAGCTCGAGCTTCGCAAGACCGTCGCGCAGCTGCTGACCAAGCGCGCCGATCCGGCCGCGCTGCGCAAGACCCTCGAGTCCGGCGATGCCTTCGACCGCGGCCTGTGGGACGTGCTGTGCCAGCAGGTCGGTGTCGCGGCGCTGGCGATCCCGGAGGAGTTCGGCGGCTTCGGCGCCACCGTCGTCGAGCAGCACCTGGTGCTCGAGGAGCTCGGTGCCGCGTTGACGCCGTCGCCGATGTTCGGTTCCGCGGTCCTTGCCGCGCAGGCGATCCTGGCGACCGGGAACGCCGAGGCGTGCGAGCGCCTGCTCCCCGGCATCGCTGAGGGTGCCTCGATCGCCGCGCTGTGCTGGGTCGGCCCCGAGGGACACTGGCGCAGCGACGATGTCGCGACCTCCGCGTCCGGCAGCGAGGCCGACGGCTACACCGTCTCGGGCACCGCGCACTACGTGCTCGACGGTGCGCACGCCGACGTGCTGATCGTCGCGGCCTCGATCGGCGGCGGCATCGAACTGTTCGAGGTGGATCCGTCGGCCGACGGTGTTGCCCGCAGGCAGCTGCCGACGATGGACCTCACCCGTCCGCTGTCGCTGGTGGAGTTCACCGCCGCGTCGGCGGTCCGGCTCACCGACGGCGACGCCTCCCCGGCGCTCGAGCGGGTCCGGCAGATCGCGATCGTCGCGCAGACCGCCGAGCAGGTCGGTGCCGCGGCGCGCTGCCTGCAGATGACCGTCGACTACAGCAAGGACCGGGTCCAGTTCGGTCGCGCAATCGGCAGCTTCCAGGCGCTCAAGCACCGGATGGCCGACCTGTACTTCCTGGTCGAGACGGCCCGGTCGGCGTCCTACGCGGCGGTGTACTCGCTGAGCGAGGGCCTGCCGTCCGCGGCCGCCGACGCCGCGGTCGCGAAGGCGTACTGCTCCGAGGCGCTGCTCGCGGTCACCGGCGACGCGATCCAGCTGCACGGCGGCATCGCGATCACCTGGGAGCACGACGCGCACCTGTACTTCAAGCGTGCGCACGGCAGCGCGCAGCTGTTCGGGCAGCCCGCGGAGTTCGTCAAGGAGATGGAGTCGCTCGCGGGCCTGCCCGCCTGACCGCAGTCCCCACCCGTGGAAGGGCCGGCCCGAACATTTCGGGTCGGCCCTTCCCGCGTCGGCACGCCTAGCCTGGACCCATGACCACTCCAGAGATCACCCTGAATTCCGGAACCGTCATCCCGCAGCTGGGCCTCGGCGTGTGGCAGGCCACCGACGACGAGACCGAACGCGCCGTCCGCTTCGCCATCGACGAGGCGGGCTACCGACACATCGACACCGCGGCCGCATACGGCAACGAGGCGGGCGTCGGGCGCGGTATCGCGTCGGCGGCCGTGCCCCGCGAGGACGTCTTCGTCACCACCAAGCTGTGGAACACCGACCAGGGCTATGCCCCCGCGTTGAAGGCGTTCGACGCGAGCCTGTCCAGGCTGGGGCTCGACCACGTCGACCTGTACCTGATCCACTGGCCGCTCCGGGACCGGGACACCCGGCTGCGCACCTGGGACGCGATGGAGGAGATCGCCGGATCGGGGCGTGCCAGGGCGATCGGTGTGTGCAACTTCGAGCCGCACCACCTGCAGGAGCTGGTGGACCGCGGCGGGATGCTCCCCGCCGTCGACCAGGTCGAACTGCACCCGCACCTGCCCCAGCACGCGATCCGCGACGCCGCGGCGCGGCACGGCATCGCGGTCGAGTCGTGGAGTCCCCTCGGCGGCACCGCGAACGCCGGGTGGGGTCCGGCGTCCAAGCCCAACACGCTGCTCGGCGACCCGCTCGTCGCCCGCGTCGGGGAGCGGCACGGCAAGTCCCCCGCGCAGGTCCTGATCCGCTGGCACCTGCAGAACGGGCTGATCGTGATCCCGAAATCGGTGCACGAGGACCGCATCACCCAGAACGCCGACGTCCTCGACTTCACGCTCACCGAGCGGGATCTCGCCGACCTCGCGACCCTCGACACCGGTATCCGGGTCGGCTTCCATCCCGACGAGATGAACCTCGGCGCCCCGAGCTGAGTCGGTGGCCCACGGGCCGGTTACCTGCGCGGGGCGCTCGCGACGAATGTCACGGGCATCGTCTCGATCCCGGTGACGAAGTTCGCCGGGCGCCTCGGCAGCGGTCCGTCCGCGGCGAGTTCCATTGTCGGGATCCGGTCGAGAAGACGCTCGAACATCAGTCGCCCCTCCAGCCTGGCCAGCTGATTCCCAAGGCAGAAGTGGGATCCGAAACCGAACGCGATGTGCGGGTTCGGGTTGCGGGTGATGTCGAAGGTCGCGGGGTTCTCGAAGGCCGCTTCGTCGAAGTTTGCGGCCTCGAACAGCAGCATCATCTTCTCGCCCTCGTGCATGCGGGTGCCGTGGAACTCGACATCGCGGGTCACCGTGCGGCACATGTTCTTCACCGGTGACACCCAGCGCAGCATCTCCTCGAGCGCCGACGGCATCAGGGCGCGGTCGGCGATCAGCGTGTCGCGCTGCCGCGGATCGCGCAGCAACTGTTCCATCCCCCCGCTGAGGACGTGCCGGGTGGTTTCGTCGCCGCCGATCAGGATCAGCAGGGTCTCCGCGACGATCTCCTCGTCGGTGAGCCGCTGCCCGTCGACCTCGGCGTGCACCAGGACGCTGGTGAGGTCGTCGGTCGGCGCGGTCCGCCGCTCCTCGATGGTCCGCATCGTGAACTCGACGAATGCGACGTAGGCGGCCATCATCCTGTCGATCGCTTCGTCGGACGCGTTGCTTCCCTGCGCCCTGACGAGGTCGTCGCTCCACTCCAGGAACATCGCCCGCTCCTGGGGACGGACCCCGAGCATGTCGCCGATCACGGCCATCGGGAGCGGTGCGGCGAGATCCCGGACGAAGTCGCACTCCCCCCTGTCGACGACCGCGTCGATCAGGTCGTCACAGATCCGCGCGATGTCGTCGACCTTCGCCTCGACCCGCTTGCGGGTGAACCCGGTGTTGACCAGCTTGCGCCGGTGCAGGTGGCGAGGATCGTCCATGTCGATCATGTGCGGCAGGGGCCCGATCTCGGGCCGGATCCCCCCGGCATTGGAGAACAGACCCGCATCGCGCTCGGCGGCGACCACGGCGGCATGGCTCGCGGCGGCGGCCATCCCCGCGCGGTCGCGGAACACCGGCTCGTTGACCCGCATCCAGGCGTACGCCTCCCGCGGATCGCCGAGTTCCCCCGCGTAGAACCGCCCGTCGACCAGCTCGATGTCGGGTCGCATCGCCATCCCCTCGGTCCGTCCTGATGACACCGTCCGGGCCGAGCGTAGGCGCTCACGGTCCACGGCATGCCCGAATGAGGTCGGCATGATAGAACAGGTAGAACAGGTTCCACCCAGTCGAGGGGAGCGCGCGGTGGACATCAACGGTTGGGGTGCGATGCCCGAGCTTGACAGCCGGATGTGGCGTCGTGGAGCGGATTTCAGCTCACCGCCCGAGCCCGCCCGTGACGCCGACCGCGCGGGTGCGGCGGCCCGGCCGTGACCGCCCACGACATCCTCGGGCAGCGGGTCCAGATGCCGGTGCGGA
Source organism: Rhodococcus sp. NPDC058505 (assembly GCF_042720095.1). Classification (NCBI taxonomy): domain Bacteria; kingdom Bacillati; phylum Actinomycetota; class Actinomycetes; order Mycobacteriales; family Nocardiaceae; genus Rhodococcus; species Rhodococcus sp. NPDC058505. Next base: position 78,392 of record NZ_JBHXNB010000019.1, read on the forward strand.
TCCGGCACGCGACGGCGTTCATGGCGATGTACTCGGTGCCGACGGCGGCGGCGCAGCACCTGATCGACCACACCGGCCTAAATATGCTCCAATTCCGCCCCGGTCGCGGACTGTGCGGCCTCGTCTTCGTCGACTACGTCGACGGCGACCTCGGACCCTACAACGAGTTCGGGGTGGTGTTCATGGTCCGCGACCACCACACCGTCGGCGGTTCGGTCCTCGGCGATCTGACCGCGCTCGCGAGGGGCCGGGCGGGGGCACTGATCCACCACCTCCCCGTCGATGGCGACTTCACCCTTGCCGCGGGCCGCGGCATCTGGGGATTCCCCAAGGTGCTTGCGGACTTTCACGCCGATCACGCGTCGGACGTCAAGCATGCGTCGGTAAGCCGGGACGGCCAGCTGATCGCGAACCTGACGGTGCGGCCTGGCGTTAAGACGCCGGACCGGGGGCCGGGCACGACGATGCAGGCGTACTCGCATCTCGACGGCACCACCCGCCGCACCGCGTGGGAGATGAATCCGAGCGGGGTCCGCGCCCGCCCTGGCGGCGGCGACCTGACCCTCGGATCGCATCCGATTGCCGCCGAGCTGCGAACCCTCGGCCTGCCACGCCGGGCGCTGATGACCACGTCCATTCCCAGCCTGAGGATGACCTTCGGGGACGCGCGCCCCGTGTGACGGTCACGACTCCAGGATGGTCTTCGCCTTCTCGAGGTTGCCCCGAACGTCGTGCGCGTACAGCTTCTGGACGATCGAGTCGGCGAACGTAAAGATCCCGGTGCCCGCCTCCGACTCCTGACTGAGGGTCACCCTGGTTCCCGTTCCGTCGGTGGCGAAGTCGATGTCGCGAACGTAACCGATCTTCGATCGCGTCGAGCGGTACCGCAGGTGCTTGTTCGCCTCGCGGACCTCCACCTCCTCCTCACCGTCGAGCCGCAGTCCCGCAACCTTGGCGACATAGGCCGCCGTCGAGCCCGCCTCGCCCGGCTGGCCAGACTGGGTGTTGTAGTCAACGACGTTGCTGTTCCACGCGGTGGCGTTCGCCGGGTTCGACAGGTAGTCGAACACGTCGCCGAGCGGGCGGGCGATCGTGATCGATTCCTCGATTCTCAGTGTCCTTGCCATGACGCTTCCTGCCTCGCGAGTGCGTGCTCATCCTCGACCGACGAACACGGCGGTGACGATCGCCCAGCGGCGGTCGGGGGCAGGGCCCGACGATGTTCGGGACGGTTGCTGCTGTCGCGGCGTTCGCGCCGCTCGACGCCTGCCCCGGCGGTCCCGGTGACGACCTACTGGCGTTCTCATCGTAGTCCCGCCCGCGGCACGACAGAAGGCCTGCACGAGGTCTTGCCAAACCACACTCCGGTCGTGTGTGCTGTCAGCTGGACAGTTGACCAGATTGTATTTTCGACAGCCTCCCAAAGGATTTCCTCGTGAAGATCAGTCGACGCAGTGCGCTCGCCTGCGCCGCGACCGCACCGGTGCTCGCTGCCGTTGCCGGGTCCTCCGGCGCCGCCAACGCCAGCCCAACCCCCTCGACACCCGGTAACGGCCGCGCGGGCGTGGGATTCCGGGTCGGTGCCGGCCGCGCCGACGTGACCGGTCCGGTCGCCGAGAACGGCATGATGGGCTACTCACAGTTCGACCAACGCACCGAGGGGCTGCACCAGCGCACCCGGGTGCGCGCCTACGTCTTCGCCGACACCGAGGACCGTCGCGTCGTCTACGCCTGCGCCGACACCTGCATGGTGTTCCAGTCCGTGCACGACGCGGTCCTCGCTCGACTGGCCGCGAAGTACGGTCCCCTCTACACCGAGAAGAACGTGATGCTCACCGCCGTGCACTCGCACGCGGCGTGTGGCGGTGCATCGCACGACTATGCATACAGCCTGGCCACCCTCGGCTTCCAGCCGCAGGTCTTCGATGCCGAGGTGGACGGGATGGTGGAGGCGATCAGCGCCGCCCACGACGACCTCGCGACGGGCACGCTCGCATACGGGCGCAGCGAACTCCGCGACGCCAGCGTCAACCGGTCCCGCGCGGCCTTCGATCGGAACCCGCAGCGAGACAAGGACTACTACCCGCTCGGCATCGACACCGCGATGCGGGTGCTCCGGATCGGGCGCGGCGACGAGAACGTCGGGGCCATCGCCTGGTTCCCCACCCACGGCGCATCGTTGACCAACGAGAACCACCTGGTGTCGGGGGACAACAAGGGGGCTGCCGCCTACTTCTGGGAGCACGACGTCGCGGGCGTGCGCTACCTGGACGAGGCCCCCGGCTTCGTCGCGTGCTTCCCCCAGACCAACACCGGCGACATGTCCCCGAACCTGGACCTCCGGCCGGGCACCGGGCCCACCGACGACGAGTTCGAGAACGCCCGGATCATCGGCGAACGTCAGGTCGCGGCAGCCCGTGCGGCCTTCGACGGTGCGTCCACACTCTCCTCCCCCGTGGTCGACAGCCGAATCATGTACCTGGACATGGCAAACCAGGAGGTGGACGGTCGGTACACCGGTGACGGCCAGCCCCGACGGACGGCGCCAGCGTGCATCGGCGCGGCAATGGCCGCTGGCAGCACCGAGGACGGCCCGGCGATCGAGATCTTCACCGAGGGAACCCGCAATCCGCTCCTCGGCGCGCTTGGCGGCGCCGAACAGACCACCCCGCAGTGGCTCGCCGATGCGCAGGCGCCCAAGCTGGTGCTGGTTCCGGTCGGGCTGCTGCCGCCCGACGGCTGGGTGCCGCACGTGCTCAAGATCCAGATCCTCCGCATCGGTGAGATCTACGTGGTCGGTGGCCCGGCCGAGTTCACGATCGTGTCGGGACTGCGGATCCGCCGCACCGTCGCCGAGGAACTCGGTGTGCCGCTGGAGAACGTGATCTTCAACGGCTACGCGAACGGGTACTCGAGCTACTGCACCACCCCGGAGGAGTACGACGCACAGCAGTACGAGGGCGGCTCGACGCTCTTCGGGCGCAACACGCTTCCCGCCTACCAGCAGGGCTACGCCCGGCTCGCCAGCGCCCTGCGCGACGGCGTCGACGTCCCCCGGGGGCCTGCGCCGCGGGACCTGTCCGCGTTCCAGCCCGGATTCGGCGCGGACTTCCCCGCCGACGCCCCGCCCGCGGGCCGCGCCTTCGGTGACGTCCTGGTTCAGCCCCCGGCCCGGGTCGAGGTCGGGAACCGCGTCGTCGTCGAGTTCGCCACCGGTCACCCGAAGAACAACCTGCACCGCGGCGGAACATACCTGGAGGTGCAGCGTCGCGACGGCGGACGGTGGGTTCGGCATGCCGATGACGGCGACTGGTCCACGCGGTACCGGTGGCGCCGCGAGGGACCGAACGCGTCGGTCGCGACGATCAGTTGGGACGTGCCCGAGGGAACGGCCAGCGGCCGCTATCGGATCCTGCACTTCGGCGACCGCAAGGACCCGGGCGGGGTCGTCCTGCCGTTCACCGGCACCTCCGCGGAGTTCGAAATCTGACCAACCACTCTCGGATCGCCCTCCAGCACGGCGCGCCGCCGTGACCGCCGCTGGCCCCCGCCGAGC
>NZ_JBHXNB010000020.1:0-36472 GCF_042720095.1 Rhodococcus sp. NPDC058505
CACCCTCCCGAACGTCCACATCGCGGGCGAGACGCTCCGTCGCCAACTCCCCCACGAGCAGCCCAGCCCGGCACCGGCCGCACCTTAGCCGGGGTTCCGGCACGACCCCACCGCCCGCGTCGGCACCGCGACGCGGCCGGAGGTGTCGTCCGGCCCGGACCCGCTTCCCGACATAGGCTGGGTGAACGCGCCGGGTGGCACCACCCGGCGCCGGACGGCGGACGGGAATTCGATGACCCAGCAATCCCATTCGGAGCCGGTGCGCGGCGCAACCGCGGGCGCCCGCGCCGGGCTCGGCCTGGCCAGCAAGGTGGCGCTGACCACCGGCGCCGACTTCTGGCACACGGCCGCGATCCCGGAAGCGGGGGTGCCCGCACTGTTGGTCACCGACGGGCCGCACGGCCTGCGCAAGCAGTCCGAGGGCGGCGACGCCCTCGGACTCGGTGACAGCGTCCCCGCGACCTGCTTTCCGCCGGCCGTCGGCCTCGGGTCGAGTTGGAACGTCGACCTGATCCATACCGTCGGCACCGCGCTCGGCGACGAGGCGCGCGCCGAGGGGGTGTCGGTCCTGCTCGGGCCGGGGGTGAACATCCGTCGATCCCCGCTGTGCGGACGGAACTTCGAGTACTACTCGGAGGACCCGTTCCTGGCCGGGACACTCGGCGCCGCCTGGGTGCTTGGCGTGCAATCCCGCGGCGTCGGAACCTCACTCAAGCATTTCGCCGCGAACAATCAGGAAACCGACCGGATGCGGGTCGACGTGCAGGCCGACGAGCGCACCCTCCGCGAGATCTACCTCCCCGCCTTCGAACGCATCGTCACCACCGCCCGACCGTGGACGGTGATGTGCTCGTACAACACGCTGCGGGGCGTAGCGGTGAGCGAGAACCGGTGGCTGCTGACGACGGTGCTCCGCGACGAATGGGGTTTCGACGGCCTGGTGATGTCGGATTGGGGCGCGGTGAACGACCGGGTGCGCGCTCTGGCCGCTGGGCTGGATCTGACGATGCCAGCGGCGGCGGGCGACGACGCGGTGATCGCGGCCGTCGAGTCGGGAGCGCTGGACGAGGCGATCGTCGACACGGCGGTGGAGCGGGTGCTGGCCCTAGTTGACCGGGCGACCGCCACCGACGCGGGCCGCTATGACACCGACGCCCACCACGCGCTCGCCGCCGCGGCGGCAACCGAGTCCGCGGTGCTACTCAAGAACGAGGACGGGCTGCTGCCGCTCGAGGCGACGGCGCTCGAGTCGATCGCGGTGATCGGCGAGTTCGCTCGCACCCCACGATTCCAGGGGTCCGGCAGTTCCCAGGTCGTCCCGACCCGCGTCGACTCCGTCCTCGACGCGATCACCGAACTCGCAGGGACGGCTGCGCGTTTCGAGCCCGGGTTCCGGTTGGACGGGGTCGCGGACCCCGACCTGGTCGCGGAGGCGGTGACGCTCGCCGGGTCGGCGGACACGGTGCTGCTGTTCCTCGGGCTACCGACGGCGGTCGAGTCGGAGGGGTTCGACCGCACCGGCCTCGCCCTGCCCGCCGACCAGTTGGCCCTGCTCGATGCCGTCGCTGACGTCAATCCCCGTGTCGCCGTTGTGCTGTCGAACGGCGCGGTGGTCTCGGTCGCCGATTGGCGGGACCGCGCGCAAGCGATCCTGGAGGGGTGGCTGCTCGGGCAGGCCGGTGGGTCCGCGACGGTGGACCTGCTGTTCGGGCTGGCGACGCCGTCGGGTCGGCTGACCGAGACGATCCCGCTGCGACTCGAGGACACCCCGAGTCGCCTCAACTTCCCCGGCTCCGACGGCGTCGTCGTCTACGGCGAACGAATCCACGTCGGGTACCGCTGGTTCGACACCCTGGACGTGCCGGTGGCATACCCGTTCGGATTCGGCTTGTCCTACACCACCTTCGACTACGCCGACCTCGCGCTCGACCCGTCCGGCGACGGCCTGACGGTGTCGTTCACCGTCACCAACACCGGCGACCGGGCCGGGGCGGAGGTGGCGCAGGTCTACGTCCGCGACGTCGAGTCCACCGTCGATCGGCCGGTCCACGAGCTGAAGGGCTTCGCGAAGGTGCTGTTGGTGCCGGGCGAGTCACGGCAGGTGACGATCGCCCTCGACGAGCGCGCGTTCGCGTTCTGGTCGGTCCGCGAGCACCGCTGGGTGGTGGAGGCGGGCGACTTCGAGATTCGGGTCGGCGCGTCCTCACGGGATATCCGGCTGGCCGGGGTCCACACCTCCCCCGGTGACGGGATCCCGCCGACCCTAACCGGGATGTCCACGCTCGGCGAGTGGTTCGCGCATCCGATTGGCGGGCCGCTGCTGGCGGAGGCGTTCGCGGCGGCCGGCGGCGGCCCCGGACTCGGTGACGTGGATCCGCTGCTGCTGAAGATGGCGGCGGGCGCGCCGCTGACGAAGCTGGCGGCGTTCAGCCCCGGCATGACCGGCACCGTCATCGACGGGCTGGTCGAGGCCGTGCGCGAGCACACATTCCGCCCCTGACACCGCGACGAGAGGCGGCGAGATGAACAGTCCGAAGCATCTGGCACCGGAGGCCGTCGAACCGGGCGCTCGGACCAGGAAGCTGCGCACGCCGCTGTTCTGGGCGGCCCCGATCCTGGTGGTCGCGCTGCTGATGTCGCTGCTTGCGGCGCTGTACCTGGGCGGGATCCTGGACCCGAAGGGGAGCCTGCACGGCTTTCCGATCGCCGTCGTCAACCAGGACGAGGGGGATGTGCCTCCGGGGTCGGATGCCCGGCAGAACATCGGCGAGCAGATCGTCGCGGGCCTCACCGACGGGATTCCCGCCGACAAGGTGGACCTGCGGCAGGTCGGGATCGGCACCGCGCAGTCGATGCTCGACTCCGCGGAGGTGTACGGCGCGATCGTGATCCCGTCGGACTTCACGAAACGCATGATGATCCTCGCCCAGTCCAGCGTGGTGCCGGGGGATGTGGAACGCCCGATCATCACGGTGTACACGAATCCGCGGGCAGGAACGTTCGGTGTCGGGATCGTCGAGGCCATCACCGGGCCCGCGATGGAGACGGTCAACGAGACGGTCGGCAGGCAGGTCACCGAGCAGGTCGCCGCCGGGGTCGGCGACACCCCGGTGCCCGGCGCGTCCCGGCTCACGCTGGCGGAGCCGATCAACGTGCTGACCGTCCCGCACAAGCCGCTGCCGGACGGCACCGGGAACGGGCTGTCCGCGTTCTACTACGCACTGCTGGTCATTCTCGCCGGATTCACCGGGGCGATGATCGTCAACACCCTGATCGACGGCATGCTTGGGTTCGCGCCAACCGAGTTCGGCCCGCGGTACCTGCACAATCCGGCGGTCGAGATCTCGCGGCTGCAGACCCTCGCGGTGAAGTGGGCGGTGATGCTGGTGGTCGCACCGCTGGTGTCGGGGTTGTACGTGTGGATTTCGCATCTGCTGTCGATGCCGCTGCAGAACGCGTTGGGACTGTGGCTGTACGGCACGTTCGCGATCGCGGCGGTGGGGATCACGGCGATGTCGGTGCTGGCGATCTTCGGTACCGCGGGCATGATCATCAACCTGATCATCTTCGTCGTCCTCGGACTGCCGTCCGCGGGCGGCACGATCCCGATCGAGGCCACCCCGCCGTTCTTCGGCTGGCTGGCGAGCTTCGAGCCGATGCACCAGGTGTTCCTCGGGGTGCGGGCGCTGCTGTACTTCGGCGAGGGTGGGGCACGGGAGTTGACGCACGCGGTGACGATGACGGCGATCGGGTTGGCCGTCGGCCTGGTGATCGGTGCGGTCACCGCGGCACTGTACGACCGCAAGGGGTTCCACCGCGGGGTCGCGACGACGCCGGCCTGACCGGGGTCAGAGGAGCTTCGACCCCTTGCCGATCCGGCGGCGCAGATCCCGCATCAGCAGGCGGCTCCCGCCGTTCCGGATGAAGCCGGGCAGGAACCGGTTGACGAACGAGACGAAGATGAACAGGTGCTCGAATCGGCGCCGGTCGTCCGCGGTCCACTCCAGTCCGAGTTGTTCGCGGAACAGCGGCGGCAGGAAGCCGATCGTCAGGAAGCGCAGCAGGTTCCGGAACGGTGCCCGGATCGGCCACGCGATCATCTGCAGTCCGACGAGGTCATCGACGAAGCGGGCGGTCTCCTCGTCGAACCGGACCCGCGCGCAGGCGGTGTTCCAGTAGGTGTCGAAGTCGGCGCGGGTCGCGGGCCACATCTCCTCGGTGACCTGCAGCGTCGTCCCGAGCGTGGCGGACCGTTGGTAGAAGTGCTCAAGGTCATCCGCCGACAGCTTCCCGTGCAGCAGCTGGTGCGAGTCCTCGAACCCGATGTAGAGGCAGGCCGCGACCCACAGCTGCAGTTCCCTGTTGAAGGCGTTGTACTCGACCGGGCTGGTCTCGTCGGATCGGACGTGTCGGTGCGCGCCGTTGACGGCCTCCCGGTAGGCGGCACGTTCGTCGTCGGTCCCGAGGATCGCGACGGCGAGATACTGGGTGGTGGTGCGGGCCCGCTTCCACGGATGCTGCATCAGCGCCCCGGACGGCACCCTGCTCTCGATCACCCCGCACGCGACCTCGGGCCAGCCGATCTGCATGACCACGTTCGCGGCAGCTCCGGCGAAGGACCAGAAGTCGAGGGCGTCGGTGAGATCCGGGTGCTTCCGGGCCACCCGGGTGCGGGTGGTGGTGATCGCGATGCGGGTCTGCGCGGCGGTCAGCAGCGGTGGGTGTCCGAGATCGACATAGCTGCGCGGCATGCGTCCCCTCCGACTGACACCCGTTGACGAAACAGTCTGCATTTCACTACTTCTCGTCGGTGTTGACGTCATCCCCCCTCCTCGACGACGTCAACACCACCGCGAATTGCCGTTAACATACCACCCGCGCGGCGCCCGTCAAGAGGGTTCCGTCGACCCGGCCGACAGGCCGTTGGCGGGTACCCCGCTACACTTCCTAGTTGCACCGGGGTGACAGACCCCGACGCCCTCGTAGCTCAGGGGATAGAGCACGGCTCTCCTAAAGCCGGTGTCGCAGGTTCGAATCCTGCCGAGGGCACAGAGACACCGCCGCCCTCCGGCGGGGTGCGACCACGCGATGGACCGCCAGCGTCACACGCAGGCGGGCAGGGTTCAATTGTCGACGGTCAGCGCCGGGCCCGGCTCACTCAGTCTCGTCGCTGTGCGCCCAGGCGGCCAAGACGCATGACCTATGACCCCGCGCCCGTCGCTCCTACCAGGTGTGCACGCAGGGCATCGGCAACCATCCCGGGATTCTCCAGCATCGGTATGTGCCCAACGCCGGGCAGGACCACCTCCGCCACGTGGTCAGGCAGTTCGTCGATCAGTCGCTGCATGCACTCTTCCCGGGTGAGGAATGAGTCGAACTCGGACAGGATCAGGGTCGTCGGCGCGGTGACCCGGTCGAGGTGGGTGAGCGGCCCGTCCCGCAGGAACGCCAGCTGGATCGGCAGGTAGACGGGGCAGTGCGACACCGCGCGGAGCACGTTGGCCGCGTCGTCGGGGGTGACGGCGTCGAGATCCCTGCTGCAGTTCCGGATGATCGGACGCTGGAAGCGCTCCCTGGTGGCCACACGGTCGCCGAGGAGACGGGCGACCGCCGCCAGCGGAAACTGCGCGGTGAACCCCACCCCGAGCCGGAACTCGGTTGCCGAGAATCGCTCCCATCCCCCACCGGGATTGATCGCAGCCAACGATCGTGCACGACCTCGCCGCTCGAGTTCGAAGCCGACCTGTCCGCCCAGGGAGTTACCCGCAACGTGGCAGGTGTGCCAGCCAAGGGCGTCGAGGTTGCGTTCGATTCCGTCGGCAAGCCCACGAATCCCCAGTTCCCGCATGCGCAGGCGCGGGCCGCCCCAGTGCCCCGGCATGGTCATCGCCAGGACGTCGTAGTCGCTCGAAAGGTCATCGACGATGACGTGCCACACGTGGTGCGAGAGCGTGAATCCGTGCAGCAGCAGTACCGGATCCCCCGCTCCCGCCCGATTCACGGATGTCACGAACTCGCCGCTTCTCATCACTTCCTTCTAGCAGAGCGCACCCGGGGCAGTCCACGCGTTCGGCTCGCCTCCGAGGCCGAACGGCCATCCGCCTGCCCGGTTCGGACATATGGGACCATCAAGGCATGGAACCCCTGAAGCCGTGGGAGATGACGTGGCTCGCAGCCCATTTGCGCCACTACCTCGTCAATGCTCGCCGATTCTTCACGGGGTGGCGGATCACGGAGATCCCGCCCACGGACCACCCTGACCGCGATCGACGCTGAGGCGCCGGCCGGGCTGGCGCGATAGCCTCCGTAGCCGGTGGGGAACCCAACCCCAGATTTCAATCTGCCCCATAGTCGGCGCATTCCGGTGGGGATCTCACAAGGGTGCTGACGCTGACGGCTCGACGACTTCCGTTGCAGAATCGAGAGACATCCTGTGTTCATAGCTAGTCTTGACCGTCGCCGGTACGAGAAGTCCCATGGCGCATTCCTCGCAATGGTTGGCGTCGCTGCTGTAACTGGCATCGCATTGGGGGCCAGTGCACTGTTCGGGTACGAACGCGGAGTCGACGGGGCCGTGACCTTGTTCTCGCTGTCGGTCGGCGGTGTCGCTACCGGAGTTCTCGAGGCGCTGGCACGTAAGCGTTGGGGTACCGGCGTGCCGATCGTGCTTTTGATCCTGAACTTCGTTCTCACAGCTGTTGGCGTCTGGCTGCTGACAGATCTCATCCCGCGTTAGCATTCGCCTCCCCGGCAGGAGGGTGAACCGGTCCGGGAATCAGCTCACACAGTTCGGCGTCGACGTCCATGCCGCACGCTCGACACCGGCACGAAGGCGTTCTTCACCGACCCGCATTCTCCGTGACTGCGTCCGACCATCGAGAACACGAACGCCGTTTTGCGACAGTGTTTTCCGAGGAGAACGGACGTGTCACCTTGGAGCGCCGAAGATCTCGAAGCGGTCACGTTGGCCGTCAATAACCGACCGCGGAAGGTGCTCGGCTGGAATCCGGCCGAGGTGTTCGCCGAGCAGTTGCAGTTGCTCGAACAAGGCGATGTTGCGTCGACCGGTTGAGTCCGCCCCGATCGTTCAGCGGCAGGCAAGCAGCGACTCAATCGCACCCCAGCGAGAGCGGCATCCACACAGGTTATGGAACGCGAATATTGTTGCGCATCAATCACATCCACACTCGAACACCCTTGCCATCGAACACACATACGAGTAACGTCGAGACATGGACCTCGACGAGCTACTCACCACACCCAACCGGGTACAGGCGTGGCAACTCGACGAAAACACCCTGCTCACACTCATCCCCGAACTATCCGAACGACTGCGCCAACTCGACGCCCTCCGCGTCCACCTCGTCCACGAGATCGACGAACGCGGCACCACCCACACACTCGGCGCATCCTCCACCCAAGCCTGGCTCTCCGACACCAGCAAACTCACCCCCGCAGCCGCCAAAACAATCATCGCCACCGGACGAAACCTCCGCGACAGGAAAGCCCTCACCGACGCCTTCACCGCCGGAACAGCAGACATCGACCAGATCCGGTCCATCACCACCCTCCTCGACGACATCCCCCACCTCATCGCCGACCTCGACCCCACCCACATCAACGGCGAGCACATCGACCCCATCGCCGAATGCCGCCAACAGTGCACCACGTACCTCCTCGCAGCAGCCGAACACGAACACAGCGCCGACACCGCCCGACGCGTCGCCGCCCTCCGCACCATGCTCACCAACGACGACGACGGCGTTCCACCCGACGACGAGAACACCACCCTCAACGAACTCTTCACCACCCCCACCACCGGCGGACGACTCCGAATCAAGGGCCACTTCGACAAAACCACCGGAGAACAAGTCCTCACCGCCCTGTCCGCACTATCGAAGCCGCAACCCGGACGCGACAACACCCACGGCGAACCCGACCCCGACCCACGCCCCGCACCCCAACGCCGCGCCGACGCCCTCGCCGACATCATCCGCCACTACCTCAACTCCGGCGACGCCCCCAGCGAAGGCAGCGAACAACCCCACATGACCGTCTTCGTCGGCCTCGGCGACCTCGCCACCGCCACCGCACGCCACACCCCCGCAACGAAACCCCCGAACGAAAGCAGCAGGGGCAACGGCACACCCACCGACGACAACAACGCCGGCGGCCGCTCGTACGGGAACGACCGCCGAGACACCGTCCAAGGCTCCGGCCACAGCTACATCCGCAGGGGTCCGGCGTGGATGCCATGGATGGGACCCATCAGCATCAACACCGCCGCCATCATCTCCTGCGACGCCACCATCACCCCCATCGTCATGGACGACAACGGCAACCCACTCGACATCGGCCACACCACCCGCATCATCCCCCGCCGACTCCGCCGCGCCCTCGACGCCCGCGACTGCGGCTGCGCCTACCCAGGATGCGGCCGACCCACCGCCTGGACCGACGCCCACCATATCCATCACTGGGCCAACGGAGGCGAAACGAAACTGTCGAACCTGGTGCTACTCTGCCGCTTTCACCACCGATACATCCACAAAGGCAAATGGACTGTGTACATCGGAGACGACGGCCACCCGTGGTTCACACCCCCACACTGGATCGACCCCGACCGGAAACCCATCCCGGCACACAATCGAAGACAGCTGCTGTTCAGCACCTGAAACATCGGTCAGCGCAGCGCATCACGGCAGCGTCGGATCGCGACCCGCAGAGGTCGTGGTCCGATGCTGCCGTAGATTTGGCCAGGCAGACGACGACCTGCAACCTCCGCACGTGCCCAGACTTCGGCAGTCACATGCTTCTCCTACCGGTCCGTCGAAACTGGCGGTTCACCACGGGCATACATCGTCACAGCATCGGCGGGCCCTGCCCTGCCGGGTACAGGTCGGTGCGGTCGACAACGTTCCACAGTTCGACGGTCTGCACGAGCCAGTACGCGACGAACTGTGCGATCAGCAGGAACTCGACGACGATGACGTAGTGCTCCCAGTCGGGGAACGCGTACCGGACCACCACGATCACCGTCAGGGTGGCGAGCATCCACCGGGCGATCACCCGGTAGAACCGTCCGTATGTCGACGCACCCGCGGTGTAGCTGGCGGAGGTCGCACTGGCCACGACCACACCGATCAGTCCGGCGAACATGGCGACCGCGGCAACCGAATGCCCGTGCGCGGCGAAGGCATCGGGGACGAACAGGAAGCAGGCTGCGCCGGCGGCGAGTACCACCCACCCCGCTCCCGTCGCCCACCGGGCGGCCGCCCGGTACGGACGACCGCCGGGGTCACGGCGGGCGATCATCAGCGCAACGACCTGCGCGAGCGCACCCGCGACGACGATCGCCCCGACACTGGTGCGCACCCCCTCCGGCAGACCGTCCGGCGATCCGCCCCCGCCCGCGAGGGGCCCGGCGGGACCGCACGACGCGCCGCCAGCGGTCGGCACGACCGCGACGATGAACGCCAGGAACCCGGCGAAGTTCAGCAGCACGTCCTCGGTGTCGGAACTGCCCTTGTACACGATCAGGCACACGCCGAGTGCACACAGCGCGGCAACGAAGACGGTGTGCGCCGAGGTGAAGTAGTAGGCGCTGATCGAGGACTGCACGCATCCGTCGACAACCGAGGCGATCAGCACCGCAACGGCGAGCGCGACCATCAGGATCACCGCCCCCAACCGCAGGGAACGATACGTGGAAAGCACCGCATCGCCGCGTCCGTCGCCCATCCGCCGACCTCCTGAACCTCCCCGCCCCCGCATTATCGCCTCGCGCACCCGGCGCGGCACGTCGGCGCGGGAAGACCGTCAGCCGAGGTCGGCGGGTGCGGCGAGGGTTCCAGCGACGGCAGTGGCCGCGGCGACCGCGGGTGACACCAGGTGAGTGCGACCGCCCGCGCCCTGCCTGCCCTCGAAGTTCCGGTTGGTGGTGGAGGCGCTGCGCTGCCCGGGCCCGAGCCGGTCCGGGTTCATGCCGGTACACATCGAACATCCCGCGGTGCGCCATTCGAAGCCCGCGCGCCGGAACACCTCGTCCAACCCCTCCCGCTCCGCCTGCCTGCGCACCCGCATCGACCCCGGCACCGCCAGCGCCCGCATCCCCTCGGCAATCCGCCTTCCGCGGAGAACATCGGCTGCGGCACGCAGGTCCTCGATCCGGCCGTTGGTGCACGAACCAATGAACACTGTGTCGACCTCGATGTCCCGGATCGGGGTGCCCGCGGTCAGGCCCATATACCGCAGCGCCTCCACGGCCCCGCGCCGCTCCCGCTCCCCCGCGAACGAGTCCGGGTCGGGCACCACGCCATCGATCGCGACGACCTGGCTGGGGTTGGTCCCCCACGAGACCGACGCCGTGATCGTGTCCGCATCAAGGCGCACGGTCCGGTCGAATGCGGCATCGGGGTCCGTGCGCAGCGACGCCCAATATCGGACCGCGTCGTCCCAGTCCCGGCCCCGCGGTGCGTGCGGACGGCCATCGAGATAGGCGAGGGTCGCCTCGTCAGGGGCAACCATACCGGCGCGGGCGCCCGCCTCGATCGACATGTTGCACAACGTCATCCGGCCCTCGATCGACAGTTCCTCGACCGCAGGCCCGCGGTACTCGATCACCTGCCCCGCCGCGCCATTCGGGCCGAGCGCTCGGATCACCGCCAGCGCCAGGTCCTTCGCGCTCGTATCGGCGCCGAGCGTGCCGTCGACCTCAACGGCGAGGGCGGCGGGTCTCGGCAGCGCGATCGTCTGCGTCGCCAGCACATGCTCGACCTCGCTGCTGCCGATGCCGAGGGCCAGCGCCCCCAGCGCACCGTGTGTCGACGTGTGCGAGTCACCGCACACGATCGTCATTCCCGGTTGACTGAACCCCTGCTCGGGTCCGATGACGTGCACGATGCCCTGACCGGGATCCCCCATCGGGTGGTACGGCACGCCGAACTCGGTGCAGTTGCGACGCAGGGTGGTCATCTGGAGGCGACTGTCCGGATCCTCGACCGGCAATCCGATGCCGAAGGTCGGGACGTTGTGATCCTCCGTCGCCAGGGTGAGGTCGGGTCGGCGGACGAGGCGGCCCTGCGCGCGGAGCGAGTCGAACGCCTGCGGCGAGGTGACCTCGTGCAGCAGATGCAGGTCGACGTACAGCACATCCATCGGTTGGTCGGGCACCGCGGCGACGACGTGCTCCGTCCAGACCTTCTCCAGCAGGGTCCGCGGCGTCATCGGTGCGCCGTCACCACCAACGGCGCGAGTGCAGCACAGTTCAGCTCGTCTCGGAAGTTCTTGGCACCCTGCATGATCCAGTTGTCGTACGAGGTGTACAGGAATCGCACCCCGAGCGAGAGGAAGCGTTCGGCCTGCCCCGGCGCGCACAGCGTGCCCGCGGCCATACCGCTCGCCACGATCCGCGACAGCGCCGCGTCGATCGCGTCCGCGACCTCCGGATGTGCCGGATCACCCTGGTGCCCCATTGCCTGCGCGAGATCGTTCGGCGCCACGAACACCACGTCGATCCCGGGGACGGCGACGATCTCGTCGATGTTCGCGAGCGCGACCGGATCCTCCAACTGCACCACCAGCACGGTGCCGTCGTTCTCCTGCGCGAAGAAGTCCCCGTCGCCGTACGACCTCCTGCCCCGCGACACACCGCGCGCTCCGATCGGAGCGAACTTCGCCGCCCGCACCAACGCCGCCGCCTGCTCCGCTGTCTGCACCTGCGGGACCACGATGCCGTGCGCGCCAAGGGTCAGTGCCCGCGCCACGAGCGACGGCTCCAGGGTCCGCACCCGGAACATCGTGGCCATTCCCCACAGTTCGCAGGCGCGGCTGACGTCGCCCGTCGTGTCCCATGGTGCGGCACCGTGCTCGCCCTCAAGCCAGAAGCCGTCGAAGCCGAGCCTGCCGATGAAGTCCGCGGTGTCCGCGCGGCCGGAGTGCCCGGCCGCGACCACCGCGACCTCGCCCGCGTCGAGGCGTTCCCGCACCCGGTTGGTCGGACGCGGACCGTAGATCGTGTTCGTCATGTGAATCTCCTCAGGCCATCGCGGTGGGGCGCCGGGACAGGTCGGTGTGCGCCATCTGCGCGTCAACCAGTGCCGCGAGCAGTCGGGACTTGGCGTCGACGTGTGCGGGGTCGTGCCAACGGTTCACCAGCTCACCGGGATCGTCCCCGAACAGGAACAGCTCACCGTCGGATGTGCCGCGGTACACGGTGATCCGGCCCTCATCGGTGATGAGGGTGCGCATCTGCAGCGGTCCACAGCCGGGCAGCAGTTCGAACATCTGGTCCTCCTCGATGTACACCCCGTCCCGCACCGTCGCGTCGGGGTCGGCCATGACACCGGCGAGGCTGACGCCATGCACCCCCGCGTATCCCTCGACGCCCGCGAGGTCGAGCAGGGTGGGACCGATGTCGAGGGAGGACACCAGGGCGTCCGAGACGCCCGCGTTCCGGCCGGGCTCCGCCACCACGAGCGGCACCCGCACGCAGCCCTCGTAGTGCAGGCCAGCCTTGAGCATCAGGCCGTGGTCGCCGAACATATCGCCGTGATCGCTGGTGACGACGACAATCGTGTTGTCGCGCACGCCCGCCTCGTCAAGTGCCGCGAGCACTGTGCCGACCGCGTCGTCGATGAACGTGATCGCACCGTATTCCTTCGCCGCCGCCTCCCGGTACTGCTTCTCAGTCGGCGAGAACGGCGACATCGGGCCGCGCTGGCTGCCCCTGTTCTTCAGCTTCGAGCGGACGTGCGGCATCGACGTCTCGTGCGGGTCGTCGAAGGTGGCGGGCAACGGCACCTCATCCGGCGAGTACATGTCGTAGTACTCGCCCGGCGGCGCGAACGGGTGGTGCGGGTCGGGGAAGGAGCACTGCAGGAAGAACGGCTCCCCGTCGTGGGCCGCCGACCGGATCATCTCAGCGCTGCGGCTGCCCACCCAGGCGGTCGGGTACAGCTCGGCGGGCATCGCCGGGCGGTACACCTGGTTCCACTGCTCGGAGACCTCAGCGGCGTGATCGCCTCCTCGCACCGTTGGGTCAAATCCCTGGTCCCGCAACCAGTGTTCGTAATGGCCGCCGCAGTAGTCGGCGTGGTCGATCGCCACCTCGACCCGATCGAATCCGTAGTAGTCGGCGGGCATGCGCACCGGACCCTGCCGATGCATCGCCAGGTCCTCCCACCGGTCCCAGCCCTCGTCCCTCGCTCGGTCGACTGCGTCCGCCGCTGGGCTGCCAGCGCGCGCGGAAGTCGCCATTTCCGGCTGGTGGCCGATGTTCTGGAAGTGCGCCTTCCCGACAAGCATCGTGCGGTATCCGGCCTCGCGCAGCGACCGTACGAATGTGCGCGCATCGGGGTCGACGGCGATCCCGTTGTAGCGGGTTCCGTGCGAGGACGGCACACGCGAAGTGAGGATGCTCGCCCGGTTCGGCATGCAGATCGGGTTGGCGACGTAGGCGCGGTCGAATCGGGTTCCTCGCGCCGCGATGGAATCCAGGTTCGCGGTGCGGACGATCTCGTTGCCGCCGAATCCGACGTGGTCGGCGCGCAACTGGTCGGCCATGATCAGCACGATGTTGGGCCGCGATCCCTTCCCGGGTGTCGCCGTGTCCCTGGGTGTCGCTGCGTCGCTCATGATACCGCCCTCTCCTGTCCTGCCCAGAACTTGTCCCGCAGCACACGTTTCAACAGCTTTCCGGTCGCGTTGCGGGGCATCTCGTCAACGAACTCGACGCTCGACGGGCACTTGAATCCGGCAAGACGCTCGCGGCACCACACCACGATCTGATCCGCGCGTGTCCGGGATCCGGGCCGCTCGACGATCACGGCGTGCACGGCCTCCCCCCAGCGCGGGTGCGGAACACCAATGACGGCGACCTCCGCGACGTCGGGATGCCCGCGGAGCACCGCCTCCACCTCCGCCGGGTAGACGTTCTCCCCGCCCGACACCACCATGTCCTTGGCCCGGTCCACGATTGTCAGGTAGCCGTCCTCGTCCAGTCGCCCGATGTCGCCGATCCGCCAGAACCCGTCCGGGGTCAGCGCTTTCGCCGTCTCGTCGGGGTTGTTCCAGTAGCCGGAGAACGGTTCGGCACCGCGCACGACGATCTCGCCCGCCTCGCCCACCGGAAGGTCCTCGAGGTCGGGTCCGACGATCCGCACCTCCCAGTTCAGCGCGGGCTTGCCCGCCGACCGCAGATGCCGCGACTCGGGATGGTGATCGGCCGGGTCGAGGGTGGAGATCGGGAAGCCGCCGGTCTCGGTGCACCCGTAGTTCTGCCGGAACCGACATCCGAGGGTCGCGATCGCCGCGCGCAGCACCTCCGGCGAGATCGCCGACGCCCCGTAGCCGATCTCGACAAGCGACGACAGGTCCGGCTTCTGCTCGCGCGCGTTGATCTCGTCGACCACCATCGCGATCGCCGACGGCACCAGGTTGGTGAACTCGATCCGATGATCGGCGACCGCATCGACGAACGAGGCGGCCGTGAACCGGCTCTGGATGACCACGCTGGCGCCGATGAAGAGGCCGTACGTGACGTTCGCGAGCCCCGCGAGGTGGAACAGCGGCATCGCCCGCAGGTGGCGGGCGCCCTCCTCGGCGCCGGGGACAACGAGTTTGAGGTACGTCGCGGAGGCGATCAGCCGTTGGTTCGTCAGCGAGATCACCTTCGGTGCACCCCCGGTGGTTCCGCTGGTGTGCATGAGGACGAACGGCGACTCCCCGCGGAGTCGGTGCACCGGGCGGGCCGGCGCGACGCCCCCGAAGTCGCGATCCCCCACCACCACCCGCGGCAGGGTGGGCGCGGCGGACTCGACGAGCGCCAGGTCCTCCTCGTCGGTGAGCACCGCAACCGGGGCAAGTTCCGCGAACAGCGTTCGCAGCTCCGGCGCGGTCAGCCGCCAGTTCACCGCGGCGGGAACCGCGCCGACCCGATTGAGCGCGAGGAGGTGCACCACCCAGTCCACCCGGTTGCGGGCGACGATCGCGACCACGTCGTCCCCGCCGACCCCGGCGGCGGCCCAGCCGCCGGCACGCTGCTCGACCGCGGCGGCGAGTTCCGCGTAGGTGAGCGCTCCGCCGAGATCGTCGGCGAGGGCGAGGAGATCGGGGTGGCGGCCCGCGCGCCATTCCACAATGTGATTCCAGGACAACACGTGTGACTCTCCTCAGGACGGGACGGGTGCCTGCGCCGCCGCTGCCCGTGCAACTCGACGCCGCGCCTGCTCGGCGGGGTCGAGTGTCGGGGCTGCGTCCAGCAGGGTCCGCGTGTAGGGGTGGGTGTGATTGAGGTAGACCTGCTCGGCAGGCCCCTCCTCGACGAGGTGACCGTGATACATCACCGCAATGCGATCGCTGACGTGCCGCATCAGGGTCAGATCGTGTCCGATGAAGAAGTACGCGACCCCGGTTTCGCGTTGAATGTCGTTGAGCAGGTTGACGACCGTGCTCTGGGTCGATACGTCGAGGGCGCTGACCGGTTCGTCGCAGACGATCAGCGACGGCCGGGTCGCGAGCGCCCGCGCGATGCCGATCCGCTGCCGCTGCCCGCCGGAGAAGTCGGCGGGCCGGCGTCGGTCGGTTGCCGGGTCGAGCCCGACCAGCTCGAGCAGTTCCCCGACCCGCACGATCAGCTCGGATCGACCGACCTTCTCGTGCACCCGGATCGGTTCACCGACGATGTCCCGCACCGTCCAGGACGGGTTCAATGAGGTGGTGGGGTCCTGGAAGATCGACTGCACCCGCCTGCGGTACCACCTGGGCACTCGCCCGAACTCGGTGACGTCGTGCCCGTCGAACCGGACGGTGCCGGACTCGGGCCGGAGCAGCCGCAGCACCGCGCGCGCGATGGTGGTCTTCCCGGATCCGGATTCACCGACCACGCCGAGGGTTTCGCCTGCACCGAGACGCAGGGTGACATCGTCCACCGCGACGAACGGCTCCCGCCTGTGCAGCAGCCCCGGCTGGCGGAAGGTGACCCGGAGGTTGTCGATCTCGAGCAGGGTGGTCACGAGCGAACCTCCACGTTCAATGGGCGCACACACCGGATCGCCCCGTCGCTGCCCTGCTCCAGTGGCGGCAGGGCGGTCGTGCAGGACGCGGTGGACCTGGTGCAGCGGGGCGCGAACCGGCATCCGTCAGGCCGGCTGCCCGGCGATGGAACGGTTCCGGGAATGGTGCCGAGCCTCTCGCCGCGCGGACGCCCCTGTGAACTGGATTCCAGTAGCGCCGCGGTGTAAGGGTGCCGCGGGGAGCGCATCAGGTCGGCAACCGGCTGCATTTCGACGACCTGCCCCGCGTACATGACCGCGACGGTGTCGGCAAGATCGGCGACCATGCCCAGCTCGTGGGTCACGAAGATGATGCCCATGCCGAACTCCTCCTGCAGGTCCCGGAGTAGGTCGGCGATCTGAACCTTGAGTGTCACATCCAGTGCTGTGGTTGCCTCGTCCGCGATCAGCAGTTCGGGGTCACAGCTGATCGCGAGGGCGATCATCACCCGCTGCGCCATGCCGCCGGACAGTTCGTGCGGGTAGCTGTCGAATCGGCGTTGCGGGTCACGGATACCGACCCGTTCGAGCAGGTACAGCGCCCTCGTGCGGGCGTCGGCCCGGGAGGCGCCGGTGTGCACCCGAAGCACCTCGGTGATCTGGTCGCCGACGGTGAACGCCGGATCCAGCGCGGTCGACGGCTCCTGGAAGATCATCGCCATCCGGTTGCCGCGAATCTCGTTCCAGCCCTTGTTCGACAGGCCGAGGAGTTCGGTGCCGCCGAGCCGGACGGAGCCGCCGATGACGTGCACGGAGGGCGGGAGCAGTCCCATCGTGGCCAGCGCGGCCATGGTCTTGCCGCTGCCGGACTCGCCGACCAGTCCGAGCGTCTCACCGCGGCGGACCGTCAGGGAGACCCCGTCGAGCAGCGGGAGGTCGCCGTCGGGGCGCGCGACCATCACCTCGAGATCGCGCACGTCGAGCAGGATGTCGGGATCGACCGCGGGGGCGGGGGCGACCACCGAGGCGGGCACCGCGGCCGGTGCGGTGCCGCGGTTCTGCCTGCGCAGCCGCCTCGGGCGGGGCTCGTCCCGCAGGCCGGCGAGCACGCCGTCGGCGACGATGTTCAGGCACAGCACGGTCAGGCCGATCGCGACGCCGGGTGGGATGACGAGGAACGGCTGCCGGGCAAGCAGGTGACCGCCCTCGGACACCATCACGCCCCAGCTGGCCTCCGGCGGCTGGGCGCCGAGCCCGATGAACGACAGGGCGGCCTCCGCGAGGAGCGCGGACGCCAGAGTCAGCGACAGCTGGACGATCAGCGGTCCGACGATGTTCGGGAGGACGTGCCGCACCAGGATTCTGGCGGTCCCGGCGCCGCCGACCTGCGCCGCCTCGACGTAGACGTGTCGGCGGGCGGAGACCACCTCGCCGCGGGTCACCCGGATGAACGTCGTCGAGAAGATCAGGCCCAGCGCCAGCATCGCGTTCGTGATGCCGGGGCCGAGGGCCGCGATGACGGCGATCGCGACGATCAGCCCGGGCAGCGCGGTGAAACCGTCGACGATCCGCATCACGATGTTGTCGAGCCAACCGCCGACGTACCCGATGACGAGGCCGACCGGAACGCCGATCAGCAACGCGATCCCGGCCGCCTCGAGTGAGGCGAGCATGGCCAGCCTGCTGGAGTCGATCAACCGGGAGAGGGTGTCCCGGCCGAGATTGTCGGTGCCGAGCAGGTGATCACCGGACGGTCCCTGCAGCACCCGGGACAGGTCGGTGGCCTCTGGGTCGTAGGGCATCAGATGGTCGCGGAAGATCGCACACACCACGATGACCGTGAGGACGATCAGGGCAGCCATCATCACCGGGTCGGTGACGATGCGGCGGCCGACCCGCTCCCAGCGGCCGGGGATCCGCTCGACCCTGCGGGGTGGCGCGGTCGCCCGGCCGGGGTGTGCCGTCTGGGGGGCCGATGGCCTCGCGATGGTCGTCACGACTTCCTCACCTTCGGATCGAGGTATCCGTAGCAGATGTCGACGAGCAGTTGGGCGCACGCGACGCAGATGCCGGTCACCACGACGACGCCCTGGATCATCGGGATGTCACGCTGGTTCACCGCGGTGAGCGCAAGGTCACCGATGCCGGGGATACCGAAGACCTGCTCGACGACGACCGCGCCACCGAGCAGGTGGGCGAAGTGGAAGCCGAGCGTGCTCACGACCGGTCCGAGCGAGCTCTTGAGCCCGTGCCTGCCGATCACCCTGGTCTCGGGCAGACCCATCGCCCGCGCGGTGCGAATGTGCGGCATCTGCAGCACCGCGATCATCGACGACCGCGCGTGCCGGGCCAGCATCGCCGCCATCACCAATCCCAGCGAGATGCCCGGCAGGATCAGCGACTGCAGCCACCCCGAGATGCTCACCGACGGTGGCACATACCCGGTCGCCGGGAGGACGCCGAGGGTGAGCGCGAACACCGACACCAGGATCAGCGCCAGCCAGAATGTCGGCATCGCCAGCGCGGTGGACGAGAGCAGGGTGATGCCGCGGTCGATCCAGGATCCCGGACGCAGGGCGGCCGCGGTGCCTGCCGCGATCCCGAGGACGATGCCGATCACACCGCCAGCGAGGGCCAGCGAGAAGGTCACGCCGAGCCGGTCGAATACCACAGGGAGCACCGCACTCTGGTCGATGACGGAACGGCCCAGGTCGCCCTGCACCGCGTTGCCCAGCCACCCGAGGTACTGCTCGAACACCGGTCGGTCCAGGTTCAGATCGGCGCGAACCTGCGCGATCTGGTCGGCTGTCGCGGACGAGCCTGCGATGGTCTCCGCCGCGTCTCCCGGGATGAGTTGAATCAGGCCGACACTGATCACGGTGATCATCAGCAACATCGGGATGAGCGCAAGTGCCCGTCCCCCAATGAGTTTCGTCATCGCATCACCCGATCAGGCGGTGACGCCGCGGAGCGTCGGACCCATGACCCACCCCGGTGTCAGGGTGACGCCCTGGACGCTGTCGGCCCACGCAACGGCACCGTTGTCGGTGAACAGGTCGATCCACAGGGCCTGGTCCGCGACCTCACCGAGCATTTGCCGGTAGGCGGTGTTGCGGGCAGCGTCGTCGGTGGCGGCGAGCGCCTCCGCGTGCAACGCGTCGACGGCGGGCGCGCTGTGCCCGTACGGGTTCTGCGGCCCGGCGGCGGCGAGCCGCTCGACGTACAGTTGCTCGGGGTGAACCTGCTTGATCGGGGTCAGGAAGGCGCCGAAGTTCGTGGAGCGGTTCTCCTTCTCCAGGGTGCCCGGCTGCACCAGCTCGATGTTCATCGTGATCCCGACCTCACGCAGGTAGCCCTGGACCGCCTCCGCGATCGGCTTGGTCGGCCCGAAGGCGGGCACGGTGAAGGTGGGATCCGCGACCCCGGACTGCGCCACCAGGGCCCTCGCCTTGTCGGGATCGTAGGTGTACTTCTGCGGCAGGTCGCCGACGTGGTACGGACTGTCCGCGCCGAACACCTGGTTGTTCGCGGTGCCCTGACCGAAGAAGTTGGCGCCGACGATGGCGTCCCGGTCGATCGCGTAGCCGATCGCCTGCCGAATCTCCTTGCTCGCCAGCGCGGGTGACTTCTCACCACCGAGATCGGCGAGCTGGAGCATCCAGTGGTTGCCGGTCATGAACTCGAGGTTGAATCCGGCGGACTGGACGGCGTCGACCTGGGTCTTGTCGACCTGCGCCAGGTCGATCTGACCCGATCGGAGTGCGCCTGCGCGGGCGGCACCGTCGGTGAGGACCTTGATCTCCACCCGCTCCAGGCCCTGCTCGGCCTTGTTCTCGTATCGCGGGTTCTGGACGTAGACGTAGGACACGCCCTTGTTTGAGGCGGCAGCGTCGAGCATGTAGGGACCGGATCCGACCGGCGCCGAACCGAGGTTCGGGTCGCCGATCGCGGCGGGTGCGACCACCATGCCAGCGGTGTCGGTCAACGCGATCGGGAGGGCGGGGGCCGGCGCCGTCAGGTCGAGCGAGACCTGGGTGGGGCCGTCGACGCGGACCTCACGCACGCTGGCGAGCGCGGTCGAGGCAGGCCCGCCCGCGGACTTGACGTGGTCGAGACTGGCCTTGACCGCGGCGGCGTCGAGCGGGCTGCCGTCGCTGAACACCCGCCCCTCGGGCAGCGTCAGACGCAGCGCCGTCGCGTCGAGCACGTAGTCGGTGGCCAGGCCGGGCACGATGTTGCCGCCCGCGTCGGTGCGCAGCAGCGAGTCGTACACCGGGTCGAGGTAGAGGCGTTGTCCCTGACCGGGATTGAGGGCCGGGTCAAAGCTCTGCACGTCGACCAGGGTGCCGATGGCGAGGGTGCCGTCCCCCGCCGCGCTCGCCGCCGACCCGCATCCGGTCACCGCACCCGCGGCGGCGACGGCGACGAGCAGGGCCGGGCCGACTCTCCGGTGCGACCATCCATTCGACATAGAGAACTCCACTCGTCATGGGATCTGGAGGGTTTTACGAATCTGACTTCAGATTTAGTTATAGCTGTGAGCCAGATCTCTGTCAATGGATTGATGTGATTCATGCCTCATGATTCCCTACCGCGCCCCGAGCGGACCGGCCGGGTGTACGCGAATACGGATGCCGCCCGGCCCGCGCGACATCCGCATTCGGTAAACCCCTGTCAGGGAACGATATTCAGGAGGTCCTTACCCTCAGCCAGTCGCCTGCAGTTGTCTGCCGCGATCCGGACGCACCGCTCGATCGTCTCCGCGGTCAACCACGCAATGTGGGGGGTGGCCACCACGTTGGGCGCGCGGAGCAGCCGGTCGTCCGCCCGCAGCGGTTCGGACGCAAAGGTGTCCAGGCCCGCCCCGCCGAGCCTGCCCGCGACGAGTGCCTCGCACAGCGCCTGCTCGTCCACGAGTCCACCGCGGGCGGTATTCACCAGGATCGCCCCCGGCCTCATCAGCCCGATCCGGCGCGCGTCGAGCAGGCCCCGCGTTGCGTCGGTGAGCGGCAGATGCAGCGAGACGATGTCGGCCTCGGCAAGCAGCTCGTCGAGCGGCCGCCAGCCGTCGTCGCCCGCCCTGCTGCGACCGGTCGTGTGCAGCACCCGCGCCCCGAGCGCCGTCAGCGGGGCAGCGAGGGTCCGCGCGATCTCGCCGTAGCCGACCAGCCCCACCGTGCTGCCAGCGATCTCCCCGACGCTGTCGGCGAGCGTGGTGTCGATCGGCCAGCCGGCACCGCGCCGGGTCGCCGCGTCCAGCGGCACCGACCTCCGCAGGACGGCAAGGATCAACATCAGGGCCGCCTCCGCCACCGCCTGCGCGTTCGCGCCGACCATGTTGGACACGGTGATCCCCCGGCGCCGGGCGGCCTCCCGGTCGATGGTGTTGACCCCCGATCCGAGCTTCTGGATCAGGACCAGGTCCGGTGCGAGCGCGAGGTCGGCGTCGGTGACGGGGCGCAGCACGTGCCAGAGCACGTCGGTGGTCGGCAGCAGGGCCCGGAAGCGGTCCTCGTCATGCTCCGGGCACCAGCGGACATCGAGTCCGGCCAGTGCCGGGGCCAGTCGATCCCGCAGCCGATCGGACCCGTCGAAATGGAACAGCACCCGCACCGGGCGATCGGCGTTCAGGACAGCCACGGCCCGAATCCCGCCCTGCCGACGAATGATCCCGTTGCGCCGAGCGATTCCTCGATCCGGATCATCTCGTTCCACTTCGCGGTGCGTTCGCTGCGGGTGACCGACCCGACCTTGAATCCACCACTGCCCCACCCGACCGCGAGATGCGCGATCGTCACGTCCTCGGTCTCCCCCGAGCGGGCGGACACGATCGCACCGAGACCAGCCTCCCGCGCCGCGTCGAGCGCGCGTTTCGCGCGGGTCAGGGTGCCTGCCTGGTTCGGCTTGATCAGCACGCTATTCACCCGCCCGCCAGCGGCGGCGTCACGGACCCGGTCCGCGTCCGTGACGAGGAAGTCGTCGCCGACCACCTGGACGCGGTCACCGACCGCGGCAACGATCGCCGCCATGCCCTCCGCATCGTCCTCCGCGAACGGGTCCTCGATCGAGAGGATCGGGTACTTCGCGATCCAGGCAAGCAGCTCCGCGCACCACGCATCGCGGTCGAGAACGCGGTCCTCACGCGCCAGCCGGTACCCCTCGGGGGTCGCCAGCTGCGTCGCCGCGACGTCCAGCGAGATGCCGACCTGATCGCCGGGAACCAGTCCGGCGCCCTCGATCGCGGCGACGAGCGCGTCGAGCGCCTCTGCGTTCGAGTCGAAGGCAGGCCACCAGCCACCCTCGTCGGCGACGCCAGCGAGGCGTCCGCGGTCGGCCAGCCATTGCCGCCCGGCGCGATGGATCTCGACCGCCCAGTCGACCGCCTCGGCGAAGGAGCCCGCGGCGTGCGGCACGATCATGAGGTCCTGCAGGTCGATTCGCCCGTTCGCGTGTGCGCCGCCGCCGAAGATCTGGATCTCCGGCAGCGGAAGGCGGGTCGCGTCGGGATCGAGGTGCCGCCACAGCGGGACTCCCGCCGCCGCGGCCGCCGCATGCGCGACGGCCATCGACGTCGCGACCGCGGCGTTGCCGCCGAGCTTGGCGAACGCGCCTGTGCCGTCGACGGTGTCGAGTGCCTCGTCGATGCCCGCCTGGTCGTCGACCGGTCGGCCCTCGATTTCCGCGGCGATCAGCGTGTTGACGTTGCGCACGGCGGTGGTCACGTCCAGGCCGCCGAGCCGGTCGCCGCCGTCGCGCAGGTCGACCGCCTCCCCCGAGCCGGTCGAGGCGCCCGCGGGGGCGATCGCCCTCCCCACCGCGGTCGCGGTCCGCACCTCGACCTCGACGGTCGGGCGGCCGCGGGAGTCCCACCGGCGTGCGCCGGCAACGGAGATGATGTCGTGTGATTCGGCCATGATGTCGTCAGTCCTTCGTCGTGTAGGTCGACCAGCGGCTCAGGTGCTCGTCGAGGGTGTGCGCGGGGGTGGCGAGAAGGTCGACGGCGGCGCGGCGGACATCGGGGCGTCCGCGGTCCTCCGACAGGTACTCCACCGGGGACACGCCGTCGACGCGGGCCAGCGCAAGCGCCGGGAGCAGGACGAGCGTGCGGCGCAGCACGTCCGGGGCGGATTCCCAGGTGACCGCCGACAGGTAGGCAGCGAGCAGCTGCGCTGCCGCAGAGTGCAGATCGTCCCGGAGTGTCGGAAGCCAGACCCCTTTCAGCACAAGGTGGTTGAGGCAGAACGCGAGATCGAACGCGGGGTCGCCGGGAGAGGCGCACTCGGCGTCAAGGAACACCGGCCCGGACGGTCCGACCAGGATGTTCTTCGGGCTGACGTCGCCGTGCACCACCGTGACCGCGGCCCGGGTGAGCGAGTCGACCACGCCGCCGATCAGGGGTCCGTACTCGTCGCGACGCTCGGCCGTCGCCCGCAGGTACGGGGAGATCCGCAGCGTCTCGAACAGGGGCCGGGCCGCCTCCCACTCCGCGAGCGTCTCCCGAGCTCCGGCAGCGTGCAGCGCCGCCAGCGACCGCCCGACCGCGGCGGCGAACGCGGGATCGACCCGGCCGGACGCCAACTCGCCCTTCCACACCGGATGCGTGTGCGGGTCGAGCCAGTCGAGCACCAGCACCCCGGTCCGCTCGTCGAACGCGCGAAGCACCCGAGGAGCAAGCGTTGCTCCTGCCATCCGCAGCCACCTAGCCTCCCAGCCAGCCCGCTCCGTCGGCGCCCGCCAGTCGGCCGCGACCTTCAGCTTGGGCAGTGCCCGCTTGAGGCAGACCGCGCCACCAGCAAGATCGACACGCCACACATCCGACGAGACACCACCCGTCAACGGGGTGCCTACCGGGTGGTCGCTGGCGCCGATCATGCCGAGACCGCGGAGCGCGTCGCGGAACTCCGGTGGGATCGGGAGCGACCGCGCATCGGTCACGGACGTCATCCGAACCGCTTCTCGATCCAGGTCTCGACGAGGTCGGCAAGCTCGTCGCGGGCCCCGTCGTTCAGGAAGTAGTGGTCGGCGTGCAGCTCGTGGAATTCCTTGTCGGCAGCCCCGAGGTGCGCCACGATGTCCGCCGCGTCGCTGGGATAGACGCCGGTGTCGGCGTCCCCGTTGACGACCAACGCGGGCACGGTGATCCGGGCGAGGTGCGGACGCGACCGGGTCTGCGAATCCTCGAGGCTCCACAGCGATAGCCACGTGCGCAGGGTGCAGGCCGACGCGATCCCGAAGACGGAACGGTTCGTTCGCTCGGGGACGCCGACGTAGCAGCGGTTGGGTTCGCGCCTGGTCGGTTCCAGGGTGGGATCGACCATGCGCGGGTCGGCCCAGGTGCGGTGCACCGAGAAGTGGCGGTCGGTGTAGCCGGCGGCCGCGACCCGCCGCAACTCATCCTTCACCCATCGGGTGATGCGGTGGTTGCGCTCGACCTGCGCCCCGCGGTACCGCTCGACGAACTCCGGCGCATATCCGGGTCCGTTGTCCGGATTGAACAGGTCGAGCGTCGGATCAGTCGAGATCGGGTCCGCCTCGTCGGTCACCGACCCGTCCATCCAGGCGGTGAGCACGTCCGGGCGGCCGAGGTGTGCCGCCGTCGAGATGTACCCATCGGCGGCGGGCAGCTCGTCGAGGCCGGTTGCCGGGCGCATTCCTGCGACCGGGGTGACGTTCGGGGCGACGGCCTGGGACTGGTACACCGACATGAGCGATCCGCCGCCCGAATTGCCAAGCAGGATCACGGTGTCGACGCGGGCGACCTCCCTGAGCCAGCGCACACCGACACCGATGTCGACGAGCGCATGGTCGAGGAGGAAGTGCGCCTCGTCGCCGCGAAAGCGGGTGTTCCAGCCGAGGAATCCGACGCCCCGCTCGGCGAGGTAGGTCGACATGTAGTGCTCGGAGAAGTCGATCCCGTAGTGGGTGGCGATCACCGCGACCTTCGCCCTCCGGCCCTCCGGTGCGTAGTAGACGCCCTGGCAGGGGTGCCCGCCTGCGCCGGCGCGGCCTGCCGTCGACGACGGCAACCCGACGAACGTGCGATTGATGCCCATGTGCACCTCCGGATCTCACGACCTGAATCTAACGTCATATTTGTATCACCGGCCAGCGCGCCTGTCCATGGAACCGAAAGGCATTGTCGCTACGGCGAAATGAGAACCCGCCCCAATCCCCCCGCCGGCGAATCCGCTCAGCGGAAAACCTCCCCCGAGACTGAATCTGATGTTAGAATCAGCAAATCTCGACCTCCCGGCTCTCGATCGAGCCCGGCGGATTCCCACCTCTGGCGCACCCATACGAGACGAAAGAGGACCATGACTTCCACCAACAGCGAATTCGAGCTCCGCGGGTTCAACCATGTCGCGCTCGTCTGTTCGGACATGCAGCGCACCGTCGACTTCTACAGCGGAATCCTCGGGATGCCCCTGATCAAGACCGTCGAACTGCCGGATGGGCAGGGGCAGCACTTCTTCTTCGATGCGGGCAACGGCAACTCGCTCGCCTTCTTCTGGTTCGCCGACAACCACGACGCGGTCCCCGGGATCTCCTCCCCCATCACGCTTCCCGGCTTCGGCGAATGGACGAGTTCGGTTAGTTCACTCAACCACGTGGCCTTCGACGTCCCCGAGGACAAGTTCGTGGAGTACCGCCAGCGACTGAAGGACAAGGGGGTCCGGGTCGGGCCCCTGGTCAACCACGACGACAGCGAGACACAGGTCGCGGAATCGATGCACCCGGGGGTGTACGTGCGGTCCTTCTACTTCCAGGACCCCGACGACATCCTGCTTGAGTTCTCCTGCTGGCTCCGCCCGTTCACCCCCGACGACGTGCGACACACCGCCAGGACCGGCGACGAGCGGGTCGCCCGCCCGACCCCGGTCGTGGTCTAGCCGCGAGAGTCCGCACCATGTCGACCCGCACGCCGCGCGACGACACCGGCACGCCGCTCGACGACACCGGACGCGAACCGGATCCACGGTTCACCCTCGCGAACGAACGCACGTTCCTCGCCTGGATCCGGACCGCGCTGGCCCTGGTCGCCGCGGGGGTCGCCCTCAACGAGTTCGTCGACCGGGCGCTGCCGGGCTGGATCACGCGGAGCATCGCACTGTTCCTGGTGGCGATTGGCGGGGCGCTCGCCGTCGCGGCCGTCGTCCAGTGGCGGCGGGTCCAGTCCGCGATGCGGATGGGCAGACCGCTGCCCGCGATGGTCGCGATACCGACACTGGCCGCGCTCGTCGCGATCGTGTGCGTCGGGGTCCTCGTCGGCGTTCTCGTCCATGGCTGACAACGGCGAGGATCTGGCCCAGCGGGAGCGGACCCTGCTCTCGTGGTATCGATTCGCCTTCGCCTGGGCGGTCACCGCGGCGCTCGTCGCCCGGCACGCCCCTGCCCTGATGATTCCGCTGCTCACCGTGTCGGCGGCCGGACTCATCGCGTTCGCCCGCACCGGCGAACGCCGCTACCGCAGGTCGATGGTCGACGGCGATGACCACCCCCTCGCCCTCGACCGCTTCATTCCCGAACGATCCGCCCTTTCCGTCCATCTCACCGCGGCGGCAACGGTCGCGCTCGCAGCAGCGGCCGCCGTCGCCGTCGCGACCACGTAGTAGAGGAGCATCGTGAACACCCCCACCTCGCTCGCCCACATGATCCGCGAATGGGCCATCGCCGCGCCCGGCGCCGACGCGATCGCCGTCGACAACGGACCCGCCCTCACCTTCCTTCAATTGCACGAGGCGACAAGCCGATTCGCCAACGCACTCCTCGATGTCGGTGCCGCACCCGGCGACCGGGTTGCGTTCCTCGGCCGAGACGCCCGCACCTGGGTCACCGCGCTCGTCGGGGCGTCGAAGGTTCGCGCCGCGGGGATCTCCCTGAACTGGCGACTGGCCGAGCCGGAGGTGCGCGAACTGATGCTCGACGCCGATCCCGTCGTCACGATCTGCGAGTCGGCGATGCTCCCGCTGCTGGGCCTTCCGGTCGGCGAGCCCGGAGCCACCTACGCCGTCCGCGGCGGCGAGGCCGTCGAGATCGACGCGTGGCTCGCCCCGCACCCATGCGACGACACCGGAGTCGAGCCGACCCCGGAGGATGTCGCCTTCGTCTTCTACACCTCGGGGACAACGGGGCGCCCCAAGGGCGTTCAGCTGACCAACGCCAATATCGCGGCGAACCTCGCCAAACCAACCCCCTTCGACGTCCGGCACCGCGACGTCCTGCTCATCCCGTCACCGCTGTTCCACATTTCCGGTACCGGATTCTTCTTCCTGTGCCTCGCAAGGGGAGCGACGGCGCTGTTCGTCACCGACATCGTCCCCGGCGACGTGCTGCGCCTGATGCGCTCCGCGGGCGTGACCTACGCGGCGATGGTGCCCGCACTGATCCAGATGCTGGTCCGCGACCCCGCTGCGGCGGGGATGACGTTCCCGGCACTGAAGATGCTGATCTACGGCGGATCCCCGATCTCGACCACTCTCCTCAAGGAGGCGCGGGCGGCGTTCGACTCCGACCTGACCCAGTGCTACGGGATGACCGAGACCAACGGGCCCATCTCGTTCCTTCGTCCGGCCGACCACGCCGAGGGCGCCCCCGAACACCGGCTGTCGTCGGCGGGTCGGCCACTCAAGGGGATCGAGGTGGGCACGTTCGACCCGGTGACCGGGGAACCGCTGCCGCCGGGCCGGGTCGGCGAGGTCCGCACGCGAAGCGACCTGGTGATGGTCGGCTACCGCAATCGGCCGGATGAGCAGGCGGCCGCGTTCACCGGTGACGGCTGGTTCCGGACCGGCGACGCGGGCTATGTCGACGAGGACGGCTACCTGTTCCTCACCGACCGAATCAAGGACATGATCGTCACCGGCGGCGAGAACGTCTTTCCCGCCGAGGTGGAGAACGTCCTGGCCACCCATCCCTCGGTGGCGGAGGCCGCGGTCATCGGGATTCCGAGCGACCGGTGGGGGGAGACGGTGCACGCCGTCGTCGCGGCTCGGCCAGGGGCGTCGATCGACCCGGACGGGTTGATCGAGTTCACCCGCGAGCGACTCGCCCACTACAAGTGCCCGACCGGGGTCGACGTCGTCGACGCCCTCCCGAGAAATGCCACCGGAAAGGTCCAGAAGATCAGCCTCCGCGAGGAATACTGGCCCGCGGCGGGACGCCGCATCGGCTGATCGTCGCCGGCCGGCCACCCTCCGGGTCGAATCTGATGTTAGGGTCAGATTCGACCCGGATGTGCGTCTCCACAGCACATCCGGGGGCCGCACATCAGCAGATCCGAGGGGGACATCGCACGTGAACGTCCAGGCCAAGCCGACGGTTCGAGGCCGCGAAACGCTGGCGGCGATCGAGTCCGCCGCCCGCCGGGTCATCTCCCGCAAGGGGTTTCTCGCCACCACCGTGGCCGACATCGCCGGCGAGGCCGGCCGCTCCACCGCGTCCTTCTACAACTACTACGACTCCAAGGAGGCGCTCCTCTCCCACTGGGCAGAGGAGTTCCGGACCGAGGCCCGCGACCGGGCGCTCGAGGCGTTCACGCACGGGCGGTCCAACCGCGAACGCGTCGCGCTGTGGAGCCGCGCGCACTGGATGACCTACCGCGAACGCCTCGCCGAGATGATCGGCGTGTTCCAGCTCGCCATGGTCAACGACAACTTCGCGACGTTCTGGCAGGACCTGTGCGACGAGTTGGTTGACGCGGTCAGCGACACGATCCGGCGCGCCCAGAAGGACGGCTACTGCCCGGGCATCGATCCCCGCCTCACCGCATCGGCGATCGTCGCAATGCTCAACCAGTTCTGCTACGACCAGCTCGCGGGCGACGTCGACCCCGACACCGTCGACGACGACGCCGCGATCGCCACCATCACCGAGATCTGGTATCGGGCCATCTACTGGAAGGACTGACGACCCCGCAACCACCCTTGCAGGAGGTGGGGCTCGCGGGCACTATGTCCGGGTGCCCAGAACCGGACGTCGATCGGCCATCCTGCTGCCCGTCACGCTCAGCACGGTGCTCACGGTCAGCGGATGCACCGCCTCCGACGCCGACCCGTCGGCCGCGGCTACCCCGCAGGCACCCGGCACGGTGACGGTCGGCAATTGCGGCCCCGACACCGGCGTCACCCACACCCCCGGCACGTTGACCATCGCCACCGACTCCCCCGCCTACGCGCCGTGGTTCGTCGACGACGACCCCGGCAACGGCAAGGGGTTCGAGGGTGCGGTCGCCCGCTCGGTATCCGAACGGCTCGGCTACGACCGCGAGCAGGTGACGTTCCTCCGGGTGCCGTGGGCGGACGCAATCGCGCCGGGAGTCAAGGACTTCGACTTCGACATCAACCAGGTGACGATCGTCGATGAGCGGCGCGGCGCCGTCGACTTCTCGTCGCCGTACTACGCGGTGACCCAGTCGATCGTCGCGATCGCCGGCACCCCGGCCGCCTCGGCCCACAACCTCAGCGACCTCACCGGATACCGGCTCGGCGCCCAGTCCGGGTCGACGAGCCTGGCCACGATCGAGAGCACCATCCGACCGAGCAAGGACCCCGTCGCGTTCGCCACCACCGACGAGGCGAAGGCGGCACTCGCCGACGGTCGGATCGACGCGCTGGTGGTCGACAGCCCGACCGGATTCCAGATCACCGAGGCCGACCTGCCGGAGAGCCTGCTGGTCGGGCAGTTCCCCCGCCCCAACACCGTCACCGAGTTCTTCGGCCTCGTCCTGGAGAAGGACAGCCCCCTGACCCCGTGCGTCACCGCGGCCGTGGACGCGCTCTACGCGGACGGCACCCTCGACGAACTGGCGCAGGCCTGGCTGGTCGACTCCGCAGCCACCCCGATCCTGGAGTGACCGCCCGGGTCGGTGTGTGGGCGACGCCACCGACCGCGAGGACCTTCGCCCCTGTGCGGGCCGCGCGAGAACGGGCCACGATGGAGTCCAGAGCCCGGCGGAGGACCGCGGGCCGGACCCGAGGAGGCGACTCGTGAGCACTGCCCCGATCGTGGTGGGCGTCGACGGATCCGACACGGCGGACGCGGCCCTGCAGTGGGCGGCACGCACCGCCGCCGCGCACACCGCCCCGCTGCACCTCGTTGCCGCGCTGCCGACACCCGTCGTCTACGGTGGCGCGCTCGTTGCGTCGCAACAGTTCTACGACGACCTCGACGCGGAAGCGAACCGCACCCTCACCGCCGCGGCCGCCCGCGCGCGGGAGATCGCGCCGGGTGTCGAGGTCGGAACCGCGCTCCACCACGGGCCGCCGATCCCCGCTCTCCTCGACCGGTCCGAATCCGCGCGGATGCTCGTCGTCGGCTCCCGGGGCCTCGGCGCGGTGCGCGGCGCGCTGGTCGGCTCGGTGTCCACCGCCCTCGCCACCCATTCCCGGTGCCCGGTGGTGGTGATCCCGACCGCCGATCCGACACCGACCGGACCGGTGGTGGTCGGTGTCGACGGATCACCGAACAGCGCGCCCGCCATCGGGGCGGCCTTCCTCGAGGCATCGCTGCGGACGGTGCCGCTCGTCGCGGTGCACGCGTGGAGCGACGTGGACTTCGACACCCTGCCGTCCGCGGTCGAGGACCTGCCCTGGGAGGGGCTGATCGAGAACGAGGAGGCGACGCTGGCCGAGTGCCTCGCCGGCTGGCGGGAACGGTTCCCCGACGTCGAGGTTCAGCGCATCGTGGTCCGCGACCGGGCCGTCGATCAGCTGCTCACCCAGTCGCGGTCCGCCCAGCTCGTCGTCGTCGGCAGCCACGGCCGGGGCGGCTTCCGCGGGATGCTGCTCGGTTCGACGAGCCGGGCCCTGCTGCATCGCGTCGAGCGCCCGGTGATGATCGTCCGGGAACGACGCTGACCGCTACCCGTACAGCGCGACAAACGTCCGCAACGACGATTCGATGTCGCCCTTCAGCGCGCGGGCGACCCCGGACCCGATCGGACCGAACAGCGGTGCCCCGCCGAGGTCGATGAGCAAACCCACCTCGGAACCCGCGTCCTTCGGCGTCACCGACAGCACGAGGCCGACCTTCACACCGCCCTTGCCGTCGCCCTTGAGCGCCAGGGACCGCGGCGGCGCGTAGTCGGTGATCGTCCACCGGACCCGGTTCCGCAGTCCCTTCACCGACACCACCGATTCCGCGGTCGTGCCCGTCGACAACTCGGCGGGCAACTCGCAGCGCCACGCCTCGTGGATCGACAACCATTTGTCGAATTCACCCAGATCGCTTGCCTTTTCCCACGCCACCTCGGGGGTGAGTGGAACCGCGACCGACACCTTCAGCTTTGCCATTCGCGCATCCTATCGGCGTCCCGTCCAGCGGCGCAGAAAGTCCCGCACCCGGGGCGAGGGCGCCCGGGTGCGGGACTGCTTGGCGGGGCGGGATCTAGTGCGAGACCGCCTTCTCGACTCCGACGCCGGTGAGGGAGCGAACCTCCATCTCCGCCTGCTTTGCCGGGTCCTCGAGCTTGCGGCGTCCGACGTAGGTGCCGATGATGCCGAGCGCGAAGGCCAGCGGGATCGACACGATGCCCGGGTTGGCGAGCGGGAACCAGGAGAAGTCGGCGTTCGGGAACATCGCGGACTTCGACCCGGACACCGCGGGCGAGAAGACGATCAGCAGCAGGCAGCTGATCAGACCGCCGTAGATGCTCCACAGCGCGCCGGTGGTGTTGAACTTCCTCCAGAACAACGAGTACAGCAGCGTCGGCAGGTTCGCGGAGGCGGCGACGGCGAATGCGAGCGCGACCAGGAAGGCGATGTTCTGCCCCATCGCGAGGATGCCGAGGACGATCGACGCGAGACCGATCACCACGACGGTGATCCGCGAGACCTTCACCTGCTGTTCCTCGGTTGCCTTGCCGCGCTTGATGACACTGGCGTAGATGTCGTGCGCGAAGGACGCCGACGCGGTGATCGCCAAGCCCGCGACGACCGCGAGGATGGTGGCGAAGGCGACCGCGGAGATGATCGACAGGAACAGGGTGCCGCCGAGTTCGAAGGCGAGCAGCGGGGCGGCCGCGTTCTCCTTGCCGGGGGCCGCGAGAATCACGTCCGGCCCGACCATCTTGGCGGCACCGTAGCCGAGCACCAGGGTGAACAGGTAGAACGCACCGATCAGGCCGATCGCCCAGGTCACCGAGCGGCGGGCCTCCTTCGCGGTGGGCACCGTGTAGAAGCGCATCAACACGTGCGGCAGACCGGCGGTGCCGAGCACCAGGGCGATGCCGAGGGAGAGGAAGTCCAGCCGGGACATCGAGCTGATGCCGTACTTGGCGCCGGGCGCGAGAACATCCCGCGGGTTCGCCGACCCGTTCGCCGCGGACTGGGCGTCGGCGAGCAGCTGCGAGAAGTTGCCGCGGACGGCGAGCAGCACCAGCACGAACATGATGCCCGCACCG
Source organism: Rhodococcus sp. NPDC058505 (assembly GCF_042720095.1). Taxonomy (NCBI): domain Bacteria; kingdom Bacillati; phylum Actinomycetota; class Actinomycetes; order Mycobacteriales; family Nocardiaceae; genus Rhodococcus; species Rhodococcus sp. NPDC058505. The sequence goes on from NZ_JBHXNB010000020.1 coordinate 32,392, forward strand.
GCGATCAGCAGCACCGCCTTCACCATCTGCACGTAGGTGGTGCCCTTCATGCCGCCGACGAGCACGTACACGATCATCAGGACGCCGACCACCGCGACGACGATCGCCTGCCCGGCCTTGTCGTGGATGTCGAGCAGCAGCGCGACCAGGCCACCGGCACCGGCCATCTGCGCGAGCAGGTAGAACAGCGAGACCACGAGGGTGGACAGGGCGGCGGCCATCCGGACCGGGCGCTGCTTCAGCCGGAAGCTGAGCACGTCGGCCATCGTGAACCGGCCGGTGTTGCGCAGCATCTCGGCGACCAGCAGCAGCGCGACCAGCCAGGCGACGAGGAAGCCGATCGAGTAGAGGAAGCCGTCGTAGCCGTAGACCGCGATCGCGCCGGCGATGCCGAGGAACGACGCAGCGGACAGGTAGTCGCCCGCGATCGCGAAACCGTTTTGCGGGCCGGAGAACTGGCCGCCACCGGTGTAGAAGTCGGATGCCTTCTTGGTGGTCCGGCTGGCCCGGATCACGATGCCCATCGTGATCACCACGAATGCGACGAAGATGGCGATGTTCAGGGCCGGGTTGCCGACCTGGGAGTCGCCCGCGGCGAGGAAACTCGTCATCAGTGCTGGCCCTCCAGCTCGTCACGGATCGCGGCGGCGCGGGGGTCGAGTTCGCGGTTCGCGAATTTGACGTACATCGCGGTGATGACGAACGTCGTCAGGAACTGGCCGAGGCCGAGGATGACACCGAGGTTGACGTTGCCGATCACCTTCGTCGCCATGAACTCCGAGGCGTAGGTGGCCAGCAGCACATACACGGCGTACCAGGTCAGGAAGAACGCCGTCATCGGGAAGACGAAGCGGCGCAGCCTGCGTCGCAGGTCCCGGAACTCGGGACTCGCCTGCATCTCGATGAAGGCCTGCGCGTCCGGGGTGCGCCGCGCTGGCGACTCCGGACTCAGGTCTGCTGTGGTCACGTCGGACTCCTCGGTCGGTGGGTGCCGGCAGTGACGCCCGGCAGGTCACAGACGTTAGTGAGACTCACATCACAGCGACAGGGAGTGGCGGCGATCACACGCCGAGGAGTCGGATCGGGCGCCGGACGGTCGGTCCGGCGCGACGAACGGCAGTGCGCGGCTGCCCGAACTGTGCGCGATCGTTACCCCAGTCGGGGTGAAATCCACGCACGGGCGGCGGAGCCGCCTACAGGTCGCGCTCGCGGTCGCGGCCCACCCCGAGCCGCTCGGGCGCGTGCATCCGGGTGAAGGTGCGGGCCACGTCGGCGGGGATGCTGCCGCGGGTTGCGCGGCTGACCACGACCATCGTCAGGAACGCGAGCGGCACCGTCACCGCCGCCGGATATCCGACAAGGACCTGCAGCCACCCGTTCCACGGCCCGGACCCGACGCCGCCGAACGACGTCACCAGCGCCGCCGACCCGGAGGCAACCCCACCGACGATCAGCCCGGCCGCGGCGCCCGCTGCGGTGAGCCCCCGCCACCAGATGCCGAGCACGAGCAGCGGGCACAGGGTGGACGCGGCAACCGCGAACACCATGCCGACGGTGCGGGACAGGTCGATCGAGGCAACCCCGATCGCCAGGGCAAGCGGTACCGCGCCCGCGACGACCGCGGCGACCCGGAAGTCGCGGATCCGGCCCTTCATGACGTCGGTGCTGAGCACACCCGCGACGCTGACCAGCAGCCCGGACGAGGTCGCGAGGAACGCGGCGATCGCCCCGGCCGCGACCAGCGCCGCCAGCACCTGACCCCCGACCCCGGACACCACGGAGGCGGGCAGCAGCAGGACCGCGGCGTCGGAGGTGCCGGTGATCAGCAGCTGCGGCACCCATAGCCGGGCGAACACCCCGAGCAGGATCGGGAACAGGTAGAACACCCCGACCAACCCGATCACCGCGAGCGACGTGGTGCGCGCGGTCCGGCCGTCGGGGTTCGTGTAGAAGCGGACCAGCACGTGCGGCAACCCCATCGTGCCGAGGAAGATGCCGACGATCAGCGAGTACACCTGGAACAGCGGGTGGGTGCCGCCGAGGCCCCAGCCCGGGTCGAGCCACTGCGCCCCGGTGGGGGGCGCGCCGGCGACGACCGGGACCGCGGCGCCGGCGTCGAGTACCAGGGCCGTGCCCGCCGACAGTTCGTACTCGCCCACCCCCAGCGCGACCGGCCCGTCCACCGGGTTCCCGTCGAGGACGCCGGACGCGGTGACCGATAGGGGCTGCGACACCTGCACGATCACGTCGGTGGTGACGTCGACCGTGGTGCGGTCGGTGACGGTCGGCGGCGCGGGGGTCCCGAGGCCGCCGCCCGCGCCGAGGAAGTGGAAGGTGAGGACCAGGGCGGGCACCGCGACGGCGGTCAGCTTGAGCCAGTACTGGAATGCCTGCACGAAGGTGATCGACCGCATGCCGCCGCCGACGACGTTGGCGATCACGATCAGCGCGACGACGACCGCGCCGACCCACATGGGTATCCCGAGCAGGATCCCGAGCGCGAGGCCCGCGCCCTGAAACTGCGGCACCATGTACAGCACGCAGATCACGGCAACGACGAGCATCGCGAGCAGCCTCAAACGCTTACTGCCGAGACGGAATTCGGCGAAGTCGGGGACGGTGTACGCCCCGGAACGGCGAAGCGGGGCGGCGACGAACAGCAGCAACCCGAGATAACCCGCGGTGAACCCGACCGGGTACCACAGGGCGTCGGCGCCGTACTTGGCGATCAGCCCGGCGACCCCGAGAAACGAGGCGGCGGACAGGTACTCGCCGGAGATCGCGGCGGCGTTCCATCGCGATCCGACGCTGCGGGACGCGACGAGGAAGTCGGAGGTGGTGCGCGCCAGCCGAACCCCGTAGAACCCGATGACGACGGTCGCGACGGCCGCGATCACCAACGCGACGACGGTCACCAGCGGGATCGGCTGCCCCGACACACGTCACCTCCGTCCTCAGTCGTCGGCGAGGTCGACGAACTCTTGCTCGATCCGGTCGGTCAGTCGAATGTAGAGCCTGCCCGCCAGATACAGCGCAGGGAACGCCGCGACCCCGAGCACCAGCCATGGCAGCCGCACGCCCACCACGGTGACGCTGCCGAGCCAGGGGAAGGCCGCGAGCAGCAGCGGCACCGCGCCTGCCACCAGCACCACCGCCGCGGCGAAACGCAATGACAACCCGAGTTGGGCCCGCACCAACGCCCGCACCAGCGCATCGCCGACCTCGGTCTGTTCCTGCACCTCGACGCGGGTCCGGACCACGCGGGCCCCGCGCCGGTGCGCCAGCACCACCCGCTCCCGCGACGGCGGGCCGCCCGCCGGTGCGCGCTGCGGTCCGGCGGGCCCGCTCATCTACTCGTCCACTGCTGCCGCGGCGCCCGCACCAGGCGATCCTTGAGTTCGCGGGTGTGCCTGCGACTGACGGGCAGTTCCACCACCGGGGTGTCCTCGCCCGCGCGCAGGCACACCACCGTTCCGGTTCCGACACTGCGGATGCCGGTCACCAGGGGCAGCGCCACCAGGTAGGAGCGGTGCACCCGCAGGAATCCGGCCGCCTGCCATCGGGATTCGAGAGCCGAGATGGGGATCCGGACCAGATGTGACCCGGTGGCGGTGTGCAGGCGGGCATAGTCGCCGTCCGCCTCCACCCACGCCACATCGGAGCGGTGCACGAGGGTGGTGACCCCGCCCAGCTCGACGGGAATCACCTCGTCGGCGTCGGGTTCCGGCTGCCCCGGTTCGGTGACCCGGCCGATCCGGCGGGCGGCGCGGATCCGGCGCACCGACTCGGTGAGCCGCTCCGCACGCAGCGGCTTGAGCAGATAGTCGACGGCACCGAGGTCGAATGCGTCGACGGCCCGGTCGTCGTGCGCGGTCACGAACACTACCACCGGCGGGGTCGCGAACGCGGCGAGCACACCGGCGAGTTCGAGGCCGTCGAGTCCGGGCATGTTGATGTCGAGGAACACCGCGTCGATAGCCCCCGCTGCGCCGGGAGTCCACTCGGCGGCCATGCGGAGCCGGTCCTTGATCACCCGGAGGGCGGTCGTCGCGTCCCCGGCGGTGAGGATCTCCCCGACGTC
>NZ_JBHXNB010000020.1:36571-63836 GCF_042720095.1 Rhodococcus sp. NPDC058505
TGCGCCGGGAGTCCACTCGGCGGCCATGCGGAGCCGGTCCTTGATCACCCGGAGGGCGGTCGTCGCGTCCCCGGCGGTGAGGATCTCCCCGACGTCGCCCTGGGCGCGCAGCAGGTAGGCCAGTTCGTCGAGCGCCGGACGCTCGTCGTCCACGGCCAGCACGGTCAGCGGGGTGTCGGGGGCCCCTTCGGGTGTCTGTGTCACAACAGGTCAATGGTGCCACGTCGGTCTCCGGCCGGGTGCGTCACGCCCGACCCGGTGCGCGCGATCAGACGTGGACGCCGGGACGGAACTTCGGTACCCGCATGCTCACCCGGGTCCCCGCCCCCGGCGCGGTCTCCACGACCAGGCCGTAGTCGTTGCCGAACGCCGCCCGCAACCGGTCGTCGACGTTCGCGAGCCCGACGTGTGCGGACTCCTTCGCGGCGGGCCCCCCGGTCCCGGACGCGACGGCGTCGAGCGAGCCGGAGCGGAGCAGTTCCGGGTCCATGCCGACGCCGTCGTCCTCGACGCTGATCACGCAGTCGGTGCCCTCGTCGGCGGCGACGATGGTGACGGTGCCGCGGGACTGCCCGGCGAGGCCGTGCCGCACCGCGTTCTCCACCAGCGGTTGCAGCGCGAGGAACGGGAGCACCACCCCGAGCACCTCGGGTGCCACCTGCAGCCGCACCTCGAGGGCGCTGCCGAATCGGGCGCGTTCGAGGGTGAGGTAGCGGTCGATGTTGCGGAGTTCGTCGGACAGCACCGTGTACTCGCCTGCGGAGCGGAAGGAGTAGCGGGTGAAGTCGGCGAACTCGAGGATCAGCTCGCGCGCCCGGTCCGGGTCGGTCCGCACGAACGACGCAACCGTGTTGAGTGCGTTGTAGATGAAGTGCGGGCTGATCTGCGCGCGCAACGCGCGGACCTCGGCGCGGTCGAGTCGGGCGCGGGAGGCGTCGAGTTCGGCGAGTTCGATCTGGCTGCACGCGTACCGGGCGACCTCGCTGATCGCGCCGAGCATCCCCGGGCCCGGCTCGGCGGCGGTGAGCACCCCCATCACCCCGACCACCCCGACGTCCTCGACGACGAGGGGCTGCACGATCAGCGCCCGGACCCCCGGGTGGGGGTGCGCGATCAGTTCCCGCCGCCCGGTCTCGGCCGCGGCCCGGGCCGCGGCGGCGAAGCGGCCGGTGAGGTGCTCGTTCGGTCCGTTCCAGGCGAGGGGTGCGCCGTCCTGGTCGGCGAGGGCGAGGGACTCCGCGGAGGTGAGGGTGCGCAGGTGCGGCGCGGCCTCGGCGGCGGAGGTGGCGTCGAGGCCGCGGCGCAGCGGGCGGGCCGCGAGCGACGCGGTATGCAGCGTCGCGTGCACGGCGCGTTCCTCCGGGGTGGTCAGGGTCCGGCGGGTGCGGCGACGCAGCAGCAGCACCGCGAGGACGACGACGACCGCGGCCACCAGCAGCGCGAGGGCGGCGGCGGACATCAGCGCGCTCCCCCCGGCCCCGTGCCCTCGGACCGGTCGGACGCGTCGAGTCGGGCGAGCAGCGTTGCCGGCGCCACCGTCCGGTAGGCGTCCTCGACGATGTCCTCGATGTCCCGCCAGTCGGCCTGCGTGGGAACACCGTTCGGCCCGACATCCAGGTACACGCCGATCCAGCCGCGGCCGCCGACATACGGCGGGACGAAGAAGCGGGCGCTGTCCCGGGCCACCCAGTCCCGCTGCGCCCCCGCCGGGGCCGCGGCCCAGAACGCGATCCGGTCGTCGTGGTGCCGGTCCGCGTAGCTGACGAACTGCGGGGCCCGGCGGACAAACCAGGATGGCTCGCCGTGGCTGAGCCGCTCGGTGGCCTCGGGCAGGGCGAGGCACAGGTCGCGGAGCCGGTCGAGCGGGCGCGGCGCGGTCATGCGGCCACGCTACGGCAGGCGGCGGGTGCCGGGGCGGCGCGACTGTCGCGCGGATCACAGGCCGATCACCCGAACCGGGAATTGATCACAGCCGCGACACGTTAGTTGAGTCAGAATCACTCAACTTTCAGGAGGGTCGTCAATGCCCGCATTCTTCGGTCCCGAGGGTCCCGGCCGCATCGACATCGGCCGCCTCATGAGCCGGTCCACCCAGGAGCTCGTGTCCGCGGCCGCCCGCTACGCCGCAGGCCGCGGCGACGCCGAACTCGATGCGCTGCACGTGCTGCGGGCGATGGCGGACCGTGACCCCGTGCGCGCCCTGATCCGGCGCGCCGGGGCGGATCCGTCCGCACTGGCCGACGCGGCCGAGGCGCGGCTGCCGCAGGGCCGCACCCCGGTCGGGTTCGCCGTCGCGGCCCCCACCCTGAGCCCCGCCCTCAAGGCGGCACTGCTCGAGGCGCATCAGCTCGCGCGCACCCTCGGCTCCACCTACATCGACCCGGAGCACCTGTTCCTCGCGTTCGCCGGCGACCTCGGGCACGCCGCCGGCCGGGTGCTGGCCGAGCAGGGCATCACCCCCGAGACGTCCCGCCGGGCGGGCCAGCCGGGCGTGGACGCGTCGGCGAGCGACACCCCGACGCTCGACCAGTACGGCGTCGACCTCACCGACCGCGCCCGCGCCGGTGAAATCGACCCGGTCATCGGCCGGGCACTGGAGATCGAGCAGACCGTCGAGATCCTGTCCCGCCGCACCAAGAACAACCCGGTCCTGATCGGCGAGGCCGGTGTCGGCAAGACCGCGATCGTGGAGGGTCTGGCGCAGCGCATCGTGGACGGCGACGTCCCGGACCGCCTGCACGGCAAGCGGATCGTCCAGATCGAGATGTCATCGCTGGTCTCCGGCACCCGCTACCGCGGCGACTTCGAGGAGCGGCTGACCACGCTGGTCGACGAGATCACCGCCCACCGGGATGACCTGATCGTGTTCATCGACGAGATCCACACCATCGCGGGCGCCGGCGCGGGAGCGGACGGCGCGATGGACGCGGGCAACATCCTCAAGCCGAAGCTGGCCCGCGGCGACCTGCACGTGGTCGGCGCCACCACGCTCGACGAGTACCGCAAGCACATCGAGAAGGACCCCGCCCTCGAACGCCGCTTCCAGCCGGTGATCGTCGACGAGCCCAGCGTCGAGGACGCGATCACGATCCTGACCGGGCTGCAGGAGCGGTTCGCGGAGCATCACGGCGTCCGCTACGCCGAGGACGCGATCATCGCCGCGGTGGAACTCTCGCATCGCTACATCGGCGACCGGTTCCTGCCGGACAAGGCGATCGACCTGATCGACCAGGCCGGCGCGCGGCTGTCGCTGCGCTCCCCCAAGGTGGACGCCGAGGAACTGAAATCCCAACTCGCGCAACTGGAGGTGAGCAAGGAGCAGGCCGTCGCCGCCGAGCAGTACGAGACGGCATCGCAGCTGCGCGACCGGATCACGCAGCTGCAGAACCGGATCGCCGGCGTCGACACCACCGCGTCCCCCGACACCCCCGAGGTGACGGCGGAACTGATCGCGGAGGTCGTCGCCCGGGCGACCGGCATCCCCGCCAGCCGGATGACGCAGGAAGAGAAGGACCGACTGCGGGGGCTCGAGGACGAACTGCACCGCCGGGTTGTCGGCCAGGACGACGCGGTCCGCGCGGTCGCGCGGGCGGTGCGCCGCTCCCGGGCCGGGATGGGCGACCCGAACCGCCCGGTCGGCAGCTTCCTGTTCCTCGGCCCGACCGGTGTCGGCAAGACCGAACTGGCGAAGGCCCTCGCCGCGTCCCTGTTCGGGGACGAGGACAAGATGATCCGCTTCGACATGAGCGAATTCGGTGAGCGGCATACCGTCTCGCGGCTGCTCGGCGCCCCTCCCGGGTACGTCGGCTACGACGAGGCGGGTCAGCTCACCGAGCAGGTGCGGCGCAACCCGTACTCGGTGATCCTGCTCGACGAGGTGGAGAAGGCGCACCCGGACCTGTTCAACACCCTGCTGCAGGTGCTCGACGACGGCAGGCTCACCGACGGTCACGGCCGCACGGTGGACTTCACCAACACCGTGGTGATCATGACCAGCAACCTCGGGTCCGACCTGATCTCCAGCAAGGGCGGGGCGCTCGGCTTCCTCACCGGCGATCCGGCCGCGGCCGAAAAGCCGCTGCGGGACCGGGTGCTGGCACGGCTGCGGGAGTCGATGCGTCCGGAGTTCCTCAACCGGATCGACGAGATCGTCGTGTTCCGCAGGCTGGCCGCCGACCAGCTGCACCGGATCACCGATCTGATGCTGGACGACAGCCGGAAGCGGTTGGCGGACAGGGGCATCGGTATCACGTTCAGTGACGCCGCCGTCGACTGGATCGCCGAGCACGGGCACCAGCCCGAGTTCGGGGCCCGGCCGCTGCGCCGGTCCATCCAGCGGGTGGTCGACGACCGGGTCGCCGACCTGCTCATCGACGACCTGATCGGCGAGGGCGCCCGGGTCGCCGTCGACGTCACCGACGGGGAGCTGGAACTGCGCGTGGCGTAACGGATACCGCGCCAGCGGTGGAGGCCGGCATTCCGCCGGCCGCCACCGCTGGCGACCGTGGGGTCGGGTGCCCGTCGTGCGGGGGCGCGCAGCCCGGACTACTCGATGGCGCAGCTGCCGCCGCTGCCGGGCAGCCGGTGCCGGTTCCGCGCGACCAGGCGGTACAGCCGGTCCTGCACCTGCCTGATCCCCGGAATCCGGTACACCCGCAGGGGAATTCGGGTACCGAGCACCCCGGAGAGGGCGGCATTGATCGCACCGGCGCCGTGGTGCCGGTCCCCACGCCAGTCCACCGCCCAGGCCTGCTCAAGCGCCTGATCGACGCTCACCCCGAAGCGCTCGACGGCGCCCGGTGCGTGCAGGGGCGTTGCGGTGACCCGGCCGCGGCGATCGAGCCGGTGCAGCCACCCCACACTCCACACGCAGAAGCCGCAGTCCTTGTCGAACAGCAGATCCACGCGGCGTTCGGCGCGCGGTGTTCGGTCGGGCATGACGCTCCTGCGGCGGGTGTCGTCGGGTGCTACTTGGCGTCACCCGCGGGCGGCGCATCCTTCGGGATGACCTTCTTCGCGGCGTCCTGCGCCTTGTCGACGTGCTCGGCGTACTTGCCGCCGGTCTTCTGGTCGATGAAGTCGCCCGCCTTGTCGATGGCGCCCTCGACCTTGTCCGCGTTCTCGGCCGCGTACTGCTGGCCCTTCCCGAACAGGCCCTTCAACGTGTCGACCAAGCTCATTGTCGCTCCTCACTCCGATGCCGGTTCAGGGCACCACTGAAAAGATCGGTCCGGGTCCCGCATCGCGGTTCCGGTTTGTACCTTTCCCAGTCTCACAGCTTTCCCCGGCACCCGCCACAGTGCAGCCGGGTGCGGCGTGTCAGCGCGCCGCCTTCTCGCCGGGCTGTTCGGGCAGCGAGAACAGCCTGCGGTGTTCGCCATGCAGGCGTCCGGACACCCACCACCCGACCTCGACGAGCACGATCCCCACGCCGCCGCACACGAACGCGGTCGTCGTCGCCGCCACGTTCGACGGGTCGAGCTTGAAGAACTCCCGCGCGAACGGGAGCGCGAACAGCACCACGTAGCCGAGCGCGGACCCGACGATCAGCATGACCTTCCACCACACGTACGGGCGGGCGACGATCGCCAGCACCCACAGCGCGATCGTGATCAGCGTGATCAGCGCGGTGGTGCCCGCCTGCACCTGCTGCGTCTCGGTCTGGTCGGGGCCCGCGTAGACGAGCGCGTAGGCGACGAAGGTGCAGATCCCGACCACCAGACCGGACGGGATCGCGAACCGCATCACCCGCGGCACGAAGCCGGTGCGGGCCCGCTCGTTGTTCGGCGCGAGGGACAGGATGAACGCGGGGATACCGATCGTGAACCAGGCCGCGATCGTCACGTGCCGCGGCAGGAACGGGTACGGCATCGGCTCGAAGTCGAACAGTTCCGATGCCACCCCGGACAGGCCGACGAGCAGGGCAAGCAGCACCGAGTACACCGTCTTGGTGAGGAACAGGTTCGACACCCGCTCGATGTTGCCGATCACCCGGCGACCCTCACCGACCACGTACGGGAGCGTCGCGAAACTGTTGTCCAGCAGCACGATCTGCGCGACCGCTCGGGTGGCGGGGCTGCCGGATCCCATCGAGACACCGATGTCCGCGTCCTTGAGCGCGAGCACGTCGTTGACCCCGTCGCCGGTCATCGCAACCGTGTGCCCGCGCGACTGAAGGGCGCCGACCATCTCCCGCTTCTGATCGGGCCGGACCCGCCCGAAGGTGGTCGCGGTGTCAAGGACCTCGGCGAGCGACTCCCGATCCGAGGGCAGCTCGCGGGCATCGACCGCGCGGTCCCCTCCGGGCAGCCCCAGCGACTGCGCGACCGCCCCGACGGACACGGCGTTGTCGCCGGAAATGACCTTGACCTCGACCTTCTGCTCCGCGAAGTACGCGAGGGTGTCGGCGGCGTCGGGTCGCACCCGCTGCTCGAGGACCACCAGGGCGCGCGGCGTGACGACCCCGGGCGCGTCGGGGGCGTCGACGGCGCGGTCACTCTCGCCGAGCAGCAGCACCCGCAGCCCGCCCGCCCCGATCTCCTCCGCGGTCCGTGCCGCCGACGACTCCGGGTCGAGCAACACGTCGGGGGCGCCGAGCACCCAGTTGCCGTTGGGGCCGTACGAGTTTCCGCTCCACTTCTTCGCCGACGAGAACGGCGCCACCGCGGTCGTGGTCCACCCGGGGTCGTGGTCGTATGCCTCCGCGATCGCCAGCACGCTCGCGTTCGGCCGCGGATCGTCGGCGGCCTGCGCGGCAAGCGCGTCCCGCAGCCGGGCCTCGGTACCGCCGGGATCGTCCGCCGTCAGCAGCCGCAGCTCGGACAGCCGCATGCCGTTCTCGGTGAGGGTGCCGGTCTTGTCCGCGCACACCACGTCGACGCGCGCGAGTCCCTCGATCGCGGGCAGTTCCTGCACCAGGCACTGCCTGCGGCCAAGCCGGATGACGCCGACCGCGAACGCCAGCGACGTCATCAGCACCAGCCCCTCCGGCACCATCGGGACCAGGGCGGCGACCATGCCGTTCAGCGCGCCCCCGAGGTCCTGCTCGCTGACGAACAGCTGGTTGTAGACGATCAGCACCCCCGCCGGAATCATCATGTAGGTGATGACCTTGAGGATCTTGTCGACGCCGCTGCGCAGCTCCGAGTGGACCAGGGTGAACTTGCTGGCCTCCGCCGCGAGTTTGGCCGCGTACGCGTCGCGGCCGACCTTGGTGGCACGGTAGGCGCCGCTGCCGGAGGCCACGAAGCTGCCGGACAGCACCTGGTCGCCGGGCCTCTTGTGCACCGGATCCGCCTCACCGGTGAGCAGCGACTCGTCGACATCGAGTGCCTCGCCCTCGACGACCACCCCGTCGACCACCACCTGGTCGCCGGACCCGAGCTCGATCACGTCGTCGAGCACCACCTCGCTCGGGGACACCGCCGCGGTGGCACCGTCCCGCCGCACCACCGGCCGGGACTGGCTGACGATCGCCAGCTTGTCCAGGGTCCGCTTCGCGCGCACCTCCTGGATGATGCCGATCGCGCTGTTCGCGACGATCAGCAGCCCGAACATGCCGTCGATCACCGAGCCGGTCGACAGCACGATCACCAGGAGCACACCGAGGATCGCGTTGATGCGGGTGAACACGTTGGCCCGGACGATGTCCCTGACCGAGCGGCTGGCCCGGCTCGGGACGTCGTTGGTCCTGCCGTCCGCGCGGCGCTGCGCGACCTGATCGGAGGTCAGCCCCGTCCGGACATCCATCTCGCCCGGCGAGAGGGTGTCGACGCCGCGGGTCTCGTCGTTGGCCATCCCGTCAGATTACTCACCGCGACGGTGAAATCCGCTGCCGACCAGGGCACGTCGCGGCCCACGGGACAACCCGGCGACGTGACGGCTCCCGATGGACCGCGAATCACCTCCGCAGGCCCCTACGCGAGCCGCAACCACCAGTGCCGCTGAGTCCCCGGGCGGAGCACATCGATCCGCTGCCCGGGCATCGGCACCCGGACCGTGACGCCCGCCGGGTCGGCGGCGGCCAGCAGCCGGGTGATCGGCTCCGCCCACGGATGGAACGCCAGGTTGAAGGTCGCCCAGTGCACCGGAACCAGCACCCCCGCCGCGGCCGATCCCCGCCCGAGGTCGGTGTGCATGCGCACCGCCTCCTCCGGGTTCATGTGCACGTCCGGCCAGTGCTCGTCGTACGCTCCGACCGGGAGCAGGGTCAGGTCGAACGGGCCGTGCCGCCGCCCGATCTCGGCGAACCGCGGCGTGTACCCGGTGTCGCCGCCGAAGAACACCGCGTGGTTCGGTCCCCGCACCACCCACGACGACCACAGCGTGGTGTTGCGGCGCAGGCCGCGCCCGGAGAAGTGCCGCGCCTCCGTGCAGGTGAGCACCAGGTCCCCGATCGTGGCCTGCTCGTCCCAGTCCAGTTCGACAATCCGCTCCTCCGGCACCCGCCAGTGCCGCAGGTGCGCGCCGATTCCCTTGGGCACCACGAACGGTGCGCTCTGGGTGCGCAGCAGCGACAGGACGGTCGCCTTGTCGAGGTGGTCGTAGTGGTCGTGCGAGACGAGCACCGCGTCGACCGGCGGCAGCGCGGCGACATCGACCGGGGCCGGGTGCAGCCGGGCGGGGCCGACCAGCGGGGACGGCGACACCCGATGGCTCCACACCGGATCCGTCAGCACCCGGTACCCGTCGATCTCGACGACGGCGCTCGAATGCCCGAACCAGGTGACCGCCAGCTCCGCGGCCTCGGCCGGGGCGAGCGGCGTCGCGAGCGGGATCGGCTGGCGCGGACGCCCGAGCCGACGCCGGGTCAGCACCGAGGACCACAGGCTGGACTCGTCGCCACGGGCCAGCGGAACGCTCGGATCGGTGTTGTGAAACCTGTTGTCCCGGTACCGCGCCGACCCGACCGCCCGCGGCGCGATCGCGGCCGCCGACGCGCCGATCTGGCCCGGGATACCCCACGCCGCACGCGCCAGCGCCGCCGCACCGACCGCCGCGAGCGTCGCGACGACCATTCCCCGCGCCCGCACGTCAGCGTCCCCGGAAGGTCGGGGTGCGCTTCTCCTGCCGAGCCCGGGACGCCTCGAGCATGTCCTCGCTCGACCAGGCCGCGTGCAGGGCCTCGAGCTGTTCCGGTGTCGGATCGTCCTGCGTGCCGTCGTCGTTGAGGACGAGCTTGAGGTGCCGCAGCGACAGGGGCGCCAGCGCGGCGATCCGCTTGGCCCACTCCTGCGCGTCGGCGAGGTCGCCGATCTTGTTGGCCAACCCGAATCCGAGTGCCTGCTCGGCGTCGATCTGTTCGGCGCCGAGCAGCACCGTGCGCGCGGGCCCGCCACCGACCAGCGAGACGAGCCGCCGGACCGTCCAGGAGTCCACCGAGATGCCCAGCTTCACCGCGGGCACCGCGAAGAACGATCCGGGCGCGACCACCCGCAGGTCGGAGGCCAGTGCCAGCTGGGTGCCCGCGCCGACCGCGGGACCGTTGACCGCGGCGATCACCGGGATCGGCACGGAGTCGATGGTGTGCAGCATCTCGAGCAGCGTGTCGGTGAACCCGTCGGCATAGACGTCGCCGGACAGGTCCGCGCCCGCGCAGAAGGCGCTCCCCCTGCCGGTCAGGACGAGCACCCGGGCGCCCTGCCCGACGGCCTCGTCGACGGCGTCCCGAAGGAGCACACACAACTCGGTGTTGAGGGCGTTGCGCCGCTCGTCCCGCTGCAACTCGATGGTCACCACGTCGCCGTCCCGGCTGGTCCCGATCATGATGGTGACCGTACCGTCATGACCTGGGAGGTTGCCAGCATGTTGGAGTCCGTGGATGTCGTGGTGATCGGCGCGGGCCAGTCCGGGCTGTCCGCGGGTTATTACCTGCGCAGGCTTGGCGCGCCCGCGGGCATCCGGTTCGCGATCGTCGACCACGCGCCGGGGCCGGGCGGCGCGTGGCAGTTCCGCTGGCCGTCGCTGACGCTGAGCACCGTCAACCGGGTCCACGACCTGCCCGGCATGCCGTTCACCGACGTCCTCGACGCGGCGCCCCCGGAGCAGGTCGAGGCCGCCGAGGCGGTCCCGCGCTACTACGCCGAGTACGAGCGCCGGTTCGCCCTGCCCGTGCATCGCCCGGTGCACACCCGGGTGGTGTGCGACCACGGCGACCGGACCGGGCCGCTGACCGTCGAGACCGACGGCGGTGCGGTGACCGCGCGCGGCATCATCAACGCCACCGGCACCTGGGAACGACCGTTCGTGCCGCGGTATCCGGGCACCGAGACGTTCCGCGGCCGAATGCTGCACACCCGTGACTACCGGACCGCGGACGAGTTCACCGGCAGCCACGTGCTCGTCGTCGGGGGCGGGATCTCCGCGGTGCAACTGCTGGACGAGATCTCCCGTGTCACCACAACGACCTGGGTGACCCGCAGGCCACCGCGGTTCCGGGACACCCCGTTCACCGGCGGCGAGGGGCGGGCCGCCGTCGCGGTCGTCGAGGACCGGGTGCGGCGCGGGCTGCCACCCGGATCGGTGGTGTCGGTGACGGGTCTGCCGCTGACCCCGGCCCTGCGTGCGGCCCGCGACCGTGGCGCACTGGACCGGCTGCCGATGTTCAGCGAGATCACCCCCGACGGGGTGCGGTGGGCCGACGGAACCGAGGAGAAGGTCGATGTCATCCTGTGGTGCACCGGGTTTCGCAGTTCACTCGACCACCTGGCACCGCTGCGGCTGCGCGGCCCCGGCGGCGGGATCACGATGACCGGGCGGCTGGCCACCCAGGTCGCCGCCGACCCCCGGGTGCACCTGCTCGGCTACGGGCCGTCCGCGTCCACGATCGGCGCGAACCGCGGCGGCAGGGCCGCGGCGCGGGAACTGATCGCGCACCTGACCGGAACCTGACGACCGCCCGCGCCCCGGCACCCCCCGTGTGCACACGGGTGTCCGCGCACCCACACCCCCGCTACCCGCCGAAAACCCCCGCGCACGCCGCACCACCCGTGTGCACAGGGGTCATCCGGTGCCGGTCGCGCGCCGGCGCAGCTCCCTCGGCGACGTGCCGGTGACCGCACGGACCGCGCGCCCGAACTGACTCAGCCCAGCGAAGCCGCTACGGCGGGCGATCTGCCCGATTGACAGTCCCGACAGCGACGGGTCGGCGAGCAGGTCGACGCCGCAGCGGACGCGGCGCCGCCGGATCAGCCCGTACACCGACTGCTCCTCCGACTCCATCACCTTGTGCAGGTAGCGACTGCTGACGTTGACGGTGGCCGCCACCTGCTCGACGCTGAACGCCGGGTCGGTGAAGTTCTGCTCGATGACCTCGTGCACGCGCGAACGCAGACCCGACGCCCCGTCCTCGGGTTGCCCGCGGAACGGGTGCGCCTCCCGCAGCACCGCGACGGCGAGGTCCACGACCGCGTGCTCGATCAGCGCCACCTCGCCCGGGTGCATGCGGCGTGCGGTCAGCGGGCCCAGCATCCCGGCGAGGACGGCGCCGGTCACCGAACCCGGCAGCGCGGCGCCACCGAACCGACGCGGGTCGACGGACCGGGACAGCACCAGCGGTCGCGGCAGGTAGGCGAAGACGAGGTCACTCCCCTCGGCGATGTCGATGGCGAGCGGCCGCCCGAAGTCGACGCACAGCGCATCGCCCTCATTCACCCGATGAACTGACTGATTCTGTTCCAGCACAATGGAACCCGCCAGAATGCAGGCGACGGCGACGTAGCCCGACATGGGGTCGTGGAGCTGCCCCGATCCCCGCACCCCGGCGACGGCGGTCGAGCGCATCCGGTTCACCCGGACGGATCCCAGATCGACGGAAATCATCGTCGCCGCGAACGTCGACGGGTCGTCGGCGCTGAAGCGGCACATCCCGGACAGGGTGTCGAGGCCGTCCCGCCCGGCCATGCTGATGCCGCCGGCGAAGCGTTCGGTCAACGCTCCGACGTTCTCCCCGTGCACCCGTCCGTTCCCCTGCCCCAGAATGTTTGCCCGACCATAGCCTGTGCGAGCGGAACACCCGGGCGACACGCCACGACCGGGCCGGGTCGGGCGCGTCAGATCAGGGAGACCCCGACGAACCAGCCGACGGTCGCGAGGACGATCAGCAGCACACCGCCCGCCAGGTACGGCCCCCAGGTCGCCAGGGGGGTCCGCGCGTCCCCGGTTCCGGGCTCGGCCTCCGATTCCGCGCCGGGGTGGTCCGCGGTCGCCTCCGGCGCGGCCGGCACCGCGGGGGCGGCGGCGATCACCTCGTCCAGCACCTGCACCACCCGGTCCGCGCCCAGGTCGCCCGACCCGACGGCATCGACGATCAGGCCGGACAGCGCCGGGGACACGTCGGGGCGCACCGCGCTCGGGGAGAGCGGTCTTCCGGTGCCCGTGTGGTGCATGCCGGTGAGCAGTTCGGACAGGACGTTGCCGAGTCCGCGCACGTCGTCGCGCGGCGTTGCCTGCGCGGGGACCCCGGGGAACGCCAGGTAGGCGACGCCGTCGGCGTCCACCCGGATCCGGCTCGGATGGTCGATCCCGATGCACACCCCCGCGCGGTTGGCGTCGCGCACCACCCCGGCGAGCAGGGCCACCGATTCGGCCGCGTCCGCGGGCCGGCCGACCCTGACCAGGCCAAGCGCGTGGCTCTGCTTCCACTGGGACACCACAACGGCGCAGCCGTCGGCCTCGAACATGTCGAGGACGGCGGGCACCGCCTCGGTGCGACCCGGCCGCGGCTGCGCACCGTCACCGGTACGGCACAACCAGCCGGTGCGATCGAGGAACCCGGCAGCGGACGATTCCCGCGCCTCGACGACGGTGAGGGCGACGTCCCTGGCGAGGACGGTGTCATGGGCTCGCCAGAACGCGACGCCGGTGCTCCCGCCGCACCGTTCGAGCAGTCGATAGCGGTCACCCGCGAACTGAGCTCCCGGCACCAGCGCCCAGACCGGCGGCCGGGTTGGCGTGCGGGTGCTCGATCGGGCGGGCACCCGTGGTTGCATCGGGGCCTGCACACCGGGCGGGGCGACGGGCGTGGTCGTGCCGGGCCGAGCCGCGGACCGGCGAGGCCGCGTCGGCGTCGCCGCCGCCCCCTCCTGCCGCGCCACTGCCGTCGAGCCGGTTTCCGTCCGCATCCCCACCATCCCCTACGTTTGCCGAAGTCGACCGGCACCGTGGTGTCGGTGCGCCGGTCGACTCATGTCACGACTCGGATTGTCGCCGCACCGGGACCGGCCCGCATCGCCGATGGCTCCGAGTTAGCCGACTGTGCGGAATCTGTGGAATCTCCGTGCACGGAATGCCGAATCGTGATCAGAAATACCTGTTCAGGCTATCCCATGTCGAAGGTGGCGGGATCGCCGCCGAGGCGGTTGCCCGCGTCCAACCCCGCGATCACCGCGAGGTCATCCGCGTCCAGCTCGAAGTCGAACAACTCGATGTTCTGCCGAATGCGGTAGGGGGTCACCGACTTCGGGATGACGACGGTGCCGAGTTGCAGATGCCAGCGCAACACGACCTGCGCCGTCGACCGCTGGTGCTTCTCCGCGATCCGGGCGAGCACGGGGTCATCGAGCAGGCCCTTGCCCTGCCCGAGCGGCGACCACGCCTCGGTCACGATGCCGAGCTCGGCGTGCACCGCCCGCAGCTCCGCCTGCGCGAAGTCGGGATGGACCTCCACCTGGTTGACCACCGGTACCACGCCGGTGTCGTCGATGATCGTGCGCAGCTGTGCTGGCTGAAAGTTGGAGACACCGATGGACCGGGCCCTGCCGTCCGACTTCAGCTCGGTGAACGCCCGCCAGATGGCGCGGTAGTCGTCCCGCATCGGACGCGGCCAGTGGATCAGGTAGAGGTCGACATGGTCGAGGCCGAGCCGGTCGAGGGACGCCTCGAACTCGAAGAACACGCCGTCCCGGGTCCACGGCTGCGCGGCGTTGTTCCACAACTTGGTGGTCACGAACAACTCGTCGCGCGGGATCCCGGACGAGGCGATCGCACGGCCGGTGCCGACCTCGTTGCCGTAGATCGCCGCGGTGTCGATGCTCCGGTAGCCGATGCTCAGCGCGCTGGTCACCGCCGTGTAGGTGTCGTCGTCGGGGACCTGCCAGACCCCGAACCCGACCTGGGGAACGACGTTGCCGTCGGAGAGGGTCACGTTCGGTACCGGATGCACAGAGGTCATGCTGGGCGAACGTCCCGGGCCTGCCGGTTTGTTCCCGTCGGGGCGGCGGTTGAGACAATCCCCCCATGAGCGCCACCCTGCACGCCGACGACGTCTCCGCCGCCCGCGGCGACCGCACCCTGTTCACCGGGCTCGATCTCGTGGTCGCACCCGGGGACGTGATCGGCCTGGTCGGCGCGAACGGTGCGGGCAAGTCCACCCTGCTGTCCATCCTCTCCGGCGACACCACCGCCGACGTCGAGGGCACCGTCTCCCTCAGCCCGCCGGACGCGACCGTCGGCCACCTCGTGCAGGAACCCGAGCGGATCCCCGGCGAGACCGTCGAGGCGTACCTCGGTCGCCGCACCGGCGTCACCGACGCCGAGACGGAGATGAACGCCGCCGCCGAAACGCTGACCGAGCCGGGCGGCGACGACCGGTACGCGCACGCGCTGGAACATTGGCTCGGGCTCGGTGGCGCCGACCTGCACGAGCGGTCCGGACAAATCCTCGACGACCTCGGCCTCACCGCGGGACTGGACGCCGAGATGACCGCCCTGTCCGGCGGGCAGGCCGCCCGCGCCGGGCTGGCGGCGCTGCTGCTGTCGCGGTACGACGTCCTGCTGCTCGACGAGCCGACCAACGATCTGGACCTGGACGGCCTGGAGCGCCTGGAGCGGTTCGTTGCCGAGACCCGCACCGGCGTGGTGGTGGTCAGTCACGATCGAGAGTTCCTGGCGCGCACCGTCACCGGCATCGTCGAGCTCGACCTCGCCCAGCAACAGATCGCGGTGTACGACGGCGGCTACGAGTCGTACCTTGCCGAGCGGGCCGTCGCCCGCAGGCACGCGCGGGAGCGCTACGAGGAGTACGCGGACACCAAGGCCGGGCTCGAGTCGCGCGCCCAGATGCAACGCAACTGGCTTGAGCACGGCGTCCGCAACACCCGACGGAAGGCGAAGGGCGCCGACTCCGACAAGATGGGACGCAAGGCGCGCGCCGAGTCCACCGAGAAGCAGGCCGCGAAGGCCCGGCAGACGCAACGCCGCATCGAGCGGCTCGAGGTGGTCGAGGAGCCCCGCAAGGAGTGGGAGCTGCGGATGGAGATCGCGGACGCGCCGCGCAGCGGTGCGGTCGTCGCGACGCTGACCGGCGCGGTGGTTCACCGTGAAACGTTCCAACTCGGCCCGATTCATGCCCAGATCGAGTGGGGTGACCGCATTCTCGTCACCGGACCGAACGGCTCCGGCAAGTCGACACTGCTCGGCGTGCTGCTCGGCAGGCTCGCGCCGGACGAGGGCACCGCGACGTTGGGTTCCGGTGTCGCGGTCGGCGAGGTGGACCAGGCGCGCGGACTGTTCGAGGGCGGCGAGCCGCTGGTGGCCGCGTTCGGTGCGCAGGTGCCCGACTGGCCCGATGCCGACGTGCGGACCCTGCTCGCGAAGTTCGGCCTCCGCGGACAGCACGTGCTGCGTCCCGCGGACTCGCTGTCGCCCGGCGAGCGCACCAGGGCAGCCCTCGCCCTGCTGCAGGCCCGCGGGGTGAACCTGCTCGTGCTCGACGAGCCGACCAACCACCTCGACCTGCCCGCGATCGAGCAGCTCGAGCAGGCGATGGACTCGTACACCGGGACGCTGCTGCTCGTCACCCACGACCGGCGGATGTTGGACACGATGCGCAGCACCCGTCGGTGGCGGATGGACGGCGGACGGCTGACCGAGGAATAGGCGGCCCGCGCCCCGCTCCCCCCGCCGCCAAACCCCTGTGCACACGGGTACTGGAGCGTGCACACGGGTAATGCGCGCCGAACCCCCGTGTGCACGCGGCACTCGGGGTGTGCACACACGCGTTGCGGCGTGCACACGGGTACTGGAGCGTGCACACGGGTACTGGAGCGTGCACACAGGTTGTGGAGCCAGCACACGGGTAATGCGCGCCGAACCCCCGTGTGCACGCGGCACTCGGGGTGTGCACACAGGCGTTGCGGCGTGGACACGGGCACTGCGCGCCACGCCGAAAATGCGGAAAAACTTGACAGGCTGTTGTGTTTTCCCAACACTGCAGTGCATGAGTCCGGTGCGTCGCGGGGAAGCCCGACCGATCTTCAACCGCATTGCGGTGCTGCGCGCCGAGCGCTCACTCAGCCGCGCCCAGCTCGCGACGCTGATCGAGGTCAACCCCCAGACCGTGGGAGCCCTCGAACGCGGGGACCACTACCCGAGCCTCGACCTGGCACTGCGCATCTGCGAGGTGTTCGCGCTGCCGATCGAGGCGGTGTTCTCCCGGACCGAATTCACCCCGCTGTCGGCCGAGTACTACCGGCGCGACACGACGGAAGGAGAAGGCCGTGGCGCCTGAGGCGACCCTGATCGAGCGGGATCAGGCGTACCGGACGAGACGCTTCCTCGCGAACTCGGAGAAGTGGCAGACGATGCTGCCGAACTGGCGGACCCGGCACCGACGACGACTCCTCGTGCTCGCCCTCTGCGCCGCCTTCGCGATCATGTACCTGGTGGGCGTCCTGTGCCACTTCTTCACCATGGCCCCGCTGCTCTGGCTCCCGGCCTGCCTGCTGTTCTTCCCGATCTGGATCTCGATCGCGATCGTCGCCGGCCAACTCGGTGACGCGCCTGCCGGTGCGCTCGACGAGTGGGAGGCGCAGCAGCGCAACGCTGCCCGGTCCATCGGACTGAGTGTCACCCAGTGGTTCATGGCGATTCCGCTCACCTACCTGATCGTGGGAAGCGTGATCACCGGCGGCGACCACACCACGATGGCCTACACCGGGGGCCTGCTCACCCTCACCAGCCTGCTGATCGGGGGCTGCTCACCGACCATGATCCTCGCCTGGACGCGGCCCGACCCGGACTCCGACAGCGAACTCGACCGCACACCCGATGACCGCACACCACACGACCGCCAGGAGACACCGTGAGCGGAAACACCCTTGCCATCGAACACGTCTCGAAACGCTACGGGGACGTGACCGCCCTCGACGACCTGAGCTTCGAGGTCAATCCCGGTGAGATCTTCGGGTTCGTCGGCTCCAACGGGGCAGGCAAGACCACCACGATGCGGATCATCCTCGGGGTGCTGACCGCGGACGGGGGAAGCGTCAGCCTCGGTGGCCGCCCGGTGGACCTCGACGTGCGGCGCACCATCGGCTACATGCCCGAGGAGCGGGGACTGTATCCGAAGATGAAGGTCGGCGAGCAGCTGACCTATCTCGCCGAGCTGCACGGCCTGTCCCGGAGCGGGGCCCGTGCCGCGGTCGCCCGCTGGACCGAACGCCTCGGCATCGACCATCGGCTCGGCGACACCGTCGACTCCCTCAGCCTCGGCAACCAGCAGCGCGTGCAGCTGGCCGCCGCCCTGGTCCACGACCCGGCGGTGCTGGTGCTCGACGAGCCCTTCTCCGGGCTCGACCCAGTCGCCGTCGACGTGATGAGCGAAACTCTGGTCGAGAAGGCGAACACCGGTGTCCCGGTTATCTTCTCGAGCCATCAGCTGGACCTGGTGCAGCGTCTCTGCCACCGGGTCGGCATCATCGCCTCCGGCCGGATGCGCGCCCTCGGCACGGTGGACGAGCTGCGCGGCGGGGCAGGCACCCAGCTGCTCGTGCACGCCCCGGCGGCACCCGACGGGTGGAGCGACCACCTGGCCGGGGTCCGCACGCTCGACCGCACCGACGGGCGCACGGTGCTGGCACTCGATCCCGGGGTCGACGACCAGGGCGTGCTTGCCGCCGCGCTGAACACCGGCCCGGTGCACGAATTCTCCCGGCATCGACCGTCCCTGACCGAACTGTTCCGAGAGGTGGTCGCCGGATGAGCGCCCCGACGCAGGCTCCCCAACACCCGTCGCTGGGCAATGCGCGGGCCGTCACCCTGGTCGCCCGGCGTGAATTTCACACCCAGGTGCGTAAGAAGAGCTTCCTGATCAGCAACCTGGTCATCCTGCTCGCCATCGTCGGCGGCATCGTCGGTGTGTCGATCTTCTCCGGAGACGACGAACCCGACCGGGCCACAATCGGTCTCGTCGGAGCGCCGGCACTCGGCGCCCTGCTCGAGGCCACCGGCGATCAGTCCGGGACCGCGGTCGAGGTCACCTCGATCCCCGATGAGCGGACCGCGCGGGACCGGGTCATGGCAGGCGACCTGGACGTCGCGCTGATCGCGGCCGCCGACGGATCCGCCGTCGCGGTCACCGAATCCGAGCTCGACACCGGACTGCGGACCGTCCTCGACGTCGCCGTCGCCGGGCAGGCGCAGCAACGCGCCCTCGAGGAGCAGGGTGTCGACCTGGCGCGGCTCGGCGACGCCACCGCCGCCGCGGTCGTCACCGTCGACCCGATCGATCCCCCCGACCCGGAGAAGGGGCAGCGCGTCGTGCTGTCCGTCACCGCCATCGCCCTGCTGTACATGCAGATCCTCGGTTTCGGCATGTACGTCGCGATGGGGGTCGTCGAGGAGAAGTCCAGCCGCGTCGTCGAACTGTTGCTCTCGACGCTGCGTCCGCTGCAGCTGTTGTGGGGCAAGATCATCGGGATCGGGGCCGTCGGCCTGGTGCAGCTGACCGCGTACGGCATCGCCGGTGTCACGGCGGGACTGGCGACCGGACTGATCACCGTCACCGGTACCGCGCTGGCCGTGTTCGCGTCCACGCTCGGCTGGTTCGTTCTCGGGTTCGCGTTCTTCGCGGTGCTCTACGCGGCGGCCGGGTCGATGGTCTCCCGGCAGGAGGACGTCAACTCGACGGCGATGCCGCTGATGCTGCTGATCATGGCGATGTTCTTCGCCGCGTTCTCCGCGGTCGGCAACCCCGACGGCACACTGAGCACCGTGCTGAGCTGGATCCCGCCGTTCTCCGCGATCCTGATGCCGCTGCGGATCGCGGCGGGGGTCGCGAGCCCCGGCCAGGTGATCGGAACCATCGTCATCATGCTGGCCGCGACCGGCGCCGCATCGTTCATCGCCGCGAAGATCTATCAGCGCTCGATCCTGCGGGTCGGCAAGACGGTCTCCTGGCGGGAAGCGTTCGGACGGTAGACCCCGGCGAAGTAGGCTCCGGACATGCCCGCGCGACTGTCCGCACCCGACGTGCTCGACCTGGTGCTCGACGCCGACAGCTACCGATCCTGGGATACCGCACCGGTCGAGGTGGCCGCCGACGCGGGCTACCGCGCCGACCTGGCCGCCGCCCGGGCGAAGACGGGACTCGACGAGTCGGTGCTCACCGGTGAGGGCACGGTCCGCGGACGCCGGGTCGCGGTGATCGCGTGCGAGTTCGGGTTCCTCGCCGGGTCGATCGGTGTCGCCGCAGCCGAACGCATCGTCACCGCGGTCGAACGCGCCACGGCCGAGGGGTTGCCGCTGCTAGCCTCCCCGACCTCGGGCGGAACCCGGATGCAGGAGGGCACGCTCGCGTTCGTGCAGATGGTGAAGATTGCCGCCGCGATCACGGTGCACAAGACCGCGGGACTGCCGTACCTGGTGTATCTGCGCAACCCGACCACCGGCGGGGTATTCGCGTCGTGGGGGTCGCTCGGGCACGTCACCGTCGCCGAACCGGGCGCCCTGGTCGGGTTCCTCGGCCCCCGCGTCTACCGAGCCCTGTACGGGGAGGAGTTCCCGGCGGGGGTGCAGACCGCGGAGAACCTGTACGCGAACGGCGTCATCGACGGTGTGGTCGCGCCAAAATGGTTGCGGCACCTCGTGCATCGCGCGCTGCGGGTGATGACCGGGGAGACGGACCCCTTCGTCGACGAGCAGCCAGCCCGCGCCGAGCTCCCCGACGTTCCCGCCTGGCAGTCGGTGATGCTGTCGCGGCGGGCGGACCGACCCGGCATCCGGCAGCTGCTCCGGTACGCGGCGACCGAACAGGTGCCGCTGTCCGGGACCGGCCAAGGCGAGACCGACACCACGGTGCTGGTGTCCCTGGCCAGATTCCGGGGGCAGCCGTGCGTGCTGTTCGGGCAGGACCGCAGCGGCCAGTCCCCCGAGACCACGATGGGCCCCGGCGCGCTGCGCGAGGCGCGTCGGGCGATGAAACTGGCCGGGGAGCTGGGCATCCCGCTGGTGTCGGTGATCGACACCCTCGGTGCGTCCCTGTCCAGGGAGGCGGAGGAACGGGGGCTGGCACCCGAGATCGCGCGCTGCCTCGCCGATCTCGTCACCCTGGACACCCCGACGGTGTCGGTGCTGCTCGGCCAGGGCACCGGGGGTGGCGCGCTCGCCCTGCTGCCCGCCGATCGGGTGCTCGCCGCACAGCACGGCTGGCTCGCGCCGCTCCCCCCGGAGGGGGCGAGCGCGATCGTGCACCGCGACACCGGTCACGCCCCGAGAATGGCCGAGGCGCAAGGCATCCGGTCCCGGGACCTGCTCCGGGACGGCGTGATCGACGCGGTGATCCCGGAACTCCCGGACGCAGCGGACGAGCCGATCGGATTCTCGAAGCGGGTCGGGGAGGCGATCGCCCGCGAACTCGCCACCCTCACCGCGCTTCCCGCGGAGCACCGCTACGCGACGCGCATCGCCCGCTACCGCACCCTCGGCCTGCCGCCCGCCTGACAGCGGCGGATCCCCCCACGACCCGGGAGGAATCCACCGCTCTCGCGACTACGAGCCGCCGGCGGCGACGGCGGGCACGACCACCGCCGCGATCACGGCGGCGTTGACGACATCGACGGACTGGCGGACGGCCGCGGCGGCCCAATTGCCGTGCGCGATCTCCTTGGCGCGCGCCCGGACCGCCTTCTTCTTGACGTCGGGCAGCACCCGCGGGACGGCGTCGGCGGCGGACAGCAACGCGATCAGCGCCGCGGTGCGCGGATCGGGCTCGCCACCGTCGACCAGGGCAGCCCGGAGCCTGCCGCGCACCACCCGCTCGTGGGTCGCGTCGACCGACGGCCACGTCTTGGTCGGGAAGATGCCGAGCAGCTTGCCCGTCGACTCGCTGACCCATCCGCGCTCGACGATCCGCCCCAGCACCGCCTCCCGCAGGTTCGTGCCGAGCTTCTCGATCGCCGCCTCCGGCTTCATCGGCTTCGACCCACGCAGCTGCGCGACCGCGTGCGCGAGAATCGGATCCAGCGGGGCCGTCCGATTCCGCAGCACCAGCCGCCCCTTCTTCACCGCGCCGGTGCCGTCGGCGGGCTCCACCACCCCGTCGAGCGTCAGCTCGAGCAGCACCGCCCCGGCCAATGCCCGGGGCAGCACCATCCCGTCCACCACCGGCTTGCCGGTGTCATCGTCGAGCAGGAGCAGCAGCAGGTCCTCGGCGAGCAGCGTCATGGCTCCCACCGTAACGTCCGCGGGGGCACCGCGGCCGCACGCTAGATTCGGCGACATGGCGAGGGTGCGCACCACAATTCGGGCAGCAGGGCTGGTGATCGCCGCGACCGCGCTTGCGGCCTGCGGATCACGCGACTATCCCGGGGCCGACCTCGACGCGCTGCCCGCGGACGCGGTCGGCGCGGTGTCGGTCGCGACCATCGGCCTCGAACAGACCGACCTGCTGAACCAGAACCGCTCGCTGACTTTCCTTTTCGACGCGGCGGGCAACGTGGTCGGGCGCGTCGAGGGCAACGACATCTCGTACACGCAGGCGCTGGCATCGCCCGGCCGACTGGTGACGGTGTCCGCCGACGCGGTGACGACCCTGACCCCGACCACGCGCACCGAGGTCGGCATTGACGAGTTCATGGTCCAGGCCGCGGTGAACGATCCTGCCACCGGGACAGCGACGATCTGGTTCAACAGCGGCCGGGAAAGCTCGTTCGTCACTCTCGCCGGCGACGGCCACCCGGTCAGCGGTTCGGTGCCCGGCCTGGTCGTGGTCGCGGCGCAGTGCGGCGACCGGGCGGTCGCGATCGCCCGGGATGTCACGCCCGCCGACGCCGAGGGGCGGTGGCTCGCCCGACTGGTCGAGGTACCCGCGGGCGGCACTCCGGTCGAGCGCGGACGCTGGTTCGACGACCCCGACTTCTCCGCCGTCTCGTCCACTGGGGTCTGCACGCCCGACGGCACGGCAATGCTGTCGCTGCACCGATCGCCGCCCACGCCCGGCAGCACCGAGGCGGGCCTGGCGCTGGCCCGGACCGAACTCGCCGACGGGGCCCGCAGCGCCGAGCCGATCAAGCTGGCAGGCCGCTCCTCCGCGGCGCCTCGCTCGCTGACGGTCGTCGACGACCGACTGCATTGGCTTACCCGGGAGGGCGAGGTGCTGTCGGTGCCCCTCGACGGCCCGGCGGAGGCACGGTTGGAATGGACGATCCCCGCCACGGGCGAGGACATCGTCGTGTCCGTGTCCGGCACCGTTGTCGCCGCGCTCCACCCTCGACAGGATCCGCCCGCGCTCGCCCGCTACGACCTGGTGACTGGCGAAGCGGTGTCCGACCCCGTCCCGCTGCCGTGGCTGACGGATATCGTCGGATCGGCGACCGAGAGCGGCAACAACACCTACACGGTCTCCGATCTGGACCTCCTCCCACCCAGCGACGACTGACCATTCACCGACCGTTCGCGACCACCCGACGACTCCTCCGTGCTTTCGCGCGTGACCGGCCGGTTCGGGCGTCGCGGTCCCCTAGGGTGTAGTGCGCAGCACCCGCGATCGAGAGGACACAAGTCGATGAGTGCAGTCGAGCAGTCCGGGGCCTACGCCGCCGCGTTCGCGGAGAGCGTCGAGAATCCGGAGCGCTTCTGGCTGAAGGCCGCCGAGGCGATCGACTGGGTCAGCGCCCCGACGAAGGCCCTCGACGACTCCGCGGCGCCGATGTACCGCTGGTACCCGGACGCGACCCTCAACACCTGCTTCAATGCCCTCGACCGGCACGTCGCCGCGGGGCGGGGCGAGCAGGCCGCGCTGATCTACGACTCGGCGATGATCGGCACCACCCGCACCTACAGCTATGCCGACCTGCTCGACGAGGTGTCCCGGTTCGCCGGTGTCCTCGCCGCCAGGGGCATCACCGCGGGCGATCGCGTCGTCATCTACATGCCGATGATCCCGGAGGCGGCGATCGCGATGCTCGCCTGCGCCCGGATCGGCGCCGTGCACTCGGTGGTGTTCGGCGGGTTCGCCGCCGCCGAGCTCGCCGCCCGCATCGACGACGCCGAGCCGACGGCACTCATCACCGCGTCCGGCGGCCTCGAACCGGGCCGGACCATCGAGTACCTGCCGATGGTGGCGCGGGCCCTCGGCCTGACCGACAACGCGCCGGCGACGGTCATCGTCAAGGACCGTGAGCAGATCCCCGGCGCGGCCGCCGACCACGGCTGGCTGGACTGGGACACCGAGATCGCGAACGCCGAACCCGCCGACTGTGTGCCGGTGGCCGCGACCGATCCGCTGTACATCCTGTACACCTCCGGCACCACCGGGAAGCCGAAGGGCGTGGTCCGGGACAACGGCGGGCACGCGGTCGCGCTGGCCTGGTCGATGCGCAACCTGTACGACATCGGCGCGGGCCAGACGATGTGGACGGCCTCCGATGTGGGCTGGGTCGTCGGGCACTCCTACATCGTGTACGCGCCGCTGCTGGTCGGCGCGACCACGATCGTCTACGAGGGCAAGCCGGTCGGCACACCCGACGCGGGCGCCTTCTGGCGGGTCGTCGAGCAGCATCGGGTGCGGGCCCTGTTCACCGCGCCGACCGCGATCCGGGCGATCCGCAAGGAGGACCCGGACGCCGCCGAGCTCGCCAAGTACGACGTCTCCAGCCTGGTGACGCTGTTCGCGGCCGGGGAGCGGCTCGACCCCGACACCTACGAGTGGGCGACCGCGAAGCTCGGCATGCCGGTGATCGACCACTGGTGGCAGACCGAGACCGGCTGGGCGATCTGCGCGAACCTGCGCGGGCTCGAGCCGATGCCGATTAAGGCGGGCTCCCCGACGGTGTCGGTGCCCGGCTACCGGGTGCAGATCGTCGACGGCGAGGGCACCGAGGTCGAGCCGGGGACCGAGGGCAACATCGTGATCGGGCTGCCGCTGCCCCCCGGCACCCTGGCCGGGCTGTGGCGCGACGAGGAGCGCTACGTCAAGTCGTACCTGTCGACGTTCGCGGGCTACTACCTCACCGGCGACTCCGGCTACATCGACGCCGACGGCTACGTCTTCGTCCTCGGCCGCTCCGACGACGTGATCAACGTCGCCGGGCACCGCCTCTCCACCGGCGCGATGGAAGCCGTTGTTGCACAGCATGCCGCGGTCGCGGAGTGCGCGGTCGTCGGGATCAAGGACGACCTCAAGGGTCAGCGGCCCAGCGGCTACGTGGTGCTCAAGGCGGGCGCCGACATCGACCGCGAGGTGCTGCGCAAGGACCTCGTCGCGATGGTCCGCGACCAGATCGGCGCGGTCGCCACCTTCCGCGACGTGACGGTCGTGCAGGCGCTGCCGAAGACGCGCTCCGGCAAGATCCTCCGCAAGACGATGCGGCAGATCGCCGACCACGAGGACTACACCGTGCCGTCGACGATCGAGGACCCCGCCGTCCTCGACGCCCTCGCGCGGCTGCTCGGTCCCGGTCAGTGACGACCGGCACAGCCACCCCGCCGCCTGCAGGCACAATGGCGGGGTGACCGAGACCTCATCCGCAACCGTCCTGGTGGTCGACGACGACGAGGACGTGCTCGCCTCGCTGCGTCGGGGACTTCGGCTGTCCGGGTTCACCATCCTCACCGCCACCGACGGGGCGAAGGCCCTCGCCGTTGTCGCGGATCGTTCGCCGGACGCGGTGGTGCTGGACATGAACATGCCGGTCCTCGATGGCGCCAGCGTCGTGACGGCGCTGCGGGCGATGGGCAACGACATCCCGATCTGTGTGCTCAGCGCGCGCGCCTCGGTGGACGATCGGGTGGCCGGACTTGAGGCCGGTGCCGACGACTACCTCGTCAAGCCGTTCGTCCTCGCGGAACTGGTCGCCCGGATCAACGCGATGCTGCGTCGGCGCGCCGCCCCGGTCGCTCCCGCAGAGTCGTCCGGCAGCGTCCCCGGCACCCTCACCGTCGGGCAGCTGGTGATGGACCTGCCCGGGCGTCGGGCCGTGCTCGGCGGCCACGAGATTGACCTCACCAAAAGGGAATTCGAGCTGCTCGCGGTGCTGGTCCGCAATCACGGCGTCGTGCTGACCCGGGAGCGGCTGCTGGAGCTGGTGTGGGGCTACGACTTCGTCGCCGACACCAATGTCGTCGACGTGTTCGTCGGGTACCTGCGCCGCAAGCTCGAGGCGCACGGGCATCCGCGGATCCTGCAGACCGTCCGCGGTGTCGGCTTCGTCCTCCGCGACCCGGCCTGATCCGCGATGCCCCGCCGCCGCTCGTATTCCCTGCGCGCCCGCGTCGCCGCTGCCGCCGCGCTCGGCGCCACCGTCATCGTCGCGTTGCTTGGCATCTTCACCTCGTTCGCGATCTCGCGGAACAACATCGCGCAGTTGGACCGCAGGCTGGACACCGCGTCGAGCGTGCTGGTCCCCAATGTCGCGACCGCGGCGGCGGTGCTGTCGTCGTTCGGTGACGGCGGCGCCTTTGCCGTCACCATCCGGTCCACCGGAACGGGGGACGTGATCGCCAGCACCCCCACCCGGATGCCCGCCCTCGACGAGGGCGCCGCGACGGTCCGGGTGGACGGCACCGACTACCGCGTCGACACCACCCCGATCCCGCACTCGCCGATGCTGATGTCGCTCGCCGTCCCCGCATCCGAGGCACGGGACGTGACGACCGATCAACGGAAGTGGGTGCTGATCGCCGGGGTGTTCGCGATCGCGGCCGCGACCGGGCTCGGCTGGGTGTTCGGTGGACGGGCGGTCCGCCCGATCGTGAAGTTGACGAACCAGATCGCCAGGGACGCACCGCAACCCGCGAAGGTGTCGGGTGTCCGGGAGGCCGAGGAACTGGCGATGGCGATCGAGAAGATGCTCGGCCGGATCGCCGAAGCACAGCACCGGACGGAGGCGGCACTCGAGACGGCCCGCGACTTCGCCGCCGCATCCGCGCACGAGCTGCGGACCCCGCTGACCGCGATGCGCACCGACATCGAGGTGCTGACCACCCTGGAGCTCGACGAGTCGCAGCGGCGGGAGATCCTGGGCGACCTGGAGCGGACCCAGGGCAGGGTGGAGTCCACCCTGTCCGCACTCGAACGGCTCGCCTCCGGTGAACTGTCCAGCGACCGCGACCACGTTCCCACCGACCTCGTCGAGCTGTGCGATGCCGCCGCTCACGACGCCGAGCGGCAGCACCCGAACGTGACGGTCCGGGTCGAGGCGGGCCCGTCGCTGGTGATCCCCGGTCTACCTGCCGGCATGCGGCTGGCCATCGACAACGCGATCGCGAACGCAGTGCGGCACGGCGGGGCCACCGACGTGGTGCTCGCGGTGCACCGGGACGGCGACGGCACCGTCCGGTTGACCGTCGACGACAACGGCCGCGGCCTCCCCGAGGCGGAACGCGAGGTCGTCTTCGAACGGTTCCGGCGCGGCGCCGCCGCCACCGCGAGCGGCTCGGGGCTCGGCCTGGCGCTGGTGGAGCAGCAGGCCCAATTGCACGGTGGCCGAGCCTGGTTCGAGGACGGCGCGCTCGGCGGGGCCCGGTTGGTGTTCGAGTTCCCGGCCCGCCCCTGACTCCCGCCCGACAAGCATTGAATGGGGGTTCATGCGTCATCCGCGAGCCCGAACTCGCACATGAACCCCCATTCAACGGACACGGGGGGCGGGGGTGGGGGGTGGACGGGGCGGGAGACGACGGGGGCCCCGCGTCGCGTTCGCGACTCGGGGCCCCCGTGCGGGTGGATCTAGTTGGTGCCGAGCAGGTCGATGATGAAGACCAGCGTCTTGCCCGACAGCTGATGGCCGGACCCGGCAGGACCGTAGGCCAGCTCCGGCGGCACGGTCAGCTTGCGGCGGCCACCGACCTTCATGCCGGGGATGCCCTCCTGCCAGCCCGGGATCAGGCGCCCGAGCGGGAACTTCACCGAGTCACCCCGCTGGAAGGAGGAGTCGAACACGGCGTTCGTGTCGTACTCGACGCCGTGGTAGTGCACGTCGACGACGCCGCCACGCTGCGCCTCGGGCCCGTCACCGACGGTGATGTCCTCGACGACCAGCTCGGTCGGCGC
>NZ_JBHXNB010000020.1:63932-73010 GCF_042720095.1 Rhodococcus sp. NPDC058505
GTACTCGACGCCGTGGTAGTGCACGTCGACGACGCCGCCACGCTGCGCCTCGGGCCCGTCACCGACGGTGATGTCCTCGACGACCAGCTCGGTCGGCGCCGGGCCGGACGCGGGCTCCACCTCGGGGACCGGCGGCGGGACGACGACACCGAGCAGGTCGATCACGAAGATCAGCGTCCGACCGGACAGCTGATGGCCGGACCCGGCCGGACCGTAGGCCAGCTCCGGCGGGATGACCAGCTTGCGGCGGCCACCGACCTTCATGCCGGGGATGCCCTCCTGCCAGCCGGCGATCAGGCCGGCGAGCGGGAACGTGATCGACTCGCCGCGCAGGAACGAGGAGTCGAAGACCTCGCCGCTGTCGAGTTCGACACCGTGGTAGTTGACCTCGACCTTCGCGCCGGGCGTCGCCTCGGCGCCGTCGCCGACGGTGATGTCCTCGATGACCAGCTCGGTCGGTGCCGGGCCGTCCCAGGGCTCAATTTCGGGTGCATTGCTCATGGTCAGCGGTTCCCCAGCTCGACGTAGTTGCGTTCGGTGTAGCCCGTGTAGATCTGCCGCGGACGGCCGATCTTGGTGGCCGGATCCTCGTGCATTTCCCGCCAGTGCGCGATCCAGCCGGGCAGCCGGCCCATCGCGAACAGGACGGTGAACATGCGCGTCGGGAAGCCCATCGCGCGGTAGATCAGACCGGTGTAAAAGTCCACGTTCGGGTACAGCTTGCGCTCGATGAAGTACTCGTCGGTGAGCGCGGCCTCCTCGAGGGCCTTCGCGATGTCGAGCAGTTCGTCGTCGCCGCCGAGCTTGGCGAGGATGGTGTCCGCCGACTTCTTGGCGATCGCCGCGCGCGGGTCGTAGTTCCGGTAGACGCGGTGCCCGAAGCCCATCAGCTTCACGCCGTCTTCCTTGTTCTTGACCTTGCGGACGAACTCCTTGACGTCGCCGCCGCCCGCCTTGATCTCGTCGAGCATCTCGAGGACGGCCTGGTTTGCGCCGCCGTGCAGCGGGCCCCACAGCGCGTTGATGCCCGCGGACACCGAGGTGAACAGGTTGGCGTCCGACGAGCCGACCATCCGCACCGTCGACGTCGAGCAGTTCTGCTCGTGGTCGGCATGCAGGATTAGCAGCATGTCGAGCGCCTTGGCGACCTCCGGGTCCACCGCGTACGGCTCGGCGGGGAAGCCGAACGTCATCCGCAGGAAGTTCTCCACCAGCGACAGCGAGTTGTCCGGGTACAGGAACGGCTGCCCGACGGACTTCTTGTACGCGTAGGCGGCGATCGTCGGCAGCTTCGCCAGCAGCCGGGTGGTGGACAGTTCCACCTGCTCCGGATCGTCGGGGTCGAGGGAATCCTGGTAGTACGCGGACAGCGCGTTCACCGCGGACGACAGCACCGGCATCGGGTGCGCGTTGCGGGGGAAGCCGTCGAAGAACCGCTTGAGATCCTCGTGCAACAGGGTGTGCCGCTGGATGCGGGTGGTGAAGGCAGCCAGTTCGTCGGCGGTCGGCAGCTCACCGTAGATCAGCAGGTAGCTGACCTCGAGGAAGGTCGACCCCTCCGCGAGCTGCTCGATCGGGTACCCGCGGTAGCGCAGGATCCCCTGGTCACCGTCGATGTACGTGATCGCCGACTTGGTGGAGGCGGTGTTGACGAATCCCGGATCGAGGGTGGTGTACCCCGTCGCGGAAAGAAGCTTGCCCAGCTCGATGC
Organism: Rhodococcus sp. NPDC058505; assembly: GCF_042720095.1. NCBI lineage: Bacteria > Bacillati > Actinomycetota > Actinomycetes > Mycobacteriales > Nocardiaceae > Rhodococcus > Rhodococcus sp. NPDC058505. Next base: position 65,644 of record NZ_JBHXNB010000020.1, read on the forward strand.
CGTCGTTGCCTTCGGTTGCTTTGGCAATGGACATCGAGTGTGCGCCACCCGGGTAGCTGAGTGTGGGCGTGGTGTCATCGACAGCGGGCACGGAGGATCCCTCTCAAACTCGAGGCTATGCGAGTTGCAATAGTCAGTCGTCTAGAGAACCTAGTCGCAGTTGCCCGCAGCCGCCCAGGGTGGGTCACGGTTTCGCGCGACCCGCACCGTAACGAAATGTCCTGACCAGGCGATTGACTAGACCGCGCCGATGCCCCAGCTGCCCGACCAGCTCTGGCCGGGCACCAGCACCACCTCGTCGATCCCGGAGTTGAACGCGTCCGGTGGGCAGGTCATCGGTTCGACGGCGAGCGCCCGGCCCCGACCCGGATAGCCGTGCCCCTGCGCCGGGTCCGCGGTGAACACCTGAACCCACCCGAACTTGTTGTCGGTCCACAGCACGACACCGGACCCGTCGGGGGCCAGCAACTCGTGCCGGGCCCGACCGTCCGGGTCGGGCACGATCGAGCTGAACGGCGCGTCGAGGACGACCCCGCGGAGGGGCCGGGCCGCGGTGAAGTCGTAGTCGGTGTCGTACACCGACCGCGACGGCCCGTTCGGCAGCAGCCGCTCCGGGTCCAGCGGCAACCGGGTGCCCGCGGCAAGCCGCAGCGTGCACTCGTCGAGTGGGACGTCACCGACCCGCAGGTAGGCGTGCACTCCCAGCCCGAACGGCGCGGGGGTCGCACCGACATTGGTCGCGGTGTGGGTGACGGTCAGTCCGTCCGGACCGAGTTCGTGCACGACGGTCAGCTGCAGCGGATACGGCCACCCCTTGTGCAGTCCGATCCGGATGGTCTGCTCGACGCGTCGCTCGGACTGCGCGACGAGCTGCCAGTCGTCGCGGCGGACGAGCCCGTGGATGGCGTTCTCGCGCGCCGGTTCGGTCACGGCCAGCTGATGGTCGACGCCGTCGAAGCGGAACCGGCCGTCGCGGATCCGGTTCGGCCACGGCGCAAGGACCTGGCCCGCGGATAGCGGCGGATCCGGGGTGGTCCACGTCTCGGTCAACGCCCGATCCCGGTGGGTGAGCATCCGCAGCCCGGCGCCCCGCGCGACCACCTCCGCGCGGTGGTCACCGAACCTGATCTCGTACCCGGGCGACTGCATGGGCCCCAGTGTCCATGAAATGCGGGACCGCGCCACCGGTTTCGTGCCGGCGGCACGCATGATCCGACACCGCGGACTCACACGGGCCGCGGTCGCTTCACCCGATACCGCAGGAAGGCGGGCAGCAGCAGGCACGCGATCGCCACGCCGACGACGACCAGCACGCCCCCGCCCGCGGCCGCGACCGCGGTCCCGAACGCGAACGCGGCGGCGCCGTGCAGCACGTCACCGATCCGCGGGCCACCCGCGACGACCACGATGAACACGCCCTGCAACCGTCCGCGCATGTCGTCGGGGGCGACCTGCTGCAGCATCGTCGACCGGAACGCGGCCGAGATCATGTCCACCGCGCCACCGAGGGCGAGGAACGCGAGCGCGATCCACAGCAGCAACGGTCCGCCGTCCGGATCCGCGAGTCCGACGGCAACCCCGAAGCCGATCATCGCGACACCCCACAGCGCGATGCACACCACCACAGCGCGACCCTGGTAGCTGACCCGGGGCAGCCACCCGGAGAAGACCCCGCCGACCACGGCGCCCGCGGACATCGCCGCGAACAGCAGCCCGAGCGCGACCCCGCCGGACACCGGGTCACCGAACGTCTCGTGCGCGATCTGCGGGAACAGCGCCCGCGGCATGCCGAACACCATCGCGATGATGTCGACGACGAACGATGCGAGCAGCACCTTCTGCGTGGACAGGTAGGCGAAGCCGTCGAGCACCGACCGCAGCCCCGCCCGCGTCGTCGCGCCGAGCGGCGGCAGCGCGGGCAGTGCCAGCACCGCCCACAGCGTGGCCAGCAGCGCGATCGAGTCGATCAGATACAGGCTGGCCAGCCCGACCGACGGAATCAGCACCCCGGCGAGCAGTGGCCCCGCGATGGCCCCGAACTGCACCACCGTCATGTTCAGCGAGTTCGCGGCGGGAAGCTGCTCGCCGGGGATCAGGCGCGGGATGATCGCCGCCCTGGTCGGCTGGTTCACCGCGAAAAACGCCTGCTGCAGCGCGAACAGGCCGAGGACCAGCCACACGTTGTCGAGCCCTGCCGCTGCCTGGGCCCAGAACAGCACCGACGTCACGATCAGCCCGAGCGTGGTGATCGTGATCAGGCGGCGGCGATCCATCGCGTCCGCCAGCGCGCCGCCCCACAGCCCGAACACGATCAGCGGCACCAACCCGAACACGCCGGTCAACCCGACATACGCGGAACTGCGGGTGATCTCGTACACCTGCTGCGGCACCGCGACGACACTGAGCTGCGCACCGATCACCGTGACGATGCCGGAGACCCAGAGTCGGCGGTAGTGCGGCTCGCGCAGCGGAGTGACGTCGGCCAGCAGCCGACGTTTCCGCAGTTCCGTCACGGCTGCAGGCGCTCAGCGGTCCAGCCGGTGCCAGCGCGGGTGACCAGCACCCGGTTGTGCATCCGGTTGGCCCGGCCCTGCCAGAACTCGACGGTCCGCGGCCGGAGCAGGAATCCGCCCCAGCCCGGCAGTCGCGGGATCTCGTCGTGGTCGGCAAACCGCTCGGTGACCTCGACCAGCCGGGCATCGAGCGCCGCCCGCGACTCGATCGGCGCGGACTGATCCGACGCCCACGCACCGAGCTGCGACCCTCGGGGCCGGGTCCGCCAGTACTCCTCGGTCACCGCGTCCGGTACCCGCGTCACCTCACCGCGCACCGTGACCTGGTGCGCGAACGCGGTCCACGCGAAGGTCGCCGACGCGTGCGGGGAGCGGTCCAGCTGGCGAGCCTTGTTCGACCGATAGTTCGTGTAAAAGACCAGGCCGTCCTCGGAAACGCCCTTGCAGAGCACGGTCCGCGACGCCGGGCAGCCGTCCGCGTCGACGGTCGCCAGCACCATCGCGTTCGGCTCGGGCGTCCCCGCCTCCCGCGCCTGATCGATCCACCGCTGCAGCAGCGGCAACCAGCCGTCGGCGACGGTCGCCACGTCCAGGTTCAGTTCGTGGGCAGGCGAATTCACGCCCTGCGCCGCGTACGCGACCCGCATGGCGGCGAGGTCGACGGGTTCCGCGGCGGGAGGTTCGGCATCGGGCGACACACCCGATCACGTTACTCCCGGGTATGCCCTGCTCAACGGCGGCGGACCGACGGGCTAGAGTTCATCGGTGACCGCGGCGACACGTGCTGCACACCCGGCACGCACACCCCGCCCGGCGGTGATGGCTTTGTGCGGCCCGGACCGGCGGCACTGAAGACGAGGAGAATCCACGAGAAATGGCATCCAGCGCGGCAGTACCCGAGGATTTCGTCGCAGGGCTCGAGGGCGTCGTCGCCTTCACCAGTGACATCGCCGAACCCGACAAGGACGGTGGCGCGCTGCGCTACCGCGGCGTCGACATCGAGGACCTCGTCGAGCAGGGCGTGACGTTCGGTGACGTCTGGGCGCTGCTCGTCGACGGCGAGTTCGGCAAGGGCCTGCCCCCTGCCGAACCGTTCCCGCTCCCCATCCACACCGGCGACGTCCGCGTCGACGTGCAGGCCGGCCTGGCGATGCTCGCCCCGATCTGGGGCTTCGAGCCGCTGCTCGACATCGACGACGCCACCGCCCGCGAGAACCTCGCCCGCGCCGCCGTCATGGCCCTGTCCTATGTCGCGCAGTCCGCGCGCGGCATCTACCAGCCCGCCGTCCCGCAGCAGCGGATCGACGAGGCCCGGACCGTCACCGAGCGGTTCATGATCCGCTGGAAGGGCGAGCCGGATCCGGCGCACGTCGCCGCGATCGACGCCTACTGGGTCTCGGCCGCCGAACACGGCATGAACGCCTCCACCTTCACCGCCCGCGTCATCGCGTCCACCGGCGCCGACGTCGCCGCCTCGCTGTCCGGTGCGGTCGGCGCGATGTCCGGCCCGCTGCACGGCGGCGCCCCCGCCCGCGTGTTGCCGATGATCGAGGAGACCGAGCGCACCGGCGACGCCCGCGCACTGGTCAAGGGCATCCTCGACCGCAAGGAGAAGCTGATGGGCTTCGGTCACCGCGTGTACCGCGCGGAGGACCCCCGGGCCCGGGTGCTGCGCAACACCGCCAAGCGGCTGAATGCGCCGCGCTACGAGGTCGCTGCCGCGCTCGAGCAGGCCGCGCTCGCCGAGCTGCGTGAGCGTCGCCCCGACCGCGCGATCGAGACCAACGTCGAGTTCTGGGCCGCGGTCATCCTCGACTTCGCCGAGGTCCCGGCCGCGATGATGCCCGCGATGTTCACCTGCGGCCGCACGGCGGGCTGGTGCGCGCACATCCTTGAGCAGAAGCGTCTCGGCAAGCTGGTCCGGCCCGCCGCCATCTACACCGGACCGGAACCCCGCACCCCCGAGTCCGTCGCCGGCTGGGACAAGGTCGCCCGCTAACCTTCCCGCCTCGTCACCCAACGCAGTAAGGACACATCGCTGATGAGCACCCCGATCATCCCCGCCGACCTCAAGCCCGTCGACGGCCGCTTCGGCTGCGGCCCCTCGAAGGTCCGCCCCGAGCAGCTGCAGTCGCTCGTCGACGTCGGCGCCTCCGTGTTCGGCACCAGCCACCGTCAGAAGCCGGTCAAGGACGTCGTGGGTCGGGTCCGTTCCGGCCTCCGCGACCTGTTCTCGTTGCCCGAGGGCTACGAGGTCATCCTCGGTAACGGCGGCTCGACGGCGTTCTGGGACGCCGCCGCGTTCGGCCTGATCCGGGAGCGATCGCAGCACTTCACCTACGGCGAGTTCTCGTCGAAGTTCGCGTCGGTGGCCAAGGGCAACCCGTTCATCGGTGACCCGGTCGTCGTCTCGTCCGATCCGGGCAGCGCACCGGAGCTCGTGGCCGACGGCTCGGTCGACCTGATCGGGTGGGCGCACAACGAGACCTCGACCGGTGTCGCGGTGCCGGTGTCCCGCCTCGCGGGATCGGAGAACGCGCTGATCGCGATCGACGCCACCTCCGGTGCGGGCGGGCTGCCGGTGACCATCACCGACGCCGACGTCTACTACTTCGCCCCGCAGAAGTCCTTCGCCGCGGACGGCGGCCTGTGGATCGCGCTGATGAGCCCGAAGGCGCTTGAGCGGGTCGCGGAGATCAAGGACTCGGGTCGCTGGACCCCGGAATTCCTGTCGCTGCCGATCGCGGTCGACAACTCCCTCAAGGACCAGACCTACAACACCCCCGCGCTGGCGACGCTGCTGATGCTCGCCAACCAGATCGAGTGGATGAACGGCAACGGCGGTCTGGAGTGGACCACCGCCCGCACCAAGGACTCGTCGTCGCGGCTGTACGAGTGGGCCGAGGCGTCCGCGTTCGCCACCCCGTTTGTGACGGATCCGGCGCTGCGCTCGCAGGTCGTCGGCACGATCGACTTCAACGACGATGTGGATGCCGCGGCGGTCGCGAAGATCCTGCGCGCCAACGGGATCGTCGACACCGAGCCGTACCGCAAGCTGGGGCGCAACCAGCTGCGCATCGGCATGTTCCCGGCGATCGACCCCGAGGACATCAGCCAGCTGACCAAGTCCATCGACTGGGTCGTCGCTCAGCTCTGAGTTCCGTCACCACGGCGTCATGACCACGCGAACAGCCCCCGACTCCCAGCCGGGGGCTGTTCGCGTTCACGGACCGAATGTGAGTGGTACCGTCCTTCACACACATCCGCAGCACACCGGAGGTCAGTCATGAGCAGGACACGGCCGGACGTGGACGTCCTGATCATCGGCGCCGGACTGTCCGGCATCGGCGCGGCCCACCATCTCCAGGACGCGTTCCCGGGCCGCACCTACACGATCCTCGAGGCCAGGGACGCGATCGGCGGCACCTGGGACCTGTTCCGGTACCCCGGGATCCGCTCCGACTCCGACATGCAGACGCTCGGCTACCGGTTCCGCCCGTGGACCGACGAGAAGTCCATCGCCGACGGACCCGCCATCCTGCAGTACGTCCGCGACACCGCAGCCGAGGCGGGCATCGAGAATCGAATCCGATTCGGGCACCGCATGATCCGGGCGGACTGGTCGAGCAGCGATCAGCTGTGGACGGTGGACGCCGAGCACGACGGCGAGACCGTCACCCTCACCGCCCGCTTCCTGTACGCCTGCACCGGCTACTACCGCTACGACGAGGGCTTCACCCCGGCATTCGAGGGCACCGACCGCTTCGGCGGACGGATCGTGCACCCGCAGCACTGGCCGGCGGACCTCGACCACACCGGCAAGAAGGTCGTCGTCATCGGCAGCGGCGCCACCGCGGTCACCCTGGTCCCGTCGATGGCCGCCGACGCCGGTCACGTCACGATGCTGCAGCGTTCGCCCACCTACATCGCGGCCCTGCCCGCGAAGGATCCCATCGCCAACACCCTGCGACGGGTGCTCGGCGACCGGATCTCCTACCCGATCACCCGCTGGAAGAACGTCGCGTTCTCCACGGTCACCTATCAGCTGAGCCAACGGCTTCCCGGAGTCGTCAAGACGTATCTCCGCAAGGCGCAGCAGCGGCAGCTGCCCGCGGGCTACGACATCGACACCCACTTCACCCCCCGCTACGACCCGTGGGACCAGCGCATGTGCCTGGTACCGGACGGCGACCTGTTCCGCGCGATCCGCCGCGGCACGGCGTCCATCGTCACCGACCGGATCGCCACGTTTACCGAGCGCGGTCTGGCGCTGGAGTCCGGCGAGGAACTCGACGCCGACATCGTCGTCACCGCGACCGGGCTGAACCTGCTGATCTTCGGCGGCGCCGAACTGTGCCTCGACGGGGAACCGGTGTCGCTCCCGGACACGTTGGCCTACAAGGGAATGATGCTCAGCGGCGTCCCGAACTTTGTGTTCACCATCGGCTACACCAACGCCTCATGGACGCTCAAGGCCGATCTGGTCGCGGAGTACTTCTGCCGCCTGCTCACCCGGATGGACGCCAACGGCGAGACGGTGTGCGTTCCGGTCAACGACGACCCGACGCTCACCACCCGGCCACTGCTCGACTTCGAGGCAGGCTACGTGCAGCGCTCGGTCGACCGGTTCCCCCGGTCCGGCTCCCGGGCACCCTGGCAGCTCGGCATGAGCTATGTCCACGACCTCGTCACCCTGCGGCACCGCACCCTGGACGACGGCGTCATGCAGTTCAGCTGACCGACCGCACCCCTCCCTGACCGCACCCCCGCCCTCCCGCATCCCCTCCCCTGGCCCCACCCCCACCCCTCCCCCCTCCCTGACCGAATGTGGGATTCGGTCACTTGATGTGACCG